>JABXIA010000179.1 GCA_013373325.1 Paracoccaceae bacterium
CCGCCGTGTCGCGGACCACTTCCATCTCATACTCTTTCCAGCCAAGCAGGCTTTCATCCACCAGGATCTGGTTCACCGGCGAGGCATCCATGCCGGAGCGGCAGAAGTGGATGTAGTCGTCACGGTTATAAGCCACACCGCCGCCGGTGCCGCCGAGGGTGAAGGCCGGGCGGATGATTGCGGGCAGGCCGATCTCGTCCAGCGCTTCCAGCGCGACGCGGACGCCTTCGTCCAGGTCGGCGGTGCCGTTTTCGCGCTTGGGCGCGGTGACGATGGTGGCCTTGGGGTTTTCAATGCCCAGACGGTCCATCGCTTCGCGGAACAGCTTGCGGTCCTCGGCCATCTCAATGGCATCGCGCTTGGCGCCGATCATCTCAACGCCGAATTTCTCCAGCACACCCATTTCTTCCAGCGCCAGCGACGTGTTGAGGCCGGTCTGTCCGCCCATGGTCGGCAGCAGCGCGTCGGGGCGCTCTTTTTCGATGATCTTGGCGACAACCTCGGGCGTGATCGGCTCGATATAGGTGGCGTCGGCCAGGCCCGGGTCGGTCATGATGGTGGCCGGGTTGGAGTTCACCAGAATGACCCGGTAGCCTTCTTCGCGCAGCGCCTTGCAGGCCTGGGCGCCGGAGTAGTCGAACTCGCAGGCCTGCCCGATGACGATCGGACCGGCTCCGATGATCATGATCGACTGGATGTCGGTTCTTTTAGGCATGGCCATATTCCTTTGATTGACGCGCGGGCAGCTTTGATTCACGGGCGCTGGCGTGCGCCCAAATTGTTCCGCGTTATAGGGACCGCACCGAAAGGTTCAAGGGGTATCGGAAACGGATATGGAAATGCCGCATCCACCCCTTTTGTTCGCATTGCGAACAGATATATGTGGGGCTCAAGAGCTCAGGGAGTCGCTTGCGGTGCGGATTCGCTTTGATCAGGGTCCCATGGGGGCCGGCACAGTGTTCAGCCAGCCGCTGCGGGTGATCCGTGCGGACGGGCCGGAAGAGGTGCCCGCCGCGCTGGCCGCGCTGGATGCGGCGCGGGGGGCCGGGCACTGGCTGGCGGGGTATGCGTCCTATGAGCTGGGTTATGCGCTGGAGCCGAAGCTGGCCGGGCGGATGCCCGCGGGGCGGCGGCTGCCGCTGATCTGCTTTGGGGTATATGAGGCGCCGTCCCAGTCCGGCACTGAGGGCAGCGCCCGGCCGCGGGGGGGCGAAGCGGGACTTGAAAGCATCACACCCCGCTGGACCTATGACCGTTACGCCGAAGCCTTCGCGCATGTGAACCGCAACATCGGCAAGGGCGACATCTATCAGGCCAACCTGACCTTCCCGATTGATGCGGATGCCTATGGCACTGCCGGGGAGCTTTATGCCGCGCTGCAGGCCAGGCAGCCGGTCGGTTACGGCGTTCTGGTCGAACAGGACGGCCTGCCGGATCTGCTGTCGCGCTCGCCGGAGCTGTTCTTCCGCACCGGTGCGGACGGCGTGATCGAGACCCGCCCGATGAAGGGCACCCAGCCGCGCAGCGACGACCCGGTGGAGGACGCCCGCCGCCGCGACTTCCTGCGCCAGGACGAGAAGAACCGGGCCGAGAACCTGATGATCGTCGACCTGCTGCGCAACGACATTTCCCGCGTGGCGCAGACCGGATCGGTGCATGTTCCGGAGCTGTTTGCGGTGGAAAGCTATGCCACCGTGCATCAGATGGTGTCGCTGGTGCGGGCGAAACTGCGGCCCGATGCGGGGCTTGCGGACATCTTTACGGCGCTGTTTCCCTGCGGCTCCATCACCGGCGCGCCCAAGATCCGCGCGATGGAGATCCTGGCGGATCTGGAACCCTGGGCACGCGACATCTATTGCGGCACCATCGGCTGGGCGGCGCCGGACGGCGCATCGGAGTTCAATGTGGCGATCCGCACGCTGATGCTGGAAGGCGGCCGCGCAACGCTCAACGTGGGCGGCGGCGTGGTCTGGGACAGCACCGCCGAGTCCGAATATGAGGAAGCGCTATGGAAAGCCCGGTTCGCCCGCGTGACACCGTCCAGAACGATCCCGCTTTCCGCCTGATCGAGACGCTGGGCTGGCATCCGGGCGCGGGGTTCCGGCACTTGCCGCAGCATCTGGCCCGGATGGCGCGCAGCGCGGCGGTGTTTGGGATCCCCTTCGATCCAAAGCAGGCGGAGGCGGTTCTGAGTGAGGCCGCTGGCGAGGCCCCGCTGCGCAGCCGCCTGACGCTGGACGCACGGGGGCAATTGGAGCTGACCACGGCACCCTTGGGAAGCAACCCATCTGAATGGCGGCTTGGCATAGCGCAGACCCGGCTGAACGCCGATGACCTCTGGCTGCAGCACAAGACCACCCGCCGCGCGCTCTATGACGCCGGGCGGGCAGCGCTGCCGGAAGGGGTGGACGAACTGCTGTTCCTGAACCAGCAAGGCGAGGTCTGCGAGGGCACCATCACCAATCTATTTGTCACCCGCGCGGACGGGAAGAGGGTGACACCGCCGCTGAGCTGCGGCCTGCTGCCGGGCGTGTTGCGCCAGACGCTGCTGGAAAGCGGCCAGTGCCTGGAGCAGGTGCTGAGGGTGCAGGACCTGCTGGAGGCAAAGGCCGTCCATATGGGCAACTCCCTGCGCGGGCTGATCCCGGCGCGGATCGTGTAGCGGGGGCGCTCCCGCGGACGCGCGCCGCCCGGCTGCCGCCAGACGGCGCGTGCCCTTGGGCCCGGCAGCGCGCCTGCGGCGCGCTGCGGCTGCCGCGAAACGCCCCCGGCGCCCCGCCGCCGGCGGGGCGCCG
>JABXIA010000091.1 GCA_013373325.1 Paracoccaceae bacterium
CCGAGGAAGAAATCGAAATCCTGACCGATTACGGCCCGTTCCGCAAAGCGCATGTGGAGGAGCAAGAATGACGGAAAAACTGTCCGACGCCACCCGCGGCCCGCTGCTGGAGCCGCTGTTCGCCACCGGCTGGGAAATGGTGGAAGGCCGCGATGCCATCACCAAGACTTTCAAGTTCAGCAATTTCGCCGATGCCTTCGGCTGGATGACCCGTGCCGCGATCTGGGCGGAGAAATGGAACCACCATCCCGAGTGGAGCAATGTCTACAACAAGGTGACAGTGGTGCTGACCACGCATGACGTGGATGGCATCAGCTCCCAGGACGCCAAGCTGGCGCGCAAGATGGACGGCCTTTACGGCGAGCCGCAGATGTGAGCCGCAGGGCCTGATAGAAAGGGTCAGAAACCCTGTCCCAATGTTTCGCGCGCGAAACATTGCGGCAGATCTGCTGACCTGATTTTTTAAGGTTTGTTAAGGGTTTGCGCCTGCGGCCGCCAGCACTGGCAGCCGCAGAAATCAAGGCCTTAGCCCATTGATTCCAGCAGACCTTCGCCTGCCGACAGCTCGCACTGGCCGGGGTTGTCTTCCTTATTGAGGATTTTCACTTCGCCATCCTCCACCAGCATCGCATAGCGCATCGAGCGGCCGATCAAACCGGCCGGAGGCGCGTCGAAACGCATGCCGATCGACTCGGTGAAGGTGCATTCGGCGTCGGACAGCATGGTGATCCCGGCCTCGGTGGCGCCGGTGTTGTCGCCCCAGATCGACATGACGAACGGGTCGTTGCCGGCCAGGCAGATGATCTCGTCAACGCCCTTGGCGGCAAACTGGTCCTTGGTGCGGATGAAGCTGGGCACATGGGCCGAATGGCAGGTGCTGGTAAACGCGCCGGGAACCGCAAAGATCACCACTTTCCGCCCCTTCAGCTTGCTTGACAGCTGAACTTGCTCCGGCCCGTCGTCTCCGATCCGCGTCAGCACGGCGTCGGGCAGCTGGTCTCCAACAGAAATCATTGCACGTTCCTCTTTCTCGTGATTGCGTTTTGGGGCCCCCGGTATATAGGGTCCGTTGGAAGCGTGACGGGAACTATTGCGGGAGGCAAGCAGAGATGTCCCATATCGTCGTGATTGGGGCGGGGCAGGCGGGGGCCTCGCTGGTGGCAAAGCTGCGCAAAGACGGGTTTGAGGGGGAGATTACCCTGATCGGCGCGGAAGAAGCGCTGCCCTATCAGCGGCCGCCCCTGTCCAAGGCCTATCTGCTGGGCGAGATGGAGGTGGAGCGGCTGTTCCTGCGTCCCGAAAGCTTTTATGCCGAAAACAACATCACCTTGAAACTGGGGCAGCGCGTCACCGCGATTGATCCGGCAGCCAAAACCGTTTCGCTGGGGGATGAAGTGATTTCCTATGACCAGCTGGCGCTGACCACCGGCTCCGACCCGCGCCGCCTGCCGGCCGCAATCGGCGGTGATCTGGACGGCGTCTTTGTGGTGCGCGGCCTGACCGACGTCGACGCGATGGCGCCGCACGTCGTCGAAGGCAAGCGCGCGCTGATCGTCGGCGGCGGCTATATCGGGCTGGAGGCGGCAGCAGTCTGCGCCAAGCGCGGTGTGCAGGTGACGCTGGTCGAGATGGCGGACCGCATCCTGCAGCGCGTCGCAGCGCCGGAGACGTCGGATTTCTTCCGCAACCTGCATACCTCCCACGGTGTCGATATCCGCGAAGGTGTCGGCCTGGAGCGGCTGGAAGGCGAGAACGGCCAGGTCGCCCGCGCGGTGCTGAGCGGCGGCGAGGTGCTGGACGTGGATTTTGTTGTGGTTGGCGTTGGCATCACCCCGTCGTCGCAACTGGCAGAGATGGCCGGGCTGGAGCTGGACAACGGCATCAAGACGGACGCCAAGGGGCGCACCTCGGATGCGTCCATCTGGGCGGCGGGCGACTGCGCCTCCTTCCCGTTCCAGGGCAGTCGTATCCGTCTGGAAAGCGTGCCCAACGCCATCGACCAGGCTGAGGTCGTGGCGCAGAACATGCTGGGCGCGGACAAAGACTATGTCGCGCAGCCCTGGTTCTGGTCGGATCAATACGACGTCAAGCTCCAGATCGCGGGTCTGAACACCGGCTATGACAATGTGGTCACCCGTCAGGGCGACGGCCGGCAGGTCTCGTTCTGGTACTATGCCGGCGACCGGCTGGTGGCGGTCGACGCGATGAACGATCCGCGCGCCTATATGGTGGCCAAGCGGCTGATAGACATGGGCAAGACCGCAGACAAAACCGTGGTTTCCGATCCCTCCGCCGATCTGAAGCCGCTGCTGAAGGCGTGAGGATCATCGCAGGGGAATTCCGCGGCCGCGCGCTGGCCGCGGTGGGCAAGGGGGATGCAGGCGCGCATCTGCGCCCCACCACAGACCGCGTGCGCGAAAGCCTGTTCAACGTGCTGATGCACACCGGCGCCATCCCCGGCGCCCGGGTGCTGGACCTGTTCGCAGGCACCGGCGCACTGGGGCTAGAGGCGCTGTCACGCGGTGCGGCAGAAGTGGTGTTCGTGGATGACGGCCGCGTCTCCACCGGTTTGATCCGCAAGAACATCGCCATCTGCCGGGCGGAGGACCGCTGCACCCTGTTGCGCCGCGATGCGCTGAAGCTGGGGCAGAACCCGGAGCCCCCGTTTGACCTGATCTTTCTCGATCCGCCCTATGGCAAGGCGCTGGGAGAAAAGGCCCTTGCCGCTGCCGTAACTGGCGGCTGGGTGGCGGAGGATGCTTTGGTGGTCTGGGAAGAAAGCGCGCCGATGGCCGCCCCCGAAGGGTTCGAGCTGCACGACAGCCGCAAATACGGTGATACCCATATCTCGCTGATGTGGCGGCAATAAAACAGGTGCGGACCCGAACGCGCGGTTTCTCCGATTAATTGATTTTCTATTTGCAAAAATAATCCTCTGGATGTAACGACCCCGTGATTTCAATCAAATTTCCGTCAATTCTGGCGGTTTCAGAGGGTTTCATATGAAAACTGCAAAAATCCTTGGCCTGCTGGCCGCTGGTTCGCTGTTCCTGGCTGGCTGCGTGTCTCCTGAGGTCGTCACCACCAACAATATCGACGACGCCTCGCTGACCTGCGACGAGATCAAGACCCAGATGGGTCAGCTGGACGAGATCCGCGCCGAGGCCAAGAAAGGCAAGACCGCATCGGGCGCCAATGTGGCGGCGGCGATCCTGTTCTGGCCGGCGGTCATCGGCAATTACTCCAACGCAAACGAGGCCATGAACGCGGCAAACAAACGCCATGAAGTTCTGGTCGCTCTGGCCAAGAAAAAGCGCTGCAAGTTCTGAGTTTATTAAGACCAGTGAACGATATGAAATGCAGGGGGGCCTCCCCTGCATTTTTTGTTTCCGCCTGTTTCAGATCCGGCCTGGATTGTGACCGAGCCGGCGAAAAACCGCGGTGCCGGGTTTGCCGTGGGCCTGATTGCCGCATAAACCTGTGACCCAGAAAAGGATTATTCCGGCAAAGGCCTCTCATTATGCCAAAGACATTTCCAACCCCGAAACTGGTGATCTTCGATTGCGACGGCGTGCTGGTCGACAGCGAGCCGGCCTCCAACCAGGCGCTGATCGAAAACTTGGCCCGGCACGGACTGGAGCTGACCATGGAGCAATCGATGGCGCATTTCGTCGGCTGCACCATGGCCGGGGTGATGGAAAAGGCCCGCGGCCTGGGGGCCGCGCTGCCGGAGGACTGGACCCGCGAAGTCTACGCCGAGACCTATGCGCGGCTGAAGCAGGGGGTGCCGCTGACACCGGGCATTTCGCAGCTGCTGGCGCGGCTTGATGCCAGGGGCATTCCGGTCTGCGTCGCCTCCAACGGCAGCGAGGAGAAGATGCGCATCACGCTGGGGCAGCACGGCCTGTGGGACCGGTTCCATCCGCAAGCGATGTTCTCGGCACAGTCCCTGGGCGTGGCCAAGCCGGAGCCGGGGCTGTTCCTGGCGGCAGCCAGCCATTTCGCGGTGCAGGCGCGCGACTGCCTGGTGATCGAGGACAGCGGCAGCGGCGTCACCGCCGCGGTGCGGGCAGGCATGCGCTGCCTCGGTTATGCGCCGCAGGGCGGCGGACAAAAGCTTGCAGCACTGGGGGCGGAGGTGTTCCGCGACATGGCTGAGGTGCCCGCGCTTTTGTCGATCTAAGGCGGGTGTGCTATTGTTCCGGGCATGGAACAGACACTGCGCACGCCGTTCCTGCCGCCTGTAACCAAGGCTGAAGCCGGGACGAAACCCAAACCGAAATCCGCTCGATCACCGCTGTTCATCCAGGATGCGGTGACTCCCTGGGCGGATGGCACCCTGCTGCTCGCCCTGTGGAGGATGCAGGAAGCGGAAGGTCAGGATGGCGCCGGCTCCTGACGGGATCCGTCCTTCATCTGGCTGAAAATATCCCGGGGGTGCGGGGGCTGGCCCCCGCCTGCGCGCCTTAACAGCTTACCCGTAGGTCGGGTGGAATTTCCCGGCCGGTGACAGGGTGAAAATCTCCGCCCCGTCAGCAGTTACCCCGATCGAATGCTCGAACTGCGCCGACAGCGACTTGTCGCGGGTGACGGCGGTCCATTCATCGGCCAGGATCTTGGTCTCCGGGCGGCCCAGGTTGATCATCGGCTCGATGGTGAAGAACATGCCTTCCTCCAGAACCGGGCCGGTGCCGGGGCGGCCGTAGTGCAGGACGTTGGGCGGGGCGTGGAACACCTGGCCCAGCCCGTGGCCGCAGAAATCGCGCACCACGCTCATCCGCTGGCTTTCGGCATAGGTCTGGATCGCGTGGCCGATATCGCCGAAGGTATTGCCGGGCTTCACCGCCTCGATCCCCATCATCAGGGAATCGTGGGTGACCTGAATCAGCCGCTCCGCCTTGCGGCTGAGCTTTCCTGCCACGAACATCCGCGAGGTATCGCCGAACCAGCCGTCGACAATCACGGTCACGTCGATGTTCAGGATGTCGCCGTCCTTCAGCTTTTTGTCGCCGGGGATGCCGTGGCAGACCACGTGGTTCACCGAGATGCAGCTGGCGTGCTGATAGCCCTTGTAACCGATGGTGGCGGAGGTGGCGCCCGCGTCCTCAACCATTTTGGTGATCAGACGGTCAATCTCGCCAGTGGTCTGGCCCGGGAACACATGGGCTGCGATATCGTCCAGAATGCGCGCAGCAAGCGCCCCCGCCTTGTGCATGCCCGCAAAATCGCCGGGCTCATGAATGCGGATGCCGTCCTTGGTCGTGCGGCCGTCTTTCGATCTCATCAGGCGGAGCTCCATCGGATGTCTTTGCGTAGCTATGTAAGGGGTTCCCGGGAAAAGGGCCAGAGGGGGCAGGGGCGGCATCCTGGAACTTTTTCCGTTGCGCCGCGTTACCGGTGGTGAGGGAAACTGCGGCAGAACGGAGAGAAACAGCGGCATGGAAAGCTTCAACGACCTGATGCAAACTGAAATTTACGGCGGAAAGTCACTCTCCGATCTGGTGACCTTGGAATTCCTGGCCGAGGTGATGGGCAGCGTTGTGGCTGCAGTGGTCATCCTGCTGGCGGGTTTTATCGTGGCTAGCTGGGTCAAGCGGCGGATCGTGACGCTGGGGGACACCCATGCCAGTCTCGACGTGACCCTGTTCCACTTTCTGGGCAATCTCGCCCGCTATGTTATCCTCGCCTTCGCGGTTCTGTTCGTGCTGAACACCTTCGGAGTCGAGACCACCTCGATCATCGCGGCCATAGGTGCTGCGGGCCTGGCCATCGGCTTGGCGATGCAGGGGGCGCTGTCCAATGTTGCGGCAGGGGTGATGATCATCCTGTTCCGTCCCTTCAAGCTGGGCGATTTCATCGAGGTGGATGGCGAGATGGGCACGGTGAAGGACATCAACCTGAACAATACCGTCATCGCGAGCCTCAGTAACCTGAAGGTCATCATCCCCAACTCCGAGGTCTGGGGCAACACCATCACCAATTACTCATCGTTCGACACCCGCCGGGCCGAGTGGACCTTTGGCGTCGGCTATGGCTCCAACCTGGCCGTGGCTGAGCGGGTGATCCGCGAAACCATCATGAGCGACAGCCGCTCGCACAGCGAACCGGAGCCGTTCATCCAGGTCAACGAGCTGAACAGCAGCTCGGTCGATTTCCTAGTGCGCGTCTGGGTCGATGCGGCGGAGTATTTCCAGTATCAGGCCGACATGAAGCGCAAGGTGAAAGAGGCGCTGGACGCGGCCGGGGTCGATATCCCCTTCCCGACCCGCACTATCGTTCGGGCCGAACCGGACGCGCAGGAGGATGAGGCCAGCAAGGCCGCCTGAGCCGGTGCGCCAGCGCCCCCGCCGTTACTCCCCGGCGGGGATGGGGGCGCCGGCCTCGACACCAGCCGGTGAGATCTTTGTGCCCATCACCAGCCGCTCCACCCCCACGGCCTGGGCGCTGGCAAAGGCGTCTGCATAGGCCGGGTCGATATCCGCTGCCAGCTGGAAGCGGTCGCAATCGGTGCGCTGCACCAGATACAACATCACCGCCCGGTGGCCTTGCGCGGCCATGTTTGCAAGTTCCCCCAGATGCTTGGTGCCGCGCGCGGTGACGCTGTCGGGAAATTCCGCAAGGCCCGGCTGGCGCGAGAGCGTCACGCTTTTCACCTCGACATAGCAGTCGGGCAGGCCGTCCTGGCTCAGCAGAAAGTCGATCCGGCTGTTCGCCCCGTATTTCACCTCTGCCCGCACGGTTTTGTAGGCCGCAAGCTCCGCGACGTCCCCGTTTTCGAGCGCGGCACGCAGGGCGCGGTTCGGCACCGAGGTGTCGACGCCGGTGAAATGGCCGCCGTCATGCTCGACCAGCCGCCAGCCGTATTTCAGCTTTTTCTTCGGGTCGTCGTTGGGCTCCAGCCAGATCTTCATGCCGGGCTCCGCCAGCCCCATCATGCTGCCGGGGTTGGCGCAATGAGCCGTCACTTCCCGCCCGTCCTCCAGCCGGCAATCGGCGAGGAAGCGTTTGTAGCGGCGGATCAGCACGGCGGGGATCAGAGGGGTTTCAAAGCGCATGGCAACGGGCCTATACCTGCGGAGACGAGGTATCAAGGGAGGACAACCATGGCCAATCCGACGGCTGCCATGCTGGTGATCGGGGACGAGATATTGTCAGGCCGCACCCGGGATGCCAACATGCATTACCTGGCCGGGGAGCTGGCCAAGCATGGCATCGACCTGAAGGAAGTCCGCATCGTCAGCGACGATGAGGCGGCGATCATCGCAGCGGTCAAGGCGCTGGCCGCGGCCTATGATCATGTCTTCACCAGCGGCGGCATCGGCCCGACCCATGATGACATCACCGCCGATTGCATTGCCAAGGCTTTTGACGCGCATCTGGGCGTGCGCGATGATGCCCGGGCAATCCTGCAGGCGCATTATGACACCCAAGGCATTGAGCTGAACGAGGCCCGGCTGCGCATGGCGCGGATCCCGGACGGTGCCGATCTGATCGACAATCCGGTCTCTGCGGCGCCGGGGTTCACCCTTGGCAACGTGCATGTGATGGCCGGGGTGCCGATGATCTTTCAGGCGATGGTGGCCAGCGTGATCCCAACGCTCACCGGCGGCCAGCCGATGCTGTCGCAGACCCTGCGGGTCATGCGCGGCGAGGGCGAGATTGCCGGTCCGCTGCGCCTGCTGGCTGAGGCTTATGCGGATTTGTCGGTCGGCTGCTACCCGTTTCAAAAAGACGGCGTGTTCGGGGCCAACGTGGTGATCCGCGGCACCGATGGCGCCCGGATCGACACGGCGATGACCGAGCTGGCAAAGGAGCTGGAGCAGTGACCACCGACCCCCGGTATTACGCCGTGACAGAGGCGACTTGGCCGCCCGCCTCGCTGCGCACGCTTGGCCCCGTGACCCTGCGCAAGGGGCAGGGCGGCGGCAGCCGGGTGTCGGCGGCAACGGTGTCCGGCCCGGTGTCCGGCGCGCAGATCGCAGCGGCGGAAGAGGCGATGCGTGCCATGGGTCAGGACTGCCTGTTCATGATCCGGGACGGCGAGACGGAGCTGGACGCGCAGCTGGAGGCCCGCGGCTATGCGGTGAAGGATCCGGTCAACCTTTGGACCTGCCCGGCGGAACGGCTGACGGATATTCCGGTGCCGCGTGTCACCGCCTTCTGCGTCTGGGAGCCGCTGGCGATCCAGCGCGAGATCTGGGAGCAGGCTGGCATCGGGCCCGAGCGCCTGGCGGTGATGCAGCGGGTGCGGGGGCCCAAGACAGGGCTGCTGGGACGCCACAGGGACAAGCCGGCCGGCGCGGGCTTTGTCGCCATCCATGATGGGGTGGCGATGGTTCATGCGCTGGAGATCCTGCCGCATCAGCGCCGGGCCGGCATGGGCGGCTGGATGATGCGCCAGGCCGCCTACTGGGCGCTGGAGCATGGCGCCAGCGAACTGGCGGTGCTCTGTACGAAACGTAACGAGGGTGCAAACGGGCTTTATGCTTCCCTCGGCATGGATTGCACCGGACAGTATCACTACCGGATTTTGAAGGAAGGCGATTGACCGCGATGACTGACCAGACCCAGCCCACAGCCCTCGACCTGCCGATGGCGGACCCGCTGCCGCCCGAGACGCAGAAGTATTTCGATATCTGCCAGGAAAAGCTGGGGATGGTGCCGAATGTGCTGAAAGCCAACGCGTTCGACATTGTTAAGCTGAATGCCTTCACGGGGATGTACAACGATCTGATGCTGGCCGACAGCGGCCTCAGCAAGCTGGAGCGGGAGATGATCGCAGTCGTGGTCTCTTCGATCAACCGCTGCTTCTATTGCCTGGTGGCGCATGGCGCGGCAGTGCGGCAGCTGTCGGGCGATCCGCAGTTGGGCGAGATGCTGGTGATGAACTACCGGGTGGCCCCGCTGGACACGCGGCAGCGGGCGATGCTGGATTTTGCCGCCAAGATGACGACGGCGAGTGCGGAAATCGAAGAGGCGGACCGCGAGGGCTTGCGTAAGGCGGGGTTCAGTGACCGCGACATCTGGGACATCGCCAATGTCACCGGCTTCTTCAACATGTCCAACCGGGTGGCCAGCGCAACCGCCATGGTGCCCAATCCGGAATACCACAGCCAGTGCCGCTAGGGCGGCTGCCGGCCCTTGCTGTCCTGGCCGCGGCGGCGCTGCTGGCCGGGCAGGCCGGGGCGGTGGAGATGGCCTTGCCGCCCGGCGCGGAAGCTGTGTCCGAACGGGACACTGCGCTGGGCGTCTACCAGCTGCCGGTCGGGCCGGAGGTTTCGGACAAGGTGCCTTCACAGCGGTTCGAGGGCCGGATTTCGCGCCGCACCTGGCGGGTGGAGGGAAGCAGCACGGTGCTGGAGATCCTGGCGCCGCTGCGCCAGCAGCTCATGGCGCAGGGCTATGAGGTGCTGCTTGATTGCGCGGCCCGCGATTGCGGCGGCTTCGGCTTCCGCTTCGGGACTGAGGTGGTACCGGCACCGGACATGATGGTGGATATCTCCCGCTATCACTTCCTGTCGGCGGCCAGGGACGGGCAGGCGGTCTCGATCCTGGTGTCGCGGGCGGGCGGCACGGCCTATGTGCAGATGATCACGGTGCACCCGCCCGGCGCCGCGGCGCCGGTGGTGAAGCCCGCCGCAGAGGTGAAATCCCCGGAGCGCCCGGTGCGCCCGGTGGAGCTGGCAAAGGTGCTGGATGTCCGCGGGCATGCGGTGCTGGCCGATCTGGTGTTCGAGAGCGGCTCCACCCGGCTGCGCGAGGGCCGTTATGACAGCCTGATGCAGCTGGCGGAATATCTGGCCGCAAATCCGGAATACAGGCTGCTGCTGGTGGGCCATACCGACACGGTCGGCTCGCAGGAGCAGAACGCCGGCATCTCAGAGCGCCGGGCGCAATCGGTGAAGGAGCGGCTGATTGAGGCTTACGGCGCGGAAGAGTCGCAGATCGGCGTGGCCGGTGCCGGTTTCCTGGCGCCGATTGCCAGCAACCTGACCCCGGAGGGCCGCGAGGCCAACAGGCGGGTGGAGGCGGTGCTGCTCGCTGACTGACTTTCTGCGGACGGGATCTGGCGAGGGGCTCCCGCCCCAGCAGGCGCCTTGGCGCAGCCAAGACCCCTTGGCATAACGGACGCGGGAGCATGGGATATGCTCTGGCGGCGGGCGGGAGGCGCTGGGAAAAGCGCGAAATCTCCGGCCGGCGCCGACATGCCTGCAGGCTCCTCCGGATGAGCGCTCTGGTGCAGGCGGGGAGAGCTGCTGCAGGTGTGCGGGCCCTTGGGAGATAGAAACGGCCGGAAAAAAAGCCCCCGCGCGGGCGCAGGGGCAGGTCTTCGAGGGAGGTCTTGGTCCGGTATTTCGTTGAACCGGTTCAGGTTTTCCATTCGGACGGGTCACGGTCGGCAAAGGCTGCGACCAGGAAATCGATGAACGCCCGCACCTTGGGCTGGGTGAACTTGCCCGGCGGGTAGACGGCGTAGATGCCCTGGGTCTCGACCGGCAGGCTGGGCATCACATCCTCGACCAGCCCTTCCTCCATGGCTTCGGCGTAGAGGTAGCTGGGCAGGTAGGCGATGCCGAGGCCGGAAATGGCCGCGGTCAGCAGCGACTGGCCGTCATTCACCGACAGCCAGCCGGAGGTGCGCACCTGGCGCTTCTCCCCGGAGGGCGCGGTGATCTTCCAGACATTGCCGCTGGACTGGCTGGAGTAATGCAGCAGCTTGTGATTGTTCAGCTCGTCGATCTTCTGCGGGCGGCCGAATTTCTCCAGATAGGCGGGGGAGGCGATCATCCGCTTGGTGGTTTCGGTCAGCTTGCGGGCGCGCAGGGAGCTGTCCTCCAGCTCGCCGATCCGCACCGCCATGTCGAAGCCTTCGGAGATCAGTTCAACATAGCGGTTGTTCAGCACCATGTTGACGGTGATGTCCGGGAAATCGCGCAGGAAGTCGGACAGGACCGGTGACAGATGATTGACGCCGAAATCGGTGGCGACGGAAATCCGCAGAAGGCCTGAGGGCGCCGATTGCATCGAGGTGACAAGTGCATCCGCTTCGCCCGCATCGTTCAGCACCCGGCGGGCGCGATCGTAGTAGGCAAGCCCGATCTCGGTCGGCGACACCCTTCGGGTGGTGCGGTTCAAAAGCCGCGCGCCCAGGCGGGCTTCCAGGCTGGAGACATGTTTGGAGACCGCCGACTTGGAAATCCCCATTTTGCGTGCCGCATCGGTGAAGCCGCCCTGGTCCACCACATTGGCAAAGGCCTCCATCTCGGTCAGTCGGTCCATGTTCACCCACCCTCGTTAAGCTGTGTTGCAGTCAGTGTTGCCGGGGAAATCGGGCAAGATCGGGGCGGGGGTGGGATAATTGCAGGGTTTTGCAGGGATCGTTTGCGCAGTGGAAACGGCACCTTACAGGACGGGCACTTGCCAGGCTTGGGTGCCAAGCGCTTACCGGCGGCTGCCGCTTTTTGTGCATTCGTTATGGGCGGCAGGATTGCCAGGGCCGGGCCAGCCGCTAGCTTTGTCTTGCTGGTTAAGCAATTTTCTGGAGGACCCGATATGAAACTGCTGATTGCGGCTGCCTTGTCTGCCTGCCTGGCGGCCCCGCTGTGGGCTGGCGGTGAGACGGCCTCGAACCCTGAGGCCAAGGTCTATTTCGCAAATGTCCAGGACGGGGACACGGTCACGTCGCCGGTGACGCTGGTTTTTGGCCTGTCGGGCATGGGCGTGGCACCGTCGGGGATCGAGAAGGAGAACACCGGCCACCATCACCTGCTGATCGACCGCCCGCCGCTGGGCGAGGGGGAGGATGGTGCGGATGAGCTGGCCTTTGGACTGCCGTCGGATGACAACCACCTGCATTTTGGCGGCGGTCAGACCGAGGTGACACTGGAGCTGTCCCCGGGCCGTCACACGCTGCAATTGGTGCTGGGCGATGCAGGCCATGTCCCGCACTCAAGCCCGATTGTCTCTGAGCAGATCACTATCACGGTGGAGTGACGGTTCGGTCCGCGCCGAAGCATCCGGCTGATGGGGCGGGTTAGGCAGGTGGTCCTGAACAAGCAAAGGACATGCCATGCTGACCTGCATCATCCGTTACCGCATCGACCCCGCCAAGAAGGCGCAGTTTGAACAATACGCCCGTACCTGGGGGCAGGCGATTCCGCGCTGCGGGGCGGATCTGGTGGGGTATTACGCGCCGCATGAGGGGTCCTCGACGCTGGCCTACGGGATCTACAACGTGGAGAGCCTTGCGGAGTATGAGGCCTACCGCGCGCGGCTGGCGCAGGATCCGCTGGGGCGCGAAAACTACGAGTTTGCGCAGCGCGAGCGGTTCCTGCTGCGCGAGGACCGGACCTGGCTGAAGCTGGCCTCGGCGCCGCACGGGCAGGCCGGATGAGGGAGGCGCAGATGATTGCCGTGATTTTCGAGGTGGAGACCGCCGCAGGGCAGAAAGAGGCCTATCTGGATGCAGCTGCGGAGCTGCGGCCCTTGCTGGAGCAGGTGGACGGGTTTTTGTCGGTGGAGCGATTCCAGAGCCTGAGCGCACCGGGCAAGCTCCTGTCGCTGTCTTTCTGGCGCGACGAGGCGGCAGTGCAGCGCTGGCGGCAGTTGGCGGAGCACCGGGCCGCGCAGGCCAAGGGGAGGGCCGGTGTCTTTGCGGACTACCGGCTGCGGGTGGCAGGTGTGATTCGGGACTACGGGATGACCGCGCGGGACGCGGCGCCTGCCGACAGCCGTGCCGTTCACGGCTGAGACCGCGGGCTATGCAGGGAAAACCGCCCCGCGCCGCGGGCGCAGGGCGGAAACCGGTCAGGCTGCGGCGCGCGGGTGCGCGCCTTCCTCGATCTCCTCGGCGATTTTCGACACGAATGCCTTCAGATCCTCCGGCTGGCGGCTGGTCACGATTCCATGATCCGTGACGACCTCGGCGTCTTTCCAGTTGGCGCCTGCATTGGCGATATCGGTCTTGATCGAGTGATAGGATGTCATGTCGCGGCCCTTGGCAATGCCGGCCTCCGCCAGCACCCAGGGTGCGTGGCACACGGCGGCGATCACCTTGCCGCTGTCATGGAAGGCCTTGACCAGATTGATGACATCCTCCTCGACCCGCAGCAGGTCGGGATTGATCTGGCCGCCGGGGATCACCAGCGCGTCGTATCCATCGGCCTTCGCATCAGCGATTTTCAGATCGGCGTCGGCCTCGCGGCCCCAGTCGCTGCCTTCCCAGCCCTTGGCCGGCTTGCCGTCGAGGGTGGCGACATGGACCTCGGCGCCCTTCACCCGCAGCTGGTCGCGCGGGAATTCCAGTTCCGACTGCTCAAACCCATGGGTGGCAATGATCAGGATCTTTGCATCTGCGATTTTGGGCATTACGGGCTCCTTTCCTGTTCTGAAATGCCAAACCGTCCGGCCGGGCGGTGCTGCAGAACAAACGCGCCCCCGCCCGGAGGTGTTCCGGACGGGGGCGCGGGGACTGGAGGGCCGCGGCGTTTGGCCGCAGGTCAGAGGCCGGCTGCCAGACGGGTGCCCTGATTGATGGCGCGTTTGGCGTCCAGTTCCGCAGCGACGTCGGCACCGCCAATGACATGAGCGGTTATGCCGCGTTCGGCCAGCTGATCTGCCAGTGACCGCTCGGACACCTGTCCCGCGCACAGCACGATGGTATCGGCCGGCACCAGCGTCGGGTTTTCCCGGGCCTCGCCGAAGCTCACGTGCAGGCCTTCTTCGTCGATCTTCTCGTAGTTCACGCCGCCCAGGAACTCGACGTCCTTCATCTTGAGCGTGGCGCGGTGGATCCAGCCGGTGGTCTTGCCAAGCCGTTTGCCGTGGCGTTCGGCCTTGCGCTGCAAAAGCGTCACCTGCCGGGCCGGGGCGGCGGGTTGCGGGCCCTCGGGGGCGAGGCCCGCGCGGTGCTCTGCCGGGTCGGCGACGCCCCATTCCTTCATCCAGGCGGGCAGATCGATGGCAGGGCTGTGGCCTTCTTCCAGCAGGAACTCGGAGACGTCAAAGCCGATCCCGCCGGCGCCGATCACAGCGACGCGCTGTCCCACCGGTTTCTTGTGGCGCAGCACGTCGATGTAGCTCAGCACATTGTCCCGGTCCTGGCCGGGGATGGCCGGATCGCGCGGCAGAACGCCGGTGGCGATCACCACTTCGTCGAAACCGGTCAGATCATCCGCCGAAACCTCGCGGCCCAGTTCCAGCGTGATGCCGGCATCGGCCACCATCACACGGTACCAGTCCACCAGGCCCCAGAATTCCTCCTTGCCCGGCACCTGTTTGGCCATGTTGAGCTGGCCGCCGATCTCATCGGCGCGGTCGAACAGGGTGACCTTGTGGCCCCGCTGCGCCGCCGTCAGCGCGGTCGACAGGCCCGCAGGGCCGGCGCCGACGATGGCCACCGTCTTGGCGGCTGCCGCCGGTTCGATCACCAGCTCGGTCTCGTGGCAGGCGCGCGGGTTGACCAGGCAGGAGGTCAGCTTGCCGCTGAACGTATGGTCGAGGCAGGCCTGGTTGCAGGCGATACAGGGCGCGATCTGGTCCGCCTGGCCTGCTTCGGCCTTTGCGACAAAATCCGCATCCGCCAGCATCGGCCGTGCCATCGACACCATGTCGGCGCAGCCCTCCGCCAGCACTTGCTCCGCCACTTCGGGCGTGTTGATGCGGTTGGAAGTAATCACCGGGATGCCGACCTTGCCCATCAGCTTCTTGGTGACCCAGGCAAAGGCCGCGCGCGGAACGCTGGTGGCGATGGTCGGAATGCGGGCCTCGTGCCAGCCGATGCCGGTGTTGAGGATGGTGGCGCCGGCCTTCTCGATTTCCTGCGCCAGCTGCACAACTTCCTCGTGGGTGGAGCCGTCGGGCACCAGGTCGATCATCGACAGGCGGTAGATGATGATGAATTCGCGGCCCACGGCCTCACGCGTGCGGCGCACGACCTCAATCGGCAACCGCATCCGGTTCTCATAGGAGCCGCCCCAGCGGTCGGTGCGCTTGTTGGTGTGGGTGACCAGGACCTGGTTGAGGAAGTATCCCTCGCTCCCCATGATCTCGACCCCGTCATAGCCGGCCTCTTGCGCCAGCCGGGCGGCGTTCACGATGTCGGCGATCTGCTTTTCGATGCCATCCTCGTCCAGCTCATGCGGCGGGAAGGGGGAGATCGGGGATTTCACGGGGCTGGGGGCGACGCATTTCGGGCCATAGGCATAGCGGCCTGCGTGCAGGATCTGCATGGCGATCCTGCCGCCTGCCTCATGCACCCGGTCCGTCACGACGCGGTGGTTTTCGACGTCCTTGGCCGATGTCATCATCGACGCGCCGGGCAGCACCGAGCCTTCCAGATTCGGGCCGATTCCGCCCGTCACCATCAGCGCGACGCCGCCGCGGGCACGGGCGGCATAGAACTCGGCCACCCGGTTCCAGTCGCCGGTCTCCTCCAGCCCGGTGTGCATGGAGCCCATCAGCACCCGGTTCTTCAGCGTGGTAAAGCCCAGATCCAGCGGGGCAAGCAGATTGGGGTACGCAGTCATCTTGAAACTCTCCCTGGCAGTTCCTTACAGGATCGGGCGCGCAGGCCGCCTTGTCACGGGCAAACGCCGCGTCACCCTCTTGCGTGCCCCGGCGGCAAGCGGTCTAAGGTTCTGGAAAAGCATTTCGAGGAGAGCCGGATGACACCGGAAGACATTGCCAAGCTGCCTTACCGCCCCAACGTGGGCGTGATGCTGATCAACGCCGAGGGCGCGGTGTTCGTCGGCCAGCGCAAGGACCGGTACAAGGACGCCTGGCAGATGCCGCAGGGCGGGATCGACAAGGGCGAGGACCCGCGGATCGCGGCGCTGCGCGAACTGGAGGAAGAGACCGGCGTGGGGCCGGAACTGGTGGAGATCATCGCAGAGAGCAATGGCTGGCTGCTTTATGACCTGCCGCATGACGTGGTGCCCGGTTTCTGGGGCGGCAAATACCGCGGGCAGGAGCAGAAGTGGTATCTGATGCGGTTCCTGGGGACAGATGACCAAGTGAACATCGAGACCGATCACCCGGAATTCTCCGCCTGGTGCTGGCAGCCGGTGGAAACCCTGGTGGAGAAGATCGTGCCCTTCAAGCGCGAGGTCTATGCGCGGGTGGTGGCAGAGTTCCGGGACTATTTGTGAGATGCGTTTGCCGCGGTTTCTTTCCGGGGGTTTCGCCCGGCCGGCCGGCGTTGCCCTAGGCGTATTCGCCGCAGCGTTGTTGCCGGTAATTTCTGTAACTCCCGCGGCGGCCCTCAGCTGCCTGCCTTGGGGTCCTGCGGACGCCTATTTGCACGCTGCTGCATCAGAGAGCGCCTATAACCTCGTCGCGGGCGAACTGCGGTTCGACGAAAGCCTGCTGCCGCAATCGCATGCGGACAATCCCAATGACACCCCGCCGCTGACCCAAATCCCGGCGCAGCTTTCCGGCAAGATGCTGGAGGGCAAATATTTCTCGGGGCGGGTCAATGTGCCAGCGGTGCTGGAGGTGGAATGCCTTGGCCCCTGGTGCGGCGGTATGAAGTCCGGTGCGGATTATGTGTTCTTTGCGGAGCAGCGGGGGCAGGATCTGGTGATCCGGGCGGGTGCCTGCGGCGGTTTCGCCTTTGACGATACGCCGGAAGTGCGGCGGCAGGTGCTGGACTGCCACCGCGGCGCAGCGTGTGAGCCCGCGATGCCGCGGTGACAGGCGTCAATCGGCCGGGGCTGCCGCACGGTTCGCGCGCAGCCGCAGACGGGATTGGCCAAGCCAAAGGCTGAAGAGGGCCAGCAGGGCCCCCAGCATCTGGTTGGGCGTCAGCGTTTCGCCCAGCAGCAGCCAGCCCAGGATCACTGCCGACAGCGGGCTGAGGACGCCCAGCAGCGAAACCTGCGAGGGGTCGATACGGGCGAGACCCCGGAACCACAGGATGTAGGTCAGCGCACCGCCGATCAGGCTCATATATGCCAGGCCCAGGATGTTGGCGGCGGTGAAGACGGGCAGCTCCGGCACCGCCCACAGCGCAACCGGGACCAGCAGCAGCCCGCCCGCGGTCAGCTGCCAGGCGGTGAAGGTGAGGGGCGGCACCGGCGGCTGCCATTTGCGCGTCAGCACCACGCCAGCCGCCATCGACACCGCCCCGCCAAGGCCCGCCAGCACGCCCAGCGTGTCAAGCTTGGCGGCGGGGGTCAGCACCAGAAGGGCAACGCCCGCGATGCTTAGCAGGGCGGCAGCAACGGAGGCGGCGCGGATTTGCGTCCTGAGCAGCGCGGCTGACAGAAACACCACGATCAGCGGCTGCACCGCGCCCAGGGTGGCGGCGACCCCGCCCGGCAGGCGGTAGGCGGAGACGAACAGAAGCACCCAGAACAGCGAGAAGTTCAGCGCGCCCAGCACCATAAGCCGCGGCAGCCAGTTGAGCGGCGGCAGCTGGCGCACCAGAAGCAACAGCAGCAAACCCGCAGGCAGTGCCCGCAGCAAGGCCACCACCAGCGGTGAGTGGCCGGGCAGCAGGGTTGTCGTCACAATATAGCTGCTGCCCCAGATGGCAGGGGCCAGCGCTGTCAGCAAAAGGGTCCGGGTGGGCATGTGTTTCTCCTTATCTTGATGTCGAGATAGTGGATTTTATCTTGACGTCAAGATGCAAGGGCTTAAACCGGTTGCCATGGATCATGTGGATTTTATTACCCAGCAATGGGGGAAAGAGCGGCCGGACCTGGATGTCACGGCCATGGGGGTGATCGGCCGGGTGGCGCGGCTGTACCTGGCCTATCAGCGCGAGATGCATAAGACCTTTGCGGAATTCGGGCTGAATGCGGCCAAGTTCGACGTGCTGGCCACTTTGCGCCGGTCCGGCGCGCCCTACACGCTGTCGCCGGGCGAGCTGCTGAAGGCTACCATGGTGGCCTCCGGCACCATGACCAACCGGATCGACCGGCTGGAGGCGGACGGGCTGGTCAAGCGGGAGGTGAACCCGCAGGACAGCCGCAGTTTCCTGGTCGGGCTGACAGAGGAAGGGTTTGCCCTGATCGACCGGGCGGTGACGGCGCATGTGCAGACACAGACCCGGCTGCTGGCAGGGCTCAGCGCGGCGGAGGCCGAGGCCTTGACCGGGCTGCTGAGCAAGGCCCAGGCGGCAGCTGATCAATCTGAAACGGATCACCCGGGCTGAGCCTGTGATCCTGCGCGGGCTGTTGCCCTTGCGTCCTGCGGACGGCGGGCGGGGCGTGGCGCGGAGCGGCAAAGCCGCTCCGCGCCACGCCCAACGGGAGGAATTGCACCGTCAGGTGCGGTTTCGACGGGCGGGAGTGCTGCGCCGCACTTAGACCAGGCCGGCCTCTTCCAGCAGGTGCAGCACGTGGGTTTCCGGGCGCGGGCCGATGTGGCGGATCACCTCGCCGGCGCAGATGCAGCCCATCCGGGCGCAGATTTCCATACTGCGGCCGGTGGCCATACCGAACAGGAAGCCGGCAGCAAACTGGTCGCCGGCACCGGTGGCATCCACCGGCACAATCGTTTCGACCGGCACGTCGATCCGCTCACCGTTGTTCAGCACCGTTACCCCGTCGCCCGAGCGGGTGCAGACCACCAGCGGGCAGATCGCAGCGGTCCTGGCAATTGCGTCTTCCAGGTCGGTGGTTTCGAACAGGGCGCAGATTTCGTCCTGGTTGCCGATCACGAAATCCAGCTCGTTGCCGATCAGATTGAGGAAATCGGCCCGGTGGCGTTCGACGCAGAACGGATCGGAGATAGAGATGCCAACCTTGCCGCCGCCCTCGCGGCAGTCACGGGCGGCCTCCAGAAAGGCGGTCTTGCCCTTGTCCTTGTCAAACAGGTAGCCCTCCAGGAACATGATCTGCGCGTTGCCGGCCACCTCTTGCGGCACGTCCGCCGAACTCAGCTCTGACGAGATGCCGAGGTAGGTGTTCATCGACCGCTCCCCGTCGGGCGAGACAAAGATCATCGACCGCGAGGTCGGCAGCTCGCCGTCGGCAACCGGCGGGTTCACGAAAGCCACGCCTTCGTTGTTCATTGCATCGGCGTAGAATTTACCCAGCGCGTCGTCGCGGACCCGGCCGATGAACGCGGCCTCCAGCCCCAGCGCGCCGGCGCCCGCAATGGTGTTGGCCACTGAGCCGCCGGGGGTCAGCACCCGGTTGCCCATCGCCGCATAAAGATCCTCGCAGCGGTCGCGTTCGATCAGCTGCATGATGCCTTTTTCGATGCCCTGCTCGGCCAGGAAACTGTCCTCGCACTGCGCAATCACGTCGACCACAGCGTTGCCGATACCGACGAGATGATAGGTTTTTGTCATAAACTGCCCTCCTCGGGGATGTTCGTGCCGGGTCCGGGACCGGCGTGTCTGTTTCGATAGTTGCAATGGCCGGGGCAGGCCAGGCGGCGCGCTGCCCGCGCATGGGCTGCGTGACTGCGCCGGCGCCTCAAAGGTTCTTGTCCTCATACATGCAGAGGTCGCGGATCAGGCAGCTGCCGCACATCGGCTTGCGCGCCTTGCAGTGGTAGCGGCCATGCAGGATCAGCCAGTGATGGGCGTGCTGCTGGAAATCCACCGGGATGTTGTCTTCGATGGCGCGTTCGACGGCGTCGACATCCTTGCCCGGGCAGATGCCGGAGCGGTTGCCGACCCGGAAGATATGGGTGTCAACCGCCTGGGCCGGGTAACGCCACCACATGTTCAGGACCACATTGGCGGTCTTGCGCCCGACGCCGGGAAGCGACTGCAGTGCGGCGCGGGAATTCGGGACCTCGCCGCCGTACTCCTCGACCAGGATCCGGGACAGCTTGATCACGTTCTTGGCCTTGTTGCGGTAAAGGCCGATGGTCTTGATATGCTCGATCAGGCGTTCCTCGCCCAGATCCAGCATCTTTTGCGGGGTATCCGCGATCTTGAACAGTTCATGGGTTGCCTTGTTCACGCCGGCATCTGTTGCCTGCGCGGACAGCGCCACCGCCACCACCAGCGTGTAGGCGTTGACATGCTCCAGCTCGCCCTTTGGTTCGGGCTCCGCTGCGTGAAACCGGGTAAAGATCTCGCGGAGGGTATGATAATCGAGTTGCTTGGCCATCGCGCGCCATATGTACAGGTCAGGCCTTAAAGCGCAATTTATTTTGCGCCCCGGAACCCGCTAGGCGGGCGTTTCACCGCGGCACTCCGGCCAGCCTGGACAACGCGGTCGCGCCGGGCGATGGATTTCGCATGTTCCGGGTCGAATGGCGGGCCTGTGCGCGGTAATCTGGCTTGCAAGACTGCCGAAGGACACAGCGATGAATATTGAAGCCCGGGAAAGCACCTATCACTACGGCGTCATGCGGCGGGCGATTGAGCTGATCGACGATGGCGGAGAGGATCTGACGCTGGAACAGCTGTCCGCCCGCATGGACATGAGCCCGGCGCATTTCCAGCGGCTGTTCTCGGCCTGGGTCGGCGTCTCGCCCAAGCGCTATCAGCAGTATCTGCGGCTGGGCCATGCCAAGGCGCTGCTGCGCGACCGGTTCACCACGCTGCAGGCTTCGCACGCGGTGGGGCTGTCGGGATCCGGGCGGCTGCACGACCTGTTCCTGCGCTGGGAGGCGATGAGCCCGGGCGAATATGCCCGTAAGGGGGACGGGTTGCGGATATTCTGGGGATGGTTCGACAGCCCCTTTGGCCTGGCGCTGGTGATGGGCACCGAAAAGGGCATCTGCGGGCTGGCCTTTGCAGCCGAGACCGGGGCGGAGCCCGCCATGGCCGATATGCGCGCCCGCTGGCCGCAGGCGGAATTCGTCGAGGATCCTGCGGCCCTGCGCCCGCTGGCGCAGGCGGCCTTTGCCCAGAAGGGCGAGACCGCGCTGCACATGATCGGCGCGCCGTTGCAGATCAAGGTCTGGGAGGCGTTGCTGCGCATCCCCTCCGGACATGTCACCACCTATTCCGAACTGGCCCAGGCGATCGGCTCTCCGCGCGCGGTCCGGGCCGTCGGCACAGCGGTGGGGCGCAACCCGGTCAGCTGGCTGATCCCCTGCCACCGTGCCTTGCGCAAGTCCGGGGCGCTGGGCGGCTACCACTGGGGCCTGCCGGTCAAACGCGCGATGCTTGCTTATGAGGCCGCCCGGGAGGAGGACTGCCCGGCGCAGGAAGCGCGCGCCGCCGGTTGAACAGGCGTTGCAGAAGTCCGGGCGGGGCGGGCCTTGCCGCCTGTTGCGCCTGGTAACGCCTGCGCGCTGCTTCAAGCTCGATTTCATGCGGGGCGAGGGGGCGGCGCTGGTTTTCCCAGCGGTCCAGGCCCAGGGTGATCAGCACGATCCAGTCATAACTCAGCATCGGGTTTCTCCTTCTTGAGGAGGCCAGAAAACCAGAGCACTGCTGACAGGCTGTTGTCAGTGGTATGTGCTAGGGTGTCAGCAGACTGTCACTGGAGCCTGCCCATGCCCCGCACCGGCCGCCTTTTTGAAATCATCCAGATCCTCCGCACCGCCGCGGCCCCGGTGCGGGCGGAGGATCTCGCCGGGACGCTGGAGGTCAGCAAGCGGACGATCTACCGCGACATCGCAGCGCTGCAGGCGATGCGCACGCCGGTGGAGGGCGAGGCCGGGATCGGCTACATGCTGCGCAAGGGGTACGACCTGCCGCCGCTCAATTTCGACGAGGAGGAGCTGGAGGCGCTTCACGTTGGCCTGGCGATGCTGATGCGCACGGGTGACGGCGCCTTGCAGAAGGCGGCCGCGCGGGTGAGCCACAAGATCAAGGATGTGCATGCCACCGCCGACTGGCTGCAGGTGGCCCCCTGGGGCGCGCCGCTGGACGACCCAGAGCAGGGTTGCGTCTCTAAGGCGCTGCTGCGCCAGGCGGTGCGGGAAAGCCGCAAGCTGCAGCTCACCTACCTCAGCCCGGAGAGCGGCGAGAGCTGCCGGACCCTGCGGCCGCTGGCGCTGATCTATCATATCGACTGCACCATGCTGGCGGCGTGGTGCGAACTGCGCGGCGGCTTCCGCCATTTCCGCACCGACCGGATGCTGGCGGCGGACGTGCTGGAGGACGGGTTTGCGCCTGAGGCGGGGGCCTTGCGTAAACTGTGGATGGAACAAGAGGGCTGGAACTTCGCCTTTGCCCCATAAAATTCGGTGTTTACGCGGATTTTGCGCGGTATTTCGCCGAAACTGGAAGACCGTCTCTTGAGTAGCCGCGGTGCCGGCATGATATTCGAGCGGACCTCCGGGCATCCCCGGATCTTAGAAAGCAGAAGGCAATTTGATGATGCAGATGAAACTCACCACGGCTGGTATTGTCGCCGCAGCACTGGGCCTGAGCGCCTGTACCGATCCCGCAACCGTCGGCACGCCGGGCAGCAACACCCAGAAGGGCGCAGTCCTGGGCGGCATCATCGGCGCGGGCGTCGGTGCGATCGCCAATGACTCCGACCGCGGCCTTGGCGCTGCAACCGGGGCACTGGTCGGTGCTGCTGCCGGCAGCGTGATCGGCAACCAGCTCGACGCGCAGGAGCGCGAGCTGCGCCAGACCCTGGCCAATGACTCGATCACCATCGTCAACACCGGCGACCGCCTGATCCTGTCCTTCCCGAACGATCTGACCTTTGCCACCGACAGCGCCGCGGTTGCGCCGGCGGTTCAGGCCGACCTGCGCCGGGTGGCCGACAGCCTGGTGCGCTACCCCAACAGCGCCATTCAGGTGATCGGCCACACCGACAGCGATGGTGATGCCGGTTACAACCAAGGCCTCTCGGAGCGCCGCGCCAATGCGGTGGCCAGCCACATTCAGGCTGGCGGCGTGCCCTATCACCGGATGCGGATCATCGGCCGCGGCGAGTCGCAGCCGGTGGCCTCCAACCTGACCCCGGAGGGCAAGGCCCGCAACCGGCGCGTCGAAGTTGTGGTCATCCCGCAGGCGGCCTGATCCGGCTGCCGTCGGTATAATGCACAGCCCGTCCCCCAGCGGGGCGGGCTGTTTTTGTGTCTGCGGCCGCGCCGGTTCACGTAACGCTGCACAGTGCCTGCGCGGCATTTGCTGTTTCATGCTGCGGGCCGCCGCATACATGATGAACGATACACAGACGCGAACAGAAGGATTTCCCCATGGCTGACCCTGTACTGCTCACCATTTCCGGATCGCTGCGCCGCGAGGCGACAAACCGCAAGCTGCTGGCAGAGGCAGTCCGGGTGTTCGGGCCCGCCTCGGTGGTAGAGGCGGACCTGAACCTGCCGCTTTATGACGGCGACGACGAGGCGGCAGACGGCATCCCGCCGGCGGTTCAGACACTGGCGGATCAGATCGCGGCGGCGGATGCAGTGGTGATCTCCACCCCGGAATACAACAAGGGGCCGTCTGGCGTGCTGAAGAATGCGCTGGACTGGGTGAGCCGCACCGAAGGCAGCCCCTGGGCGGATAAGCCGGTGGCGGTCATGTCGGCGGCGGCGGGCCGCGCCGGTGGCGAGCGCGCGCAGATGATCCTGCGCGGCTTCCTGGTGCCTTTCCAGCCGCGGCTGATCACCGGTCCGGAAGTGCATCTGGCCGGATCGAGCAGGGAATTCGACGAAAACGGACGTCTGACAAGCGAGCAGTATGAGGCCACGCTGACCAAGCTGATGCAGAAGCTGCGTTCGGAACTGACCCGCTGAGGCCGGTGGGGCGGGGGGCGGCGCGCTCCCGCGCCCCAAGCTGCCCTGGCGGGCAGATTAGGGGCTTGGGCCGGGCGCCGCTGCGCGTCGCGGGGGGCCGGTGTCAGAGGTTGTCTTCGACCCGGAAGCCCGCGGGGATGCAGTCCTTGCGGTCCAGCAGCAGATCCGCCATCACATGGGCCGCCTTAGGGGCCATGCCGAAGCCGATCTTGAAGCCGCCGTTGGAGATATAGTGGCCGTCGCGGCCGGGCCATGCGCCCAGCATCGGGGCGCGGGACTTGGCGCGGGGGCGCACGCCGGCCCAGCGTTCAATGACTTCGGCGCCGTGCAGCACCGGCACTGCGGCGCGTGCGCGCTCGATCACGTCATCGAGCTGGGCATCTGTGGCCTTGCCGTCCTCGAACTCCCGCTCCGAGGTGGAGCCGATCGCCAGGGTGCCGTCGGCATGCGGGATGATGTGCAGGCCGTCGGCATAAAGCTGCGGCACCTCGCCTTCGTGGAACCTCAGCAGCGCGGCCTGGCCTTTGACGCCGCCGCCGACGGTCTTGCCGAAGGCCTCGTTCAGCTCCAGAAGGCCTGCGTAGCCCTTTGCGTGGACTACCTTGCCTTGATTCTGGGCCTCGGTCTGGATCTCCACGCCCATCACCGCCAGGGCAGAGACCAGCGCGGCGCAGGCGCGGCGCGGGTGCATGCGGGCGCTGAGGGTGTCGTGGATGACATATCCGGTGGCGCTGGGCGGCACCCAGGGGCCAAGACTGTCCGCCTTGCAGACACGCCATTCGGCCTCGTCCTTCCACAGCGCGCGGGCGGAGAGTTCGCGCTGGCGGGCAAGTTCCAGCGTGCGTTCGTCGTTGATCGGCTGCAGGCGCCCGGTCCGGCCGTAACCGGGGGACACACCGCCGGTGGCCTCGACCTCAGCCCAGAAGGTTTCTGCCATCAGCAGGCTTTCAAGCTGGAACTGCTTCTTGGCATTCCAGTTCTCCGGCACATGCGGGGCAAGGGCGCCAACAAGGCCTCCGCTGGAGCCTGCGCCTGCGCCATAGGGATCCGCCACCTGCACGCGCGCACCGCGGCGGGCGCAGACCCAGGCGACCGACAGGCCGAAGATGCCCGCCCCGCGCACCGTTACATCTGCCATTGCCATTTGGTATTCCTTTCGCCAGTGTCGCGCCGTTCGAGGCACTCACTTAGGGGATTATAGCATGGCAGACCAGCAGGCCCGCCTCAGCTGGCGCGATGGCACTGTTCCGGTGTCGGATCAGTTCGATGATCCCTATTTCTCAATCCAGGACGGGCTGGCAGAGACTGAGCACGTGTTCCTGACTGGAAACAGCTTGCCGGAGCGTTTTGCTCCGGGCTTTCACATTGCCGAACTGGGTTTTGGCACCGGCCTCAACATGCTGGCGGCCTGGCGCGCCTGGGAAGCGGCGGGGAAGGAAGGGCCGCTGCGCTTCACCAGTTTTGAGGCCTTCCCGATGGCGCCTGCCGATATGGCCAAGGCGCTGGAGGCGTTCCCGTCGGTGGGTCCCTGGGCGGAGCGGTTTCTGGCCAAATGGCATGGCGCAGGGGCTTGCGATCTGGGGAGCTTGCAACTGGAGGTGATCCAGGGCGACGCGCGGGTGTCGCTGCCGGAGTGGACAGGTCGGGCCGATGCCTGGTTTCTGGACGGGTTCTCTCCGGCCAAAAACCCCGAGTTATGGGAGGAGGCGCTGATGGCGGAGGTTGCGGCGCATACCGCGCCCGGAGGCTCGGCGGCGACCTATACGGCGGCAGGCTTTGTCCGCCGCGGGCTGGAAGCGGCAGGATTTAAAGTGACCCGCATCCCCGGCTACGGGCGCAAGCGGCATATGACAAAGGCAGTATTGCTATGAGCATGGTTCCACAGGGCAAAAGCCTGCCTCAGCCCCGGGTGCAGCAAAACAACGTGCCGCTGGGTATTCTGCTGATGATCGGAGCCACCATCGTCTTTGCCCTGCAGGACGGCATTTCGCGTCATCTGGCGGGCACCTACAACACCTACATGGTGGTGATGGTGCGCTACTGGTTCTTTGCTGCTTTTGTGGTTTTCCTGGCGGCAAGGGCGCCGGGAGGGATCAAGGAGGCTGCCCGTACCGACCAGCTGTGGCTGCAGATCTTCCGCGGCGTTCTGCTGGTCGCTGAAATCTGTGTGGCGGTCTATGGCTTTACCGTGCTGGGCCTGATTGAGAGCCAGGCGGTGTTCATCTGCTATCCGCTGCTGGTCGCGGCGCTGAGCGGCCCGGTCCTGGGCGAAAGCGTTGGCTGGCGGCGCTGGGCGGCAATTGGCGTCGGCCTGATCGGGGTGCTGGTTATCCTGCAACCTGGCATGGGCGTGTTCAACCCGGCGGCGGTGATCCCGTTCATCTCGGCGCTGATGTTTGCCGTATACGGGCTGGTGACGCGCTACGCCGCGCGCAAGGACAGCACCGCCACCAGTTTCTTCTGGACCGGCATTGCCGGCATGGTCTTCATGACCGCAATCGGCATCTGGTTCTGGGAGCCGATGAGCCAGGGTGACTGGTTCTGGATGGCGCTGCTGTGCGTTTCGGGCGTGACCGGCCATTGGCTGCTGATCAAATGCTACGAGATGGCCGAGGCCAGTGCGGTGCAGCCGTTTGCCTATTTCCACCTGATCTGGGCGGCGATGCTGGGCATGGCGGTGTTCGGCGAGGTGATTCGCACCAATGTGGCCATCGGTGCGGGCATCATCATCGCCGCGGGCCTGTTCACCCTATGGCGCGAACGCGTGAAGGGTTGAGCCCTTCAGCTCCTTGGAGAACGGAACCGGCAGCGGCGCCTTGCCCAGCCGGGCCCGGTAGACCGGCAGGCTTTCGGTGACCCGCATCACGTAGTTGCGGGTCTCGTTGAAGGGGATGTGTTCGATCCAGTCAACGATATCGGGGTTGCCGTCCCGGGGATCGCCATAGCGTTCCATCCAGGCAATGGGGCGGTGCGGGCCGGCGTTGTAGCCGGCCGCCATCATCACCACGTTCCCGCGGAACCTGCCGGCCAGGCCTGCCAGGTAATTGGCCCCCAGTTTGGCGTTGTAGTCCCACTCCGCCGTCAGGCGCGACGTCTTGTGGTTTGCCAGGATGCCCAGTTCCGTTGCAACCAGCTTGGCGGTTGCCGGCATCACCTGCATCAGCCCGCGTGCGCCTGCGTGGCTGACAACTGCAGGGTCAAATTCGCTTTCGCGCCGGGCGATGGCCAAGGTCATTTCTTCCGCCATGGGCAACTGGTGCCCGGCGACCGGGTGCAGCGGGTAATAGGCGCCTTCCAGTTCTATCCCGCCGCGGGCTGCACGCTTGGCGATCATCACGGCCAAATGCGGCTGGTCCTTTTCGACCGCCATCTGCCCAAGCTGCCGGGCCTGCACCGGCGGCAGGGTTTCTACCAGATGGGTGAGAAAGCGTTCAGCCAGAGCGAGATCGCCAGCCTTCAGCAGCATCAGCCCGGCCTCCGTTACAGAGGATTGCATGAAAGCCGCTTTGCGCCAGTCAGGCATCGGCGCGGGTTTCACCAGGGCCGGATCAAAGGGACGTCCCAATTTTTCTGCGGCCAGAAGGCCGTAAAAGGACGTCTGATACTCTGCGCCTTTGGCGTATGCCTCATGTGCCTTATCTGCCTCTCCCATCGCCGCATAGGCCCGGCCCAGCCAGTACCCACCGCGGCCGATCGAGATCGGGGTCTCGACCGAGGCGAGGAAGCGCTGAAAATGAACGGCGGCGAGTTCAGGGTCACGCAATTTTTGCAGGGCAATGTAGCCGGCCAGCCATTCGCAATCGGAATACCCATAGCCGTCCTCAGGAGTGGAGAAATGATAGGCCGCGAGCTGGTAGGCGCGCTCATGATCGCCATCCCGCATCAGCTGGCGTGAAAAGTCACGGCGGCGGCGCAGCCATTTTCCTGGTTCGCCCAGCTTCTCGGCGCTGGTGCTGCGGTCCACAAGCATTTCGATGGCGCTGTCCTGCAGGCGTTTTCGGTCGCGCCAGGCAAAGCGGTCATAGGCAAGGCCGGCAGAATCTTTTAGGCGGTCCGGAACCGCTTTGATCCTGGTATCCACGCCGGGTGCGCGTTCTTGCAAAGCGATGCGGGCTTCCGCCAGTTTGCGTTCCCCCTCCGGCACCAGCGGCAGCATGCGCTTGGAGCTGACCAGATGATCTTCCCACAAGAGCCGGTCCAGCCGTGCGGCATGGTGCGGCTTCAGCAGTTTTGTGAAATCGCGCAAGTAGAGGTCCTGGATAGCGCTGCCCATCGCCATAGTGCGCCAGGCCAGAACGATCTCTGCCTCGCCATCGCCCCGCCGCCCGGCGGCAATGAGCGCCTTGCCCAGGCTCAGCGCGCCTTCGGCAGTTTGCGGACGGTCTGCGGCGTAAAAGGCCAGGATCGTCTCGCGTCCGGTGCCGGCTATGGCGTCCTCATTCTGGCGGCGCAGGTAGTCCAGACCTGGCCAGTCCGGGCGCCTCTGCAGAAAGGCCATCACATCACCGGCAGATCCCAGCCTGGCCCGCAAGCGGTGCCATTCGATGATGTCACGCGCCACGCTGTCGCGCTTGCCGGCTTCCCGCGCGGCCTGATCCCACTTTTCTGCACGCATAAGATCAAGCGCAGTGCCTAAGTCACGGGCCAGCGCCGGGTCGCCCGGCAGGGCCGCGGAAATTAGCAGAATAAGGGCCAGGATGCGGGTCATCTCTTGCATTTTCCAGTGGTCCGGGGATAGAGGCATGAACGTTACTCATTGGCGTGCCGGTATCAACTCAAATAACCGGCATTCCGTATCTTGACGGCGGCGGATTGCCGCCAGCACCTGCAGCGAAGGGAGCGTGCCCATGTTCAAAGGCTCTATGCCAGCACTCGTTACCCCGTTTTCGAACGGTGAGCTGGATCTGGATGCGCTCAAACGCCTGGTGGAATGGCAGATTGCCGAAGGGTCAACTGGCCTGGTACCCGTCGGAACCACCGGTGAAAGCCCGACTTTGACCCATGAGGAGCACGAGCTGGTGATCGCGGAGACGGTCAAGGCTGCGGCTGGGCGGGTGCCGGTGATTGCGGGTGCAGGCTCGAACAACACCGTCGAGATGATTCGATTCGTCGAGTTTGCCAAGAAGGTCGGCGCCGATGCGGCGCTGGTTGTGACCCCGTATTACAACAAGCCGACCCAGCGCGGCATGGTGCAGCATTTCCAAGCTGCTCATGACTGTGCTGAGATTCCGATCATCATCTACAATATCCCCGGCCGCTCGGTGGTCGACATGACACCTGCAACCATGGGTGAGCTGGCCGAACTGCCGCGCATCATCGGGGTGAAGGACGCCACCGGTGATCTGGCCCGGGTCAGCCAGCAGCGCGCCTCCTGCGGTGCTGGTTTTGTGCAGCTGTCCGGCGAGGACGCCACCGCGCTGGGCTTCAACGCCCACGGCGGTGTTGGCTGCATCTCCGTGACCGCAAACGTCGCACCGAAGCTCTGTGCCGAATTCCAGGCCGCTACCCTGGCGGGCGACTATGCCAAGGCTCTGGAGTATCAGGACAGGCTGATGCCGCTGCACGAGGCGATCTTCATCGAGCCGGGCCTTGCAGGCGCCAAATACGGCCTGTCCAAGCTCGGCATGTGCAGCGAAGAAGTTCGCTCGCCGCTGACCACGCTGGAGGACAGCACCAAGGCTGCCATCGACGCGGCTATGGTGCACGCGGGCCTGCTGTAATCTTTGTTCGCAGCTGAAAACAGGTAGGGTGGCCTCCATCCGAGTGCCGCCCTTTTTTGCCTCTTGCCGGTTGGAAATGCTCCGGAATGTGTTGCCCTGAAGGGGTGAGATGGGTTGCCCCTTCAGCTCAGAGCATCCGCAAGGTGCCGGGTCTTATCCGGGTTGCGGGTCACATAGATCCTTGTGATCTTTCCCTCCGCGATCTCCAGCGAGGTTGCTTGCAGGATACCATCCTCGGCTAGATTCAAAATCGCCGGCAGGCCGTTCAGGCGGCAAAACCGCCAGCGGGTCGGAACCGTATTGCCGAACTTGCGGGCAATGCCTTCTAGCAGCCGCAGAATCTTGTCCCGCCCGTAGATCGGATTGAGCGCCGCCATGGCCTTGCCGCCGCCATCCGAAATGAGCTGCACATCTTGCGCCAGAAGCTGAGTTAGGGCTGCTGTGTCGCCTGTCCTTGACGCCCGGAAGAAGGCTTCGGTCAAATCCTGTCCCCGGTCCGGGTCGGCCGGGACACGCGGCCGCAGGTCCTGCACCTTGCGCCTGGCGCGGGCAGCCAACTGGCGGCATGCCTCAGGGGAGCGGTTCAACGCGTTAGAAATATCATCGTAGGAACTTTCGAAGATATCATGCAGCAGGAAAGCGGCACGCTCCAGTGGTGACAGGGTTTCCAGTGCAAGCAGCAAGGCAACCGAAACGTCGTGGTCCAGCTGTTCTGTCGCGTCCTCTGTAAGCAGAGGCTCCGGCAGCCACTCGCCGGGATAGGTCTCGCGTCGCACACGGGCCGATTTCAGCTGGTCCAGGCACAGCCGGGTGGTGATCCGCATCAGGTAGCCGGTGGGGTCCCGAACCTCAGCCATTTCCGCGGTCTGCCAGCGCAGGAACGCATCCTGCAGGATGTCCTCGGCGTCGCTGACGGTGCCCAGCATCCGGTAGGCGGCCGCAAACAATCGCGGCCGCGCTGTCAGGAACGCATCGGTTCCGTCATTTTTGTGTTGAGCTGTCACGCGGCATTGGCCTCCTCAGCGGCAGGATGCGAGGTGCGGAAACCGATTGCAATGCGGTTCCAGGCGTTGATGGCGCTGATCAGCAGTGTCAGCACCACTTGCTCGCGCGGGGAGAACAGCCGGGTCATTTCCTCATAGTCTGTATCCGGCGCGCCGGTCTTTTCCACCCGGGTCAGCGCTTCGCACCAGGCCAAGGCAGCACGCTCCCGTTTCGAGTAGAGAGAAGATTCCCGCCAGGCATTCAGCAGCTGCATCCGGTCCTCGCTTTCGCCATGGGCGCGCAGGTCGTGGCTGTGCATGTGGATGCAGAAGGCACAGCCGTTGATCTGCGAGGCCCGGAGTTTCACCAGCTCCACCAGGCTGTGCTCCAGAGTGCTGTCCTTGAACAGCTTCTCCTGCTCCAGCATCGGCTGAAACAGGTCGGGAGCAATGGCGAAATAGTCGAGGCGTTGGGTCATTGGTCTGTTCCTTTCTGATGACTTCAGGAACAGGACGAGGCAGCCACGGCGTTTGTGACGTCTTCGATGAAAAATACTTCAAAAAAACCGGGGCGCCTCAGTGGGCGCCCCGGGGATGTCAGCGTTTGCCGTAGTAGAGGCCGACCACATGTTCGGCTTGGGCAAAGAACAACCAGCGCGAGGCTGCGATGCCTGCGAGATGCGACAGCACCGCGAGGGCAGCAAACACATGCTTGATCACGAGGCCCTGAACCGGGGTCAGGATCAGCAGCAGCGGCAGGACGAAGCCGAGTGTAAAGGCAATCATCCGCAGCTTCTGCGCGTGTTTGCGGCCCACCACATGCACGAACTCGCGCAAGAGGTAGTTGGAGCCGGTATGCGGCGGCTCAAACGCCCGCACCGCGCCGCGATCACCCAGGCCGGTGGCGGTACCCAGATTGGTGCCGGAGGTTTCCAGCGCCTTGTCTCCCTTGGCCCAATAGGCCAGCTGCACCGCACCTGCAATGGCCAGAAGCCAAGGCGCCACGGCCTCGGCACCGGCCAGCAGCGCACCACCCGCCAGACTGAAGCTGAGGAACACCGCGGGCGTCAGCTCCATATTCCAGCGCGGGATGGTCTTCAGCTGGGTGTAGATCATCGAGGTGGTGAAGACCGTAGCCAGGCTGAGTGCCGCACCGATCCAGCCCAGCAGGGTCCAATGGCTGTCCATGAACACTGCACCAAGCGCGTAAAGGCCCATGACGATCAGTGCGCCAACGGCGCAGACGCCCTCACGGCTGAGCCAGCTGGATTTCCACTGGGTCAGCGCGCGCCAGGCGCGTTCCGGGTGGCCCAGGTGGAAAGTGGAGGCCAGAAGGCCGCCGCAGGCCAAGCCAAAGGCGATGGCGTAGAACACAAAGGCCACGGTGCCGGTCACAGCCGGCTGGCCGATCCCGAGGAAGAACAGCAGGCCAAAGCCCAGACCCGACAGAGTGGTAAAGATGATGACTGAGGGTGCGGGATGCATCAGTTCGCTCCTCCCGGAAGCTTGTCGAGGGCCTTGTCCAGCCAGCCCATGAAGCCCTGCGGCTCTTCAGCGACCGGAGCCAGCAGTGGGGCGAGGATGTCGATTTCCTCTTCGATGGTGTCCTTGGGGCGGGGCGGCAGGTATTTGTTCACGGGTTTGGTGCCCAATTCCGGCATCAGGTCCATGCCGCCGCGCTCGGCCACCAGTTTGGAGACATCGCTGTCCGGATCGCCCAGGTCGCCGAAATGGCGGGCACCTGCAGGGCAGGTCCGCACACAGGAAGGAATACGGTCAACTTCCGGCAGGTTTTCGTTATAGATCCTGTCCACACACAGGGTGCATTTCTTCATCACCCCTTCGGCCAGATCCAGTTCCCGCGCGCCGTAAGGGCAGGACCAGGCGCAAAGACCGCAGCCGATGCAGTGGTCTTCGTTGACCAGCACGATGCCGTCTTCAACGCGTTTGTAGCTGGCGCCGGTGGGGCAGACGGTGACGCAAGGGGCGTCCTCGCAGTGCAGGCAGGACTTGGGGAAATGGATCAGCTGGGCGTGGCCCTGTTCCGGCTGTACCTCATAGGAGTGCACCCGGTTCAGGAAGGTGCCCGACGGGTCGCCGCCATAGGGGTTCTGATCGCTGAGCGGAGCGCCATAGTTTTCCGTGTTCCAGCCTTTGCAGGAGATCACGCAGGCATGGCAGCCGACGCAGGTGTCCAGGTCGATGACCAGACCCATCTTGCGGTCTGTAGAGTTGGGGAGCTCGGTCATTTGCCTACTTTCCACTTCAGTTCTTTCGGGCCGGTGCCGACCGGGGATTCCTGCGCCGGGAAGGCCGGCTGGCTTTCCTGCATGTCAGACGGCGCGGCGGCCTTTTCGATTTTGACTTTCAGGTCGAACCAGGCCGCCTGGCCGGTGATGGGGTCCGAGTTGGCCCACCGCATGCCGTCGCCCTTGGCGGGCAGCAGCTCGTGGATCAGGTGGTTGAGCAGGAAGCCCTTGGTGGCTTCCGGCGCATCTTCCTCCAGCGCCCAGGCGCCTTTGCGTTTGCCGATGGCGTTCCAGGTCCAGACGGTGTTGTCATTCAATGCCGCCATCTCCATCACCGGCACGGTGATTTCGCCATGCGGTGAGGTGATCTTGGCCCAGTCGCCGTCCTGCAGATTGTTTTCACGCATCAGCTTGGTCGGGACATAGAGCGGGTTGCGGCCGTGCAGCTGGCGCAGCCAGGCGTTCTGGGTGCCCCAGGAGTGATACATTGCCATCGGCCGCTGGGTCAGCGCGTTGACGGTGAAACCTTCGTTCCCTTGCTGGTCAGTCTCATACCAGATCGGCAGCGGGTCCATCACGTCCTTGACCCGCTGGCGCAGATGCTCGGGCGGCTGGCGCTCGCCATGGCCTTCGGCGGCCAGCTGGAACTTGCGCATCGGTTCCACGTAAAGCTGGAACAGGTAGGGCTGCGGGCTGTCATAGAGCCCCATGCCCACGGCCCAATCCTGATAGGCGGTGTTCCACGGTTTGTAGTAATCCGCACCTTCCGGGATGTGGGCCACATGGAAGCCGCCGTTTTCGATATACTGGTTCAGCTGCTCCGGGTTCACTTCGCCGCGGCCGGTCTTGCTGCCGTCCTCGCCGCGGAAACCCGACAGCGGGCCGATGCCCGGCTTGCGCTCGTGGTTGACGATGTAGTCGGCGTAATCCTTCCACTTCGCGGTGCGGTCTTCGTTGGTGAAGCCGGGCAGCTTCATCCGGTTGGCCAACTGGATCAGCACTGTCTGGAAACCGCGCACGTCGCGGTCCGGCTCAATCACCGGCCAGCGGATGGCATCTGCAGCGGCGTCCGCCTCGCAGATCGGGCGGTCCAGCAGCGATATGCAGTCGTGGCGTTCCAGATAGGTGGTGTCCGGCAGGATCAGGTCGGCAAAGGCCACCATCTCGGAACTGTAGGCGTCCGAGTAGATGATATGCGGGATTTTGTAGTCGCCGTTCTCGTCCTTGTCGGTCAGCATCTCCATCACACCTTTGGTGTTCATGGAGGAGTTCCACGACATGTTGGCCATATACATGAACAGCGTGTCGATCTTGTAGGGATCTCCCGCATGCGCGTTGGAAATCACCATATGCATCAGGCCATGGGCCGACATCGGGTTTTCCCAGGTAAACGCCTTGTCGATCCGCGCCGGGCTGCCGTCTTCTTTCAGCGCCAGATGCTCTGGCCCGCGCACAAAGCCCAGGTGCGGGCCGTCCAGCGGGGTGTCGGGCGTGGATTTGCAGTGCGGGGTCGGATGCGCCTCGACCGGCTTGGGGTAGGGCGGCTTGAAGCGGAAGCCGCCGGGAACCTCGACCGTGCCCAGAAGGATCTGCAGCACATGCAGCGCCCGGCAGGTCTGAAAGCCGTTGGCATGGGCCGAGACACCGCGCATCGAATGCATGGCCACCGGGCGGCCGATCATCTTGGTGTGCTTCTCACCGCGGAAGTCGGTCCATTCGTGATCAAGCTCAAAAGCCTCGTCAAAGGCGACGCGGGCCAGCTCACCCGCGATGGCGCGGATGCGCTTGGCCGGGATGCCGCATTTGTCCGCAACCGCTTCGGGCGCGTATTCATCGGCCAGATAGCGTTCGGCCATCTGGTGGAAGACCGGGCGGTGGGTGACGCCGTCCTTTTCGTAGACCGCCGAAAGATCCGGGCGCACGCCGGGCTGGTCGAAGGGGGTCAGTTTGCCGGTGTTGCGGTCGATGACCAGCATCTTGCCGTCAGCATCACGCATCAGCAGGCCCTTTTCAGGCCCTTCCGAGGCGTTCACCAGCACCGGCGCGTTGGTGTAGCGGCTGAGGTAGTCGAGGTCTATCTTGCCGGCCTTCATCAGCACATGGATCATCGAAAGGATGAACAGCCCGTCGGTGCCCGGCGTGATACCGACCCAATCGTCCGCAATTGCGTTATAGCCGGAACGGATCGGGTTCACGCCAATCACCCGTGCGCCGCGCTTCTTGATCTTGCCGATACCCATCTTGATCGGGTTGGAATCGTGGTCCTCGGCAACGCCGAACAGCAGGAACAGTTTGGTGTGCTCCCAATCAGGCTGGCCGAATTCCCAGAAGGCGCCACCCATGGTGTAAATACCCGCTGTCGCCATATTGACCGAACAGAAGCCGCCGTGCGCAGCGTAATTTGGCGTGCCATAGCTTTGCGCCCAGAAGCTGGTGAAGCTTTGCGACTGGTCGCGGCCGGTGAAAAACGCTAGCTGTTCCGGCGCCTCGTGGCGGACAGGCTCCAGCCAGCCCACCGCAATCGCCAGCGCCTCGTCCCAGGTGATCTCTTTGAACTGGCCCGATCCGCGCGGCCCGGTGCGCAGCATCGGCGCCTTCAGGCGGGACGGCGCATTGACCTGCATGATCCCGGCGGAGCCTTTGGCGCAAAGCACACCCTTGTTCACAGGGTGATCGCGGTTCCCTTCGATATAGGCGACCTTGCCGTTCTTCATGTGCACATTGATGCCGCAGCGGCAGGCGCACATGTAGCAAGTCGTCTTGCGGATTTCGTCCGAGACCTTGGGTGAGGTGTCCAGGATTGGCTGCTGATGGGTCATGGGCGGGTCCTGTTGGGAGTTTCGGGCGACCGTATGACGGAATGCCTCAATTTGGGAATAGTGTTCTGCAATGGCTCTGGATTTTGGAACATGTGTTCAAATCTCCGGACGCTTGTTGCCAGCAGCCTGCAGGATGGTGACGGCGATAATCTGGGTTACATCCTCGGCGCTGCAGCCGCGTGACAGATCGTTGGCGGGCTTGGCCAGCCCTTGCAGCACTGGTCCGATTGCTGAATAGCCGCCCAAGCGCTGGGTGATTTTGTAACCGATGTTGCCCGCGTCAAGGTTGGGGAAGATCATCACGTTGGCTTGGCCTGCCACGCTGGAACCGGGAGATTTACGCTCCCCTACAGAGGGTACGAATGCTGCATCGAACTGAAGTTCGCCGTCGGCTTGCAGGTCCGGATGCGCGTCTTTGAACAGGCTCAGGGCGTCTGTCACCTTGTCTACCGCGGGGTGCTTGGCGCTGCCCTTGGTGGAGAAGCTGAGGAAAGCCAGTCTCGGATCAACCCGCAGCAGCGCGCTGGCTGAATGGGCGGAGGCAGCCGCGATAGACACCATCTCTGCTGGCTCTGGGTCTATCACGAGGCCACAGTCGGAATAGAGCATCGCGCGGGCGCCTTCGGGAGCACCTTCCGGAGGGTACATAAGGAAAAAGGAGGAGACCATGCCGGCATCCGGCGCCATGCCGATCACCTGGATGGCGCTGCGCACCACATCGCCGGTGGTGTGCACAGCACCGCCGACGGTGCCGTTTGCATGGCCAAGTCGGACCAGCATGGCGGCATAAACCAGCGGCGTTTCAGCCGCAGCACGGGCCTCGGCTTCATCTACGCCCTTGTGTTTGCGCAGTTCATAATACTCGGCAGCAAAGCTTGCAGTCAGATCTGAGGTGGCCGGATCGTGGATTGTCACACCTTCACTAGCCTTGGAGCCTTCGGCTTCCAGGGCAGCCTCAACCTCGACCCGCGGGCCGACCAGAATTACGTCGGCGATACCGGCCTGATGTGCGGCCAGGGCGCCTGCAACCACACGGGGGTCGGTGCCCTCGCTCAGCGCAACAACGGGACGGGTTGCCGGGGCTTCGGCCTTCAGCAATTCGAGCGGGGACAAAGTTTGGGTCACGGGCATGCGTCCTGTAACAGTGGTTTCGGGGCAGGGCGCGGCAGTCAGAATGCCAGCCGTGCGATATTGATCAGCGACAGTGCGGTCAGCATCAGCACCACCGCGCGGCGGAACAGCGATTGCGAGACCGCTTTGAAACTGTGAGACCCGGCCAAGATGCCGAGGGCCAGAATGGGAAAGGCCAGCAGGATGCCAGTTAGAGTTTCCGCTCCTACAAGCCCGTTTGCGGCCATAACCGGTAGCGCCATCATGTCGATGCCGGTCAGGAAAACGATCATCGTCGCGCGGAACACCGCAGGCGGAACTGGCTGCGCGGTCAGAAAGGCCGCCACCGGCAGCCCGCCGACGCCGGCGCTGTTGGCGATGCCAGCAATGGCACCTACGCCCACATTACCATTGCGTCCAACAGGGCGCTCCAGTTGCCAGCCGCTCAGCAAAACCAGGCTTAGAACCAGGATCAGGCTCGAGATCGCCAGCCGGGCCTCTTGTTCGCCAAGCCGCGCCATGACGGCGATGGCTGGAACGGTTGCGATGGCAGCCCCGGCCAGCAGAGCAAAGGCCCGGTGCCAGTCGATATACGGGCGGATGTCGCGGGCCTGAAAGGCGGTCATGGCGATTTCGCAGGAAAACACCACGGGGATCAGCGGCAGGGGATTGGTGGTGAGGGCCGCCAAAATGATGAAGATCGCGGAAAATCCGAAGCCGGAAAAGCCCCGGATAACGGCCGCCGCGAATAACGCGGCGGCCAGATAGAGCCCCTGGCCCATAGAGAGGTCAAAGGGCAGGGGCATCAGGTTCAGACCTTTTGCGGACGCATGTCGTCCTTGCTGATGCCGGCAACCTGAACCGGCTTCTTCATCGCATCGCGGCGGAAGGGCTCGCCCAGTTCCTGATTGATCATCGCTTCGATCAGGGTGGTGATGCCTTTCTTCTGGTCTTCGCAGGCCTGGCGCAGCGCGTCGGTCAGCTCTTCCTGAGTGCGTGCAACCACACCTTTCAGGCCGCAAGCATTGGCGATACCGGCGTAAGACACTTGTGTGTCCAGTTCGGTGCCAACGAAGTTGTCGTCGAACCAGAGGGTGGAGTTACGCTTTTCCGCGCCCCACTGGTAGTTGCGGAAGACAACCTGGGTCACGGCGGGCCATTCCTCGCGGCCTATTGCGGTCAGCTCGGTCACTGCGATGCCGAAGGCGCCGTCGCCGGAGAAGCCGACAACCGGAACGTCCGGGCAGCCGATTTTCGCGCCGACAACGGCCGGCAGGCCGTAGCCGCAGGGGCCGAACAGGCCGGGAGCCAGGTACTTGCGGCCTTCCTCGAAGGACGGGTAGGCGTTGCCGATGGCGCAGTTGTTGCCGATGTCGGAAGAGATGATCGCATCCTTCGGCAGGCCGGCCTGGATCGCACGCCATGCGCGGCGCGGCGACAGCCAGTCAGGCTTGGCAGCGCGGGCACGCTCGTTCCAGGTGGTGCCGGGATCGTCCTGCTCGCTGTCCATCGAGGACAGTTCCTGCGCCCAGGAGGATTTGGTGTGCGCGATCAGCGCCTTGCGCTCTTCTCGGCCCTCGTCGCCTGCGGTGCCGGACAGTTTGCCCAGGATGGTGTCTGCAACCTGCTTGGCGTCGCCGACGATGCCGACGGTGACTTTCTTGGTCAGGCCGATGCGGTCCGGGTTGATGTCAACCTGGATGATTTTCGCGTCGGTCGGCCAGTAGTCGATGCCGTAGCCGGGCAGGGTCGAGAACGGGTTCAGGCGGGTGCCAAGGGCAAGGACGACGTCGGCCTTGGAGATCAGCTCCATGCCGGCCTTGGAACCGTTGTAGCCCAGCGGACCAGCAAACAGCGGATGCGAGCCGGGGAAGGCGTCGTTGTGCTGGTAGCCAACGCAAACCGGGGCGTCCAGGCGCTCGGCCAGTGCAATCGAGGACGGGATCGCGCCGCCGATGACAACGCCGGCACCGTTCAGGATGACCGGGAATTTCGCGTTCGACAGCAGCTCAGCCGCTTCGTTCACCGCATCGGTGCCGCCTGCGGGGCGCTCAAAGTCAACAACGGCCGGCAGCTCGATATCGACAACCTGGGTGAAGTAATCACGCGGCACGTTGATCTGGGCCGGAGCGGAGTTACGCTTGGCCTGCATAATCACGCGGTTCAGGACTTCAGCCATACGGGACGGGTCGCGCACTTCTTCCTGATAGCAGACGCAGTCCGCAAACATGCGCATCTGTTCCATTTCCTGGAAACCGCCCTGACCCATGGTCTTGTTTGCTGCCTGCGGGGTAACCAGCAGCAGCGGGGTGTGGTTCCAGTAAGCTGTTTTTACCGCGGTCACGAAGTTGGTAATGCCGGGGCCGTTCTGGGCGATCATCATCGACATCTTGCCGGTGGCGCGAGTGTAGCCGTCGGCCATCATGCCGCCGGAGCCTTCGTGTGCGCAATCCCAGAAGGTGATGCCCGCCGGCTCAAAGATGTCGGAGATCGGCATCATGGCCGAGCCGATAATACCAAAGGCATGCTCGATGCCGTGCATCTGAAGCACTTTGACGAAGGCTTCTTCGGTGGTCATTTTCATGGGTTTTGCTCCTGAGTGAGACGCATGATCCGCCCGGGCAGGAATGCCGGGAATTGACTCTGGTTTAGGGGGCAGTGGGGTGCCGGGTTAGGGCCAGTTCTCGCGCTGGAATAGGTCCAAAACTGGGCTTGTGAAAATAGCCGGGAGGTTTTTTCACATAAGGTTCAGTCGGTCATGCCCAGTGAACGCAAAAAAAAGTTGCGTATCGCCTGTTGATACAAATCGTATCATTTCTCGGGTGGTGTGAGAGTCATGGACCAGCAAAAGCTGCTCAGCGTTGCTTCAGCGCCTGAGCAAGCAAGGCCAACCCGGGCTCGATTCTGGTTGCCGGTATCGAGGAATAGCCGAGACGGTAATAATTCTGCTTGCGGTGCTCTGCCGCGAAGAAGGGTGCGCCAGGTTCAATGATCACGCTTTTTTCCCGCAGCCGCTCAGCTACCGCTGTGGCATCGACATCCTCGGGTGCCTGCATCCAAAGGGCGGAACCGCCAAAACTGCCGACGCCGGCGATGGTCAGGCCGTGTTTGCGGATCGCATCTTCGATGACCGCGCGCCGGTCGTGCAGAACCTTGGCGATGCGGCGGATCTGAGCGTCATAGTGGCCGAGGGACAGAAAGTAAGCCACGGTACGTTGCACATGGCCGGGCGGGTGACGCAACACGCTGGCGCGCAATGCACGGGCTTGGCGGATGAAAGGTTCTGACCCAACCAGGTAACCAAGCCTGAGGCCTGGGAACAGCGACTTGGAGAAACTGCCCGCGTAAATGACCCGGCCTTCGGTGTCGAGCGACTTGAGCGACGGTGAAGGTGCGCCTAGGAAGGACATCTCGAACTCGTAGTCGTCTTCGACAATCACGGCATCAATTTCGCTGGCGCGCCGGAGCAGCTCCTTGCGGCGTTCCATTGGCATTGTGAATGTGGTCGGGCTCTGGTGGCTGGGAGTGCAGAAGATGACATTGGTGTCATCAGGGATGCTGCCGGGTGGCAGGCCGCAGTCATCCACCGGAATGCAGTCGATCTGGCATCTGGTTTGCACTACCTGGTCACGTAGGGTGTAGTAGGCCGGGTCCTCAACAGCTGCGCGGCGTCCGCGGTTCAGCAGAAGCTGGCAGGTAATCCACAGTGCGTTTTGGGCGCCCAGCGTGATCAGAATTTCCTCCGGCCGTGCGGTGATTCCGCGCCGCGGCAGCGTATGGCGGGCGATGTATTCGATCAGCAGCGGATCGTCCTGGTCGAAGTAATCATTGGCCAGTGCGGAGAAGTCCTTTTGCCCCAGAGCGCGCAGCGCGCAAAGCCGCCAGTTAGCGTGATCGAAGAGCGAAGCATCGGCCTGACCGTATATGAACGGATACCGGTATTCCCGCCAATCCTGCGGTTTGCGGGGCGTGTCGCCGCCAGTGAAGTTGCGCGCCATCACCTTGCCCCAGTCAACAGTGTCGCCGGATTTCTGTTGCGGGGTATAGGAGGGTGGTACCGGTGCATTGTCGGAGACGAAATACCCTGAACGTCCACGCGAGCTGAGATAGTCATTCGCCAGGAGTTCGGTGTAGGCCAGCGTTACGGTGATCCGGCTGATGCCAAGATGCGCGGCAAGTTTGCGCGAGGACGGCAGCTTCTCGCCCACCCGGAAGCGGCCGGACAAGATGCCCTCGGCAATCATTTCCTGAATCTGCGCCTGCAGGGTGCCCTGTGCATCCGGATTCAGGAAGAAGGTGTCAACGGAGATGGCCATACGGGCACCTTAGGGTGGACTTAAGCGGGGCGCAATCTGGACTTAGGGCCAGTTTGGAGGAAACTGCGCCTTGTACTGGCTGGGCTGGCAGTGCCAGATTACTTCATGTTGAAAACCATTGGGCACTTAGCTTTTGCAGTTTTTTTGACTCTTCTTACACAGCTCGGCGGTTTGGCCTGGTTGGTTTCGCTCATGTTCCGGCGCAGGCTTGCGGCATTCATGATTCTTTACTCGGGTCTCAGCTTGGCGGCCATCTGGGCCGCCCCGCACTTCGGGCGGGTTGCTCTCAGCTGCTGGCATCAGGGTCCTTTGCAAATGCAATCCTGGCTATATTGTGGGTTGAACCGGAACTTCGTGACACCGGAGCTGGCCAAGGCGCTGCAGGAAACTGCGGCGTCGGTTGACACAGCCTTTCCCGGTACTGTCACGCAAGTGCTTGATGCCAATTTCCCGTTTCTTGAGGGCTTTCCGCTGCTTCCGCACCTGTCTCACCACGATGGGAGCAAAGCAGATCTCGCATTCTACTATTCGGACGCATCGGGTTACGTTCCCAAGGCGACCCGGTCTCCGATCGGCTACTTTGCCTTTGAGCAGGGGGGGCGGAGTGCCCCGCTGTTTGGTTGTCGCTGCGTTGGGACCTTCAGACGCTACAGCCATTGTGGCAGGAATTGAGGGTAGATGCTGACCGAACCCGCCATCTGCTGCGGGCTCTGGTGGCGGATGGCAGTATCGGGAAAGTATTTCTTGAGCCACACTAGCAAGAACGGTTTTCGGTGAGTTCCGGCAAGCTGCGCTTCCAGGGGTGCCGTGCTGCGCGGCACGATGATCATATTCATGTGCAACTCTAATGATGCAGGACCCTCCTACATCTTGAAACTCGAGAAGTAACCATATAACTAGTTTTATCGAATCAATGAGGGCTGAAGTCATGGGATGGGAAGAAGCGGCACAGGGCTTTGCTGCCATGGGGTCTGAAGCAAGGCTGCAGGTATTGCGTTGTCTCATCCGGGCCGGAGAAAACGGGTTGACCGTCGGGGAAATTCAGGGCCGCACGGGTATTGCGCCATCGACACTGGCTCATCACCTGAAACTTCTGGCAGCGGCTGGCGTGGTGAAGCAGGCGCGTGACGGGCGCAGCACCATCTGCCGGGCCGACTACAAGCGGCTGGAGGCGCTGGCCGGCTTCATCCTGGAGGAATGCTGCGCGGATGCAGTAATGAGGGCTGCAAGCGATGGCTGAGCTGACACAGGAACCCCGCCCTGCGAAGATGGTGGGAGGCTGGCTGAAGACGCCTTGGACTCTCAGCGTTGTATTGCTGGCTGCTGCCGCAATCCTCGATCCGGGCAATTTTCGAACTGTTCTGGAATTCACTCTTGCCGCACTAGGCAGCACTGCGCGCTATATTCTGTTTGCAGTGCTGCTGCTGGCCTATCTCAAGGCAACCGGGGCTGAGGCTATGGTCGCTCGTGCCTTTGAAGGCCGTGAAACCCGGATGATCTTCCTAGCCGCATTGTTTGGCGGCTTGGCCCCATTCTGCTCTTGTGAGGTGATCCCCTTCATAGCAGGGCTTCTGGCGCTTGGCGCGCCATTGTCGGCGGTGATGGCGTTCTGGCTGTCCTCACCGCTGATCGATCCGCCGACGTTGTTAATCACTGCGGGGGCTTTGGGCTGGCCTTTTGCCATCGGCAAGGCAGTTGCTGCAGTGGCGTTGGGATTGTTAGGTGGTTTTGCCATCAAGATGTTGCGTGGACGGGGTGTGTTTGCCAATCCATTGCGCCAGCAGAAGACCAGGAGCTGTTGCGGTTGCAGCGTGCCGAAGCCTGATGCCGAGCCGAACTGGAGCTTCTGGACCGAGGCCGGGCGCCGGACGAGGTTCCGCAGGGAGTTCATCTCAAACGGCGTGTTTTTGCTGAAATGGCTAGCGTTGGCTTATGTGCTGGAAGCACTTTTAGTCCACTACGTGCCAGCCGCTGTGATTGCCGGTCTGGTCGGAGGAGAGGGGGTGCTGCCTATTGCTGTTGCAGCGCTGGTTGGGATGCCAGCCTACCTCAATTCCTATGTAGCGCCACCGCTTCTGGCTGGGCTGATGGAGCAAGGTATGAGTACAGGCGCCGCCATGGCCTTTATGGTTGCGGGCGCGGTCAGCTCTGTTCCCGCCATGGCCGCGGTCTGGTCACTGGTAAAGCCAAAAGTATTCGCAGCCTATCTGGGGCTGGGAGTAAGCGGCGCATTTCTGGCGGGGATGCTCTTCCAGCTAATATGAAATACCTTAGGCCCGGCGCGGTGCTAACACGCGGCGCCGTTCCCTGTCCCAAAGAAGTCCCTGTTATTTGAGGCGCTATTCTGATCTGCTCCGGGACTTTTTTGAGTAAGCTGCGCATGGGCCAGCTGACTAGCGGCGTGCCCATGCGCAGCTTTACCTCGCGTTTCACAAAAGAAAACGCCCCGGAGTTCCGGGGCGCAGTTTTTCGTCCAACAGGGAGAGGTTGTCAGCCGAATACTTTGGTCAGCGCTTTGTCGACCGCATCGCAGATTGCGTCAATGTCATCTGCTGTGGCGATCAGGGCCGGGCTGAAGCACAGGGTGTTGTTGCGGCCCGGCAGCGAGCGGTTGGTGACACCAATAATCACGCCCTGCGCGCCGCATTCTGCGACAACCTGCTGGGCTAGCTTCTCGTCCACTGGCTCTTTGGTTTCGCGGTCCTGCACCAGCTCGGCACCAAGGAAAAGGCCTTTACCGCGCACGTCGCCGATCACGGTGTGCTTTTCCTGCAGCGCACGCAGATTGTTCAGCATCCGCTCCCCCATGGCTGCGCAGTTGTCGAGCAGGTTCTCGTCTTCGATGATACGCATGTTTTCCAGCGCTGCCGCCGGGCCTGCGGTGCAGCCGCCGAATGTGGAGATGTCGCGGAAGTAGCCCATCGGATCCGATGCGACTTCCTTGAACATCTCAAAGACTTCCTCGGTGGTGACCATGCAGGCAATCGCGGCATAGCCGGAGGCGACGCCTTTGGCCATTGTCACGAAATCGGGTTTGATGCCGTACTGCTGGTAGCCGAACCATTTACCGGTGCGGCCGACGCCGCAGACAACTTCGTCGATGTGAAGCAGCACGTCGTACTTCTTGCAGATCTCCTGCACACGCTCCCAGTAGCCTTCGGGCGCTTCGATCACACCGCCGCCTGCGGTCACCGGCTCCAGGCACAGGGCGCCAACGGTTTCCGGGCCTTCGCGCAGAATGACTTCTTCAATTGCGTCAGCAGCGGCAATACCGAACTCGCGGCCGGACAGGTGCTCCAGGCCCAGCTCATGCTTGCGGTATTCCATGCAGTGGGGCACGCGAACAAAGTCAGGCGCGAAAGGTCCGTACTGCGCATTGCGCTCGTCCTGGCCACCTGCCGACATGGTCGCCAAGGTGGAGCCATGGTAGTCGCGGTCACGGTACAGGATCTTGGTTTTTTTGCCGCCATATTTCTTGTGGGCAATCTGACGGACCATCTTGAAGGCCTTCTCGTTGGCCTCAGAACCGGAGTTGGTATAATAAACGCGGGTCATGCCCGGCATCTTGGAGATCAGCTTTTCGGCAAACAGCGCGCCAGGAATGGAGCCCGCGGAGTTTGCGAAGTAGCAGACCTTCATCAGCTGATCATACACCGCCTTACAGATGTTTTCGCGGCCGTAGCCGACGTTGACGGTCCAGACGCCGCCGGACACAGCATCCAGGAATTCCTTGCCGTTCTGATCCCAGACACGCATGCCCTTGCCCTCGACAATGATGCGCGGATCGGAGCTTTCCAGCGCCTTGTGCTGGAACAGGTGGTGCCACATATGGGCCTTGTCGGCCTCGACCACACGGGAGAGATCGTTTTCGTTGAACGTGCCGTCCATGACATGTCCTTTCGGCGTTAGAAGTGAATCAGGCTGCCCGGAACCCTACAGGGCTTCTGAGGCGTATTATGTACCAGAAACGTCAGTTTCGGGGAATTCGTTAGGGCCAGAGTATATGCTTGCTTAGGTCCAGAGGCGGGTTTCGGCTGCTTAGCTAGAGCGCCGCCGAGCTTTATCGAAAGAACATATGTTCTGATATTGGCGGCTTGAGAGCGTGTGTCTCGCCAAGGCAAGCTGCCCAAATGCTCAGGGCGCGAGTCAATGCAGTGCAAACCGCGAAGGAGGTAAGAAGTGGCAGTTTACAGTTTGATGGCGGCACCCAACGGTGCCCGGCGGGATCGCCGGGCTCACCCGCAGTTGCCGGTGACACCGCAGCAAACTGCGGAAACTGCGGCTGCTTGTTTTGCTGCAGGCGCCCGGGCTTTGCACCTTCATGTGCGCGACAGCGAAGGGCTGCATTCGCTGGATCCGGGCCGCTACCGTGAAGCCCTTGATGCCGTGCAGGAAAGCGCACCTGCGATGGCGGTACAGATCACCACGGAAAGCGCAGGCCTTTACGATGTGACGGCTCAGATTGCTTGTCTGGAGGCGTTGCGTCCGGCGGCAGCCTCTGTCTCGGTGCGGGAAATGGCGCGGGACA
>JABXIA010000080.1 GCA_013373325.1 Paracoccaceae bacterium
AGATGGTCGGACACGGTCAGCACCGCCAGCGCGCGGCAGCCGTGGCGGGCTGCCAGCGTGTAGAGTTCCGCCGCTTCCATCTCGACGCCCAGTATGCCATGGCGCACCATCTGCTCATTCAGGTCCGGGCGTTCGTCATAAAACACGTCCGATGAGTAGATGCCGCCGACATGAGTGGCTGAGCCGCGTTTGGATGCAGCCTGGGCCGCCGCCTGCAGCAGGCCCCAGTCAGCGCAGGGTGCAAAGTTAAGTTCGCGGAAAATGCCGCTGGAGGGGCTGTTCACGGTGCTTGCGGTCATTGCCAGGATCACATCGCGGACCTTGACCTTGTCCTGCATGCCGCCACAGGAGCCGATGCGGATCAGGGTCTTTGCGCCGTAGTCCCGGATCAGTTCGTTGGCGTAGATCGACAGCGAGGGCATGCCCATGCCGCTGCCCTGGATGGTGACGCGGTGGCCCTTCCAGGTGCCGGTATAGCCCAGCATTCCGCGCACTTCATTGACCAGCCGGGCATCTTGCAGGAAAGTTTCGGCTGCCCATTTCGCGCGGTAGGGGTCGCCGGGCATCAGCACGGTTTCCGCGATGTCGCCCTGTGCGGCGCCAATATGAATGGTCATGGCTTACCTCCGCTAAGGATTCAGATTTCCAGGTCGGAAATATCCATGCCCGCGGTCAGAGCGGCATGCACCCAATGCGGCTTGCGGCCGCGGCCGGTCCAGGTTTCCTCGGGGTTGCTGGGGTTGCGGTACTTCGGGGCTGCTTTGGTTTTCTTGGCGCCTTGGCGCGATGCATTGGCGATTTCATCCAGCGAAAATCCGAATTTGGCGGCAGCTTCCTCGGCGGCTTTCAGGGCTTCCTGACGCTCACGCAGTTCTGCTTCCTGCAATGCCTTATCAACGTCGCTTTGCAGCTGGAGAAGCTCTTTTCTGCTCATAGCCGAAAGATCGAAGGTCATTTTGAACTCCATATAAAAATGACATACCGGAAAAGCCGGTATGTCATTCCTTATGGACCAATTTCCAGACGCGTTTCAGCATCTTTCTTGGGTATTTGCAGGAAATCGCCTGTTAAAGGTCAATTCGCTGCAATTTGCGGTGGCTTTGCCAGGTCGACAATATCGCTCATGATTGAATTAAGCTCGAAATCCTTGGGAGTGTAGACACGGGCCACACCCATTGATTTCAGCTTTTGCGCGTCTTCATCCGGAATGATGCCGCCAACGACCACGGGAATATGCTCAAGCCCGGCGTCGCGCATGCGCTGCATCATTTCCTCGACCAGCGGCAGGTGGCTGCCCGACAGGATCGACAGGCCCACCACATGGGCGTCGTCCTTTTGCGCCGCTTCCACCAGTTCCGCAGGGGTCATGCGGATGCCGTCATAAGTGATGTCCATGCCGCAATCGCGGGCGCGGAAGGCGATCTGTTCGGCACCGTTGGAATGGCCATCCAGGCCTGGCTTGCCGACCACAAATTTGATGCGGCGGCCCAGCACGTCGCTGACGGCGTTAACCGCATCGCGCAGGTCATCAAGCCCTTCGGTCTTGTTGGAGACAGAGGCCGACACGCCCGTCGGGCCGCGGTAGGTGCCATAGACCTTGCGCATCTCCTCAGCCCATTCACCGGTGGTAACGCCGGCCTTGGCGGCGGCAATCGAGGGTTCCATGACATTGGCACCGCTTTGGGCTGCCGCGCGCAGGGCAGCGAGCGCCTGTTCTACAGCCACCTCATCGCGTTCGCTGCGCCACGTGTTCAGCCGCGCGATCTGCTCCTGTTCCACCGCCGGATCGACCACCATGATGCCGCCATCCTCGGTCTGCAGCGGCGAGGGCTCGCCTTCGGTCCACTTGTTGACGCCAACCACCACGGTTTCGTTTTTTTCGATCCGGTTCAGGCGCTCGGCATTGGAGTCAACCAGACGGCCCTTCATATATTCAATCGATGCCACCGCGCCGCCCATGGATTCCAGGTTGGCAAGTTCGGCGCGGGCGCCTTCCTTCAGCTCCTCCACCTTGGCGTCGACTGCGGGGTTGCCATCGAACAGGTCGCCGTACTCCAGCAAATCGGTCTCATAAGCCAGGATCTGCTGCATCCGCATCGACCATTGCTGGTCCCAGGGGCGGGGCAGGCCAAGCGCCTCGTTCCAGGCGGGGAGCTGCACCGCGCGGGCGCGGGCCTTCTTGGACAGCGTCACCGCCAGCATCTCGATCAGGATGCGGTACACGTTGTTTTCCGGCTGCTGCTCGGTCAGCCCAAGCGAGGTCACCTGCACGCCATAGCGGAAGCGGCGGAACTTGGGGTCGGCGACGCCGTAACGCTTCTCGCAGATCTCGTCCCACAGATCGACAAAGGCGCGCATCTTGCACATTTCGGTCACGAACCGGATGCCCGCATTCACAAAGAAGGAGATGCGGCCCACCATTGCCGGGAAGTCCTCCGGCGCAATGCGCGGTTTCAGCTCGTCCAGCACCGCCTGAGCGGTCGCCAGGGCAAAGGCCAGTTCCTGCTCCGGTGTCGCGCCGGCCTCTTGCAGGTGGTAGGAGCAGACGTTCATCGGGTTCCACTTGGGTGCGTTGGTGTAGCAGTACTCCGCGACATCCGCGATCATCTTGAGGCTGGGTTTGGGCGGGCAGACATAGGTGCCGCGGCTCAGATATTCCTTGATCAGGTCGTTCTGCACCGTGCCCTGCAGTTTCGAGACATCCGCGCCCTGTTCCTCAGCCACCGCAATGTACAGCGCCAGCAGCCAGGGGGCGGTGGCGTTGATGGTCATCGAGGTGTTCATCTGTTCCAGCGGGATCTCATCGAACAAGGTCCGCATGTCGCCCAGATGGCAGACAGGCACACCAACCTTGCCCACTTCGCCGCGGGCCAGCACATGGTCGCTGTCATAGCCGGTCTGGGTCGGCAGATCGAAGGCTACAGAAAGGCCCGTCTGCCCCTTTGCCAGGTTGGCGCGGTAAAGCGCGTTGGATGCCGATGCCGTGGAATGGCCGGCGTAGGTGCGGATCAGCCAGGGGCGGTCTTTTTGCATCTGCGGCATGTCGGGCCTCGCGAGTCAGTGTGTCGGTAATTTTATTTCGTCAGGTTGATGTAGACTGCAATTTTAAACCCATGTCAATTCGCTGCGTTGCGGCAATTCCGCTGCCGTAGCAGGAAACCCGAATGGCTTCGCGCTTGTAAAGGCTGCTGCCATGGGCAACTGTTCAATCATGACGCAAACCGTGGAACTGCCGCTGTGGCTCTTTGTGCTGATCGTGGGTTTTGCCGCGGTGACCTTTGCGTCGCATTTCCTGTTCCCCTCTGTGCGCTGGTTCTTCCGGCGGCGGCTGGAACGGGCGGTGGCCCGGCTGAACAAACGGCTGGAACGCCCGATTGAGCCCTTCAAGCTGGCGCGGCGCCACGACATGATCCAGCGGCTGATCCACGACCCTCAGGTGGCGCAGGCCGCGTCGGAGCACGCTGCGGCAGAAGGTATCCCGGAAAATGTGGCGTTTGAGCAGGTGCGCCGCTATGCGCGGGAAATCGTGCCGGGGTTTTCCGCTTTTGCCTATTTCGGCCTGGCGATCCGGGCGGCGCGGTTTCTGTCCAACGCAGTCTACCGCGTGCGGCTGGGCCATCAGGACGAGGAGGCGCTGCGCGCGATTGACCCTAATGCCACCGTGGTTTTTGTGATGAACCACCGCTCCAACATGGACTACGTGCTGGTTACCTATCTGGCCGCCGACCGCTCGGCGCTGTCATATGCGGTGGGGGAGTGGGCGCGGGACTGGCCGCTCAGCCGGCTGA
>JABXIA010000048.1 GCA_013373325.1 Paracoccaceae bacterium
CAGACCCCACGGGGGGCCTGCTCGGACAGGATATCCTGGACGACCCCCTTTTTATCAGGGCCGGTCTCCGGGGTGTCGCGCAGGCAGCCCATAGATGCCTGCGCCTCGTATCATGGCCCATGCGCGGAGCCATGGCGGGGGGATCGCGATCTTTTGGGAGTATGGCAGAAGGGCGTGAGGATTGCGTGAAGGGGGCGTACGGTGGGTGCGCAACACCTTATGATTCCCACGTTACAACTTCATCGCCAGTTGATACTCATACACCACATTGCAGCCCACAGCTAAGTTGACAAAGAGGCCTGTCATCTCTCGAAATCAAAGATGATCCAGTGGCATGGGCCTGATAAGAAGTTGCTAGGTGAGGACTTTAAATTGGACTTAGAGTTTTTTGACCTCCAGATAATCGATGACGTCTGGGTTCCTTTGCTCGCAACCATAATTGGTGGTGCCCTAGCACTTTGCGGGTCATTTGGTGCAACCGTTATGGCGAACCGTAGTGCCAAAAAGACTCGCTTGGAGGAACAAGAACGTTCTGAGGCTGAGAGCGCGTACACTGTGTTTTTCAAACTGTTTGACGGACACAATCTAGCTGCGAACTTGAAGCGTCAGATCGACGAGATGTTTGATACAGCGGATGCCACCGGTTCCTCTGAGATGGAGCCTTGGGCCAAGGTAATGGAAATTGTTGGATCCACTCGATCAATCGAAAGTATTGCTCCCTCCGAAACTGCTTTTCTCATACGAGAAAAGAAAGCCGATCTTCTAAACGAAATTCACCTCGTGCAAGAGCGTCTGGCATCAATTCTAGCTTCAGCCCAAAAGTACAACCAACTGCGCACTGAGTTGGGTGACTTTCTTGAGGCAAACCTGTCAGAGGGCAAAGTGGGCGAGGGAACAAAGTTATCCGCCCCGTTCGAAGGAACGATGAAACTTAGGGCAGAGCTCCGAGAGTGCCGTATTAACAATCTGCTTGGCCAAATCATGGAGAATTTGGAACAAGATATCCCACGATCTTGGGAAATCTTGGAAGAGTTCAAAGAAGCGGCTTCAGAGCGATATGGTGATAACTTTCCTGAATTCAGAATAGAAAGAGTGCTCAAACCTCTATAGTAGCAGCCCGGTGGGGCGCGCCCTTCCCCGCCACTGGCCGCTTGAACCGCCGCGAAGGTGCAGGTACGGATGCGCCATGCGTATCGTCAGAGATTATCAATTCGTCGAACACCAGGACCGGGGCGCCACCGTTGCCATCGGCAACTTTGACGGCGTGCATCTGGGCCATCAGTCTGTAATCGAGCTGGCCCGCAAGGCCGCCCCCGGGGCGCCCTTGGGGGTGATGACGTTTGAGCCGCACCCGCGCGAGTATTTTGCCCCCGATGCGCCGCCGTTCCGGCTGATGCGGGCCGAAACCCGTGCTCACCGGCTGGAGAAGCTGGGGGTGGAGCGGCTCTATGAGCTGAACTTCAACACCGCGCTGTCGAGCCTGACGCCGGAGGAGTTTGCCCGCGACGTGATCTCTGAAGGGCTCGGGCTGGCGCATGTCGTCGTCGGCGCCGATTTCTGTTTCGGCAAGGGCCGCGCGGGCAATGCCGAAGACCTGCAGCGCTTTGGCGAACAGTACGGGTTTGGCGTCACTATTGCGCCCTTGATGGAATATTCCGAACACGCGGTGTCCTCCACCGCGATCCGCAATGCGCTGAGCGAAGGCCGGCCTGCGGATGCGAAGGAGATGCTGGGCCACTGGCACCGGATCGAGGGCGTGGATATCGGCGGCGAGCAGCGCGGGCGGGAGCTGGGCTTCCCGACAGCCAACATGTCGATCGACGGGCTGCATCAGCCGTGTTTTGGCGTCTATGCGGTGCTGGTCGATGTTCTGGACGGGCCGCATAAGGGCAGCTATCACGGCGCGGCCTCTGTCGGGGTGCGGCCGATGTTCGGCGGCGTGGTCCCGAATATCGAGACATTCGTGTTTGATTTCTCCGGTGATCTGTATGGCGCGACGCTGTCGGTGGGGCTGGTCGCCTTTTTGCGGCCGGAGATGAAGTTTGACGGGCTGGACGCGCTGATCGCGCAGATGGACGCGGATTGCGCCGAGGCGCGTGACATTCTGGCGGCGCTATGAAACCTGCAAAAGACGTGATCGACCGCTCCGGCCTGGGCCAGCGCTTCTGGGAGAAGAAGCCGCTGAAGGATCTGAACCAGAAGGAATGGGAAGCGCTGTGCGACGGCTGCGGCAAATGCTGCCTGAACAAGCTGGAGGATGAGGACAGCGGCGAGGTTGCCCTGACGCGGGTGGCCTGCCGCCTGCTGGATGACGCGACCTGCCGCTGTGCCCAGTATCCGATCCGCCACCAGTTCATCCCCGAGTGCATCGTGCTGAAGCCGGAGAACCTGGACACCCACGCGTATTGGATGCCGGAAACCTGCGCCTACCGCCTGTTGTGGCAGGGCAAACCGCTGCCGGAATGGCACCCGCTGCTGACCGGAACGCCGGAAAGCGTGCATGAGGCTGGCGTTTCAGTGCGCGGCTGGACGGTGTCGGAGTTTGAGATCGCCGAGGATGAGTGGGAAGACCACATCATTGAAGAGCCGACCGGCTGAGCCTGCTGCCTGCTGCCTGCGCAAGGTATGCAGCTGTTAAACAGGAATGCAATTTAAGGTTGCATTGTGCGCAGCCCCGCCGCCATGATGAGGAAATGCCAACAGGTTTCCCCATGAGGAGGGCGGCAGATGCCATTCGAGCACGGCACCTATTTCAGCGAAAGAGAGACCTACAAAGCCCGGGAGTTCCTTTCGACCCTGGGCCTGAGCAGCAAGCAGGCCAGTGAAATAAGGGCCTGGCACCAGTACCACCTTGGCAAGCAGCTGATGATTTGGGCCACGGTGGGGACATTTGCCGGCGTCGGGCTGGGGCTGCTGTTTGCGCAGATGTTCTGAGAGCGCCGGACCGGGCCGGCTTGGCATCAGCACCGGAAGTGCCTACTGCTAGACGGATATTCTGGCTGACCAAGGGACTTCGCTGATGCATTTTGCCTCCGACAACTCCGGCCCGGTGCCGCAGCAGATCCTCGACGCGCTGGCGCGGGCCAACAGGGGCTATGCCATGGGCTATGGCGCCGATGCGGAAATGGCTGAGGTGACGGCGCGCATCCGCGAGATTTTCGAGGCGCCGGAGGCGGCTGTTTATCTGGCGGCCACCGGCACCGCCGCCAATGTGCTGGCACTGTCGACCCTGGCGCAGCCCTGGCAGACGGTGTTCTGCACCAAGCCTGCCCATATCAACATGGACGAATGCAACGCGCCGGAGTTCTATACCGGGGGCGCCAAGCTGACGCTGGTGACGGACGCCGACAAGATGACCTCCGAAGGGCTGCGCGCCGCCATCGAGGGTGAGGAAACCCGCGGCGTGCACGGGCCGCAGCGGGGGCCGGTGTCGCTGACGCAGGTGACGGAGTTCGGCACCGTCTACAGCAGCGCCGAGCTGAACGCGGTCTGCGGTGTGGCCCGCGAATACGGGCTGCCGGTGCATATGGACGGCGCGCGGTTCACCAATGCGCTGGTGTCGCTGGGCTGCACGCCGGCCGAGATGACCTGGAAGGCGGGCGTTGATGCGGTGTCGTTCGGCGGCACCAAGAACGGCTGCCTGGGGGTGGAGGCGGTGATTTTCTTTGATCCGCGCCATGCGCAGGAGTTCGAGTACCGCCGCAAGCGCGGTGCGCATCTGTTCTCCAAGCACCGCTATCTGTCGGCGCAGATGCTGGCCTACCTGAGCGACGACCTGTGGCTGGAGAATGCCCGCGCGGCCAACGCGAAAACAGCGCTGCTGGCCGAGGGGCTGGAGGCGGCGGGCGCCCATTTCACCCATCCGGCACAGGCCAACATGATCTTTGCCGCCCTGCCCCGCCGCAAGCATCAGGAGCTGTTTGCGGCAGGTGCGATCTATCACCTGTGGGACGGGCTGCTGCAGGGGCCGGAGAACGAGATGGTCACGGCGCGGTTTGTCTGCGACTGGTCGGTGCCTGAGGAAGACATCCGGGCGTTCCTGTCGCTGCTCTGATCTGTTGCAGGACGGCGGTCAGCGCTTGCCCTGCGCCCAGAGAAGCGCGTCCTCCAGCCGGTCGTCGCCCCAGAACACCTCGCCCGCCACGACGAAGCTGGGGGCGCCGAAAATGCCCAGCGCCATTGCTTCCTCGGTTGCGTCCGCGAGCATTTTAACCGTTTTGTCCGACACCGCCTCTGCCAGCACCCTGCCCGGGTCCTGGCCCGCGGCCTGCAGGCTGGCGGAAAGGTTCGGGTCCTCGCCCGCGGGCTGGCCGGCCTCGAACCAGCAGCGGTAGGCGGCCTGGGTATAGGCCTCGCCCCAGCCCTCTGCCGCGCCCAGCGCCGCCACCTGGTTGGCCAGCACCAGTTCCGGCAGCGGATAGGGCGCAGGCAGCCTTGCGTGAAGGCCGTAGCGCCCGGCGCGGCGTTCGATGTCACGCCACATATAGGCGGTCTTTTCCGGCTTGTCCTTGAACGGGATGTTGTTCTGCACCGTCATCACATGGCGCACGTTGAAGGGGCGCCAGCGGACCGGGATACCCGCCTGCGCCGCCGCATCGCCGATGCGCATCACCGTCAGGTAGCTGTAGGTGCTGCCGATCGAATACCAGAAATCCAGTCCGGGCATGGGGGCCTCCTGTCAGTCACTCCTGCGATAGAGTTTAGCAGCAGGACGCAGTTTATCCACACGCACGGTCTGCCTGCCCCCTGCTGTTGCAGGCTGTTTTATGATAGAGTTGCGGAAGCAGCGGGTGGCAAGACCCGCGTCCTGGGGCCCTGTGCGAGCAGCATTTGCCAGCGAGGGAGGGGACATTCATGACACGATCCACCAAGGATAGCGCGGCGCTGGACTATGCCGCGGGCGGCGGGCTGCTGAGCCGCCGGATGCTGCTGGCCTCAGCCGCAGCGGGAGGCGCCGCGGGGCTGCTGCAGCCGCGCGTTGCGCGAGCGGAGGCGGAAATCCCGGAATGGACCAAAGCGGCAGGGGCGCGGGCGCGCGGCTATGGCGCGCCGGCGGAGGCAGAGTCCGCGGTGCAGCGCGCCATCATCGAACCCTGGCAGGATGTGGCGCCGGCCTTCAGCCTGTCGGGCACGCCGCATCACAAGCTTCGCGGCACCATCACCCCCAGCGGGCTGCATTACGAGGTGCACCACGGCGGCCGGCCGGACATTGACCCGGCCCGCCACCGCCTGATGATCCATGGGCTGGTGGAACGCCCGCTGCAGTTCGACCTGAAGGCACTGGAGCGCTATCCGACGGTGACCGCCACGCATTTCCTGGAATGCGCCGGCAACAGCCTGTTCAACGCGGTGATGCCGGAGCCGATGCAGGCGGGCTGCGACATGCTGCATGGGCTGGTGTCGAACACCGAATGGACCGGCATTCCTATGCGCGTTCTGATGGAGGAAGCGGGCGTCAAGCCCGAGGGCAAGTGGGTGGTGGCCGCGGGCGCCGACGGGCCGAGCCTGGCGCGCTCGATCCCGATGGAGAAGATCATGAGCGACGGGATGCTGGCGCTCTATCAGAACGGCGAGCGGATCCGGCCCGAGCAGGGCTATCCGATGCGGCTGCTGCTGCCCGGTTTCGAGGGCAACATGAACATCAAGTGGCTGACCAGCCTGTGGGTGACTGAGGCGCCGGTGCATACCAAGGATGAATCGGGCGAATACACCGAGATCCTGGCTGACGGCTCCTCGCTCCAGTTCACCTTTGCGATGGGGGTGAAGAGTTTCATCACCCATCCGTCCGCGACCATGACGATGAGCGGGCCGGGGTTTTATGAAATCTCCGGGCTGGCCTGGACCGGGGCGGGCAAGGTCGCCAAGGTCGAGGTCTCTGCTGATGGCGGCGCCAGCTGGGCCGAGGCGGCGCTGGCAGGCCCGGTGCTGCCGCAGGCGCTGACACGGTTCAGCCTGCCCTGGCACTGGGACGGATCGCCCCTGGTTCTGATGAGCCGCGCAACGGACGAGACCGGCGCAGTGCAGCCTCCGCGCGCCGACTGGAAGGCACGCTATCACGCGTCAAACTTCCTGCATTACAACGCCATCCAGCCCTGGCAGATCACAGCAGAAGGAGCGGTTCAGAATGTCTATCTTTAAACTCACCGCCGCAGCCCTGCTGCTGACCGCCACTGCTGCCCGGTCCGAAGGGCCGGGTCTGGGGCAGCCCTTGGAGGCCTCCGATATCCCGTTTTACGCCACCTATGTAACGCCTGAAGGTGCCGGCCTGCCTGCGGGCAGCGGCACTGCAGCACAAGGCGCGGAGATCTATGCCGCAAAATGTGCCACCTGCCATGGCGCAACCGGCAGCGAGGGCCCGGTGATGCCGCCGGTTGGCCCCAATGATCTCTGGGCCAAGCCCGCGGGCAGCTACTGGCCCTATGCCACCACGCTGTTTGACTACATCCGCCGGGCGATGCCGCTGGAGGCGCCGAAGTCGCTGAGCGATGACGAGGTTTACGCGCTGGCGGCCTTCATCCTGGAGCGCAACGGGGTGATTGATGCGGAAACCGCGATGACGGCAGAGACCCTGCCTGCGGTGAAAATGCCGAACCACGGCAATTTCCTGGACGTCTGGGCCAAGCAGGGCGCGAAGCCCTGGTGAGGACAGGCCGGGCTTAGAACTTGCCGTTGCCGTTCTTCCACTCGCTGCGCGGGGGGATGGCCTCGATCGTGTCCCAGTGTTCGGCGATCCTGCCGTCCTCGAAGCGGTAGAGATCGTAGAAGCTGGTGTGGACGCCGCCCCGCTGCCCCTCGCTGGCGCAGAGCACGAAATTACCCTCTGCCAGCACGTGGTGGAGATGCTGGTACTGAATTACGGGCATGCCGTTTTCTATGGCTGACAGTGCGTCATTCAAGGCAGGCAGACCGTCGGCAAGGTCCGGGTTGTGCTGGATGAGATCCGCGCGGACATAATCCGGCAGGAGGTCCAGCTGGCGCCCGATCAGCACCTTCTCCGTGTAACTGCGCGCGAGGGTACGGTTGGCCTCGGTCTTGTCGAAGTCCGTGATCTCCGTGGCGCCGTCCTGCATGCCGCGGCCTGAGGGGTTGGGGCCGCGCAGGGGCTGGATATTGTCCCAATGCTCCACGGCCTGACCGTCCTCGAACCGGAACACCTCAAAGGCGGCGCGCAGCGAGGAGAAATCGTATTCGATATGGGCAAAGGCGAAACCGCCATCCTCGAACACCCGTTTGAAGGTGACGCGGGGCGAAGTCTTGGCGAGGCGGGCGAAAAGCACCGCCAGCCCCTCGCTGCCCTCGTGGGTCTGCGGGTTGTGCTGGATGTATTTCGCCTCGTTGACGACGGCGGCAGAGGCCGGGTCGCCGGTCTCCAGCCCTTTAAGGAGGGTTTTCAGCAGGTCCTTTTTCGATGCCATCTGTGCCGTCTCCTGTCTGCGGGCCTTGGCCCCTATCCTGCCGCGTCCATCGCGGTGGTGCAAAGGGTCAGTGCATCCGCCAGAACTGGCGCAGCAGCGCGGCGGTTTCCGCCGGGTGGGTTATTGGCAGCATGTGGCCCGCATCCGGCACCTCGGTGTGCGCGGCACCCAGGCGGCGGCAGAGGCTGCGGGCGATGGCGGGGATGACGGGCGGGCTGGCGGCGCCGGTCAGGATCTGCACCGGCATCGTCACGGTGTCCAGCGCGCCGGGCGCCAGGGTGCCGTTTGCATCCGAATGCAGCACCGCGCGGCTGGCCATCACCACCGGCATGGCGCGGACCATGGCGGCGCGGGCGGGGGCTGGCAGATCGGTCCATTTGGGTTCTCCTGTGCCCCACATGCGGTTGAACAGCCGGGTGGTCCGCTCGCGGTCGCCAGAGGCCCAGGCGGCTTCGGCGGGCTGGCTGGCGGCCTCAAGTTCGGCAAAGGCGGCAGGGTCCTCGTCCTGCGCGGCGGCGAACAGCACCGGCTCAATCAGGGTGAGGCTGCGCACCAGATCGGGGCGGGCCATCGCCATGCGCAGCGCCACCGTGGCGCCGAAAGAGTGGCCGGCGAGGTCCACGGGGGCCGTCAGCAGCGAAAGCCCCGCCTGCATGTTCAGCAGCTGGTAGTTGCCCTGCCTGTCCCAGTCCGGACTGCGGCCATGGCTGAGCATATCGAAGGCGGTGAGGGTGATGTCCCCGGCCAGCACCTCAGCCACGCCGCGCCAGGCGCCGGAATGGGCCAGCGAGCAATGCACCGCCAGCACGGGGCGCGGGCCGTTGCCGAAGCTGCGGTGAAACACCTGGGGGGCGCGGCACGAAGTTTGACGCGGGGTTGAAGGGGGTATCCCGGATGCCACCAAAAGCTGTTTCTCCCGCTTAGAACTATGCGCGAGGGTAAGTGCATGATAAGCGGGGTTCAATATCACGAATCTGACACATTGCCATTGCTGCCTGGGGATAACAGCCAATGCCGACCTTGAACGAACCCAAGCTGATTGCTGGGAACGCCAACCTTCCTCTTGCCCAAGCCATTACCCGCCGCATGAGCATGCACCGCGGTGTCGACCAGGGGCTGGTGGATGCCCGCGTCGAGCGGTTCAATGACGGCGAGATCTTCGTCGAAGTCTATGAGAACGTCCGCGGCGAGGACATGTTCATCATCCAGCCGACCTCGAACCCGGCCAATGACAACCTGATGGAGCTGTTGATCATCGCCGACGCGCTGCGCCGCTCCTCTGCCCAGCGCATCACCGCGGTGATCCCCTACTTCGGATATGCCCGCCAGGACCGCCGCACCAAGGCGCGCACGCCGATCTCGGCCAAGCTGGTCGCCAACATGCTGACCGGTGCGGGCATCGAGCGGGTGCTGACCATGGACCTGCACGCGGCGCAGATCCAGGGCTTCTTCGACATTCCGGTGGACAACCTCTATGCCAGCCCGATCTTTGCGCTGGACGTGAAGGACCAGTTCAAGGACCGGATGGGCGAGCTGATGGTGGTGTCGCCGGACGTTGGCGGCGTGGCCCGTGCCCGCGAGCTGGCCAAGCGCATCAACGCGCCGCTGTCGATCGTCGACAAACGCCGCGAGAAGCCCGGTGAAGTGGCGGAGATGACCGTGATCGGCGACGTGAAGGACAAGATCTGCCTGATCGTCGACGACATGTGCGACACTGCCGGCACGCTGTGCAAGGCGGCGCAAGTGCTGCTGGATAACGGCGCCAAGGAAGTGCACGCCTATATCACCCACGGCGTGATGAGCGGACCCGCGGTTGAGCGCGTCACCAACTCGGTGATGAAATCGCTGGTGCTGACCGACTCGATCCAGCCGACCGAAGAGGTGAAGGCTGCGCCGAACATCCGCATCGTGCCCACCGCGCCGCTGTTCACCCAGGCGATCCTGAACATCTGGCACGGCACCAGCGTTTCGTCGCTGTTCGAGGACAAGACCCTGGTTCCGATCTACGAGAGCCTCTATTCCAACGGCGGCTGAGGCGGCTGTTTGACTGAATTGGAAAGCCCCGCGATTGCGGGGCTTTTTTGATTGTTCCAGGCCCTTGCCAGCGCAACGGTCGTCCGCGCGCAGGCGCTACATCAAGGCAAGGCAGAGCGCCGAAAGCCACAGCCCTGCCCCGAAGGTCAGATGCGTTGCCAAGCTTTTCAGCCGGGCCTTGTTCGGGGCGGGCGTCCGCCGCGCAGCCAGCCCAGCGCCCATACCGGGTTGAAGGATCAGGAATGGGGCAGCGAGCGTCAGGACGCCAAATGCCAGGGCGGACCACAGGCTGGGATCCTTGATCCAGTTCCCGCCGGCTGCGCTCAGAAAGACAGCTGCAAACAAGATGCCGGTCAGGTAATGCGCGCTCCAGCCGATCAGCCGTTCGCCGCGGACAGGCGGGCTGGCCGTGATCGGATGGTGAACGAAGCGCCCCCGGACAGCATGGCCTAGCCAGCGCCCAGCCAGCGCGTAGTCCAGTGTCTGCTGCCGCAGCAGATGTTTCTGGATCAGGGTGCCCAAATCCATTACCGCCGTGGCACCTATGCCGATGAAAATCGCGCTGAATATGAGGTTGTGCTCCATGGGGCTCCTTGCCTTTGCTGTTTTGGAGTTACGGTTGCGGCAGGCCTACGACTTGAGGTTCACTTCAAGTCAAGCCCATTACCGGGCTTCGCCTTGCCTCCACGGCTGCGAAGTGCCAGCCTTGCCAATTGAAGCCAGCTTGAGGTCAAGGATGAATCTTCTGGATATCGGCGAGGTCGCGGACCGCTCTGGCGTGGCGGCCTCTGCCTTGCGGTACTATGAGGAACTGGGGCTGATCACCTCAGCGGGACGCAAGGGGCTCAGGCGGCAGTTCGGGCCGGAGGTGCTGCTGCAGCTGTCGCTGATCACCATGGGCAAGGCGGCGGGGTTTTCGCTGCAGGAGGTCGCGGGCATGTTCGGCAAGGACGGCCAGCCCGATCTGCCGCGGGAGCAGCTGCATGCGCGCGCCGATGCGCTGGAGGCGCAGATCCGCGAGCTGACGCTGCTGAAGGAGGCGCTGCGCCATGTGGCGGACTGCCCGGCGCCCAGCCATCTGGAATGCCCGAAGTTTCAAAAGCTGCTGCGGGCCGGGTCGATCACGGCGGAGGTCTAATCGACGTCCCAATCGTCGGCGTGCGGCAGTTCACCGATTGCCAGCCAGGAGGCGCGCAGGCGGGCGGCGCGGCTGTCGGCCCAGGTGCGGAAGACGACCTCGAACCCTTCGCAGGTGATATTTTCCGCCACCAGTTCCGCGCGGATCGGGGCGGTGGTGGCCATATCCCAGAGCGACACCGAGACATGCACCACCGGAGGGCTGGCATAGGGCGTGCTGAAGGCAACCGGCTGGCGCCGGACCCGCGGCCCGGTGCCGGTCCACATTTCGCCGCCCTCCTCGAAATCCGAGAAGACGGTGACATCGCCCTGTTCGACCCCGGTCCGGGGGTTGCGCAGCCTTTTCATTCCGGTTCCCAAGCAGTTAGCCCGCTTCTCAGAGTAAGTCATACAGCGGGATAATCCAGAAACCAGCCGAAATGCGGCCAAATATGTGGCCTTTCGCGCACGGCGGGCGGCGGCGGTGCTGCAGCCGCATTTCCTTTGGCGCACGGGCAGAAACGGCCCGGGCCGGGGAAATTTCCCCTCAACCGCCCATACCTCCCCGAAACGGGCCGTTCTCCCCGGATGTCGCAATATCTGTGGATTCCGGCGCGCTGGCATCGAGTCCGCGGCGGCGATCTCTGGTGTGTATCCGCATCCGCCAAAGCCAGGCGTTTTTGACCCAAGGGAGGAGAAACCCCGTGTCACCATCTGATCCGAATACCGCAAAACCCGGTCTGGGACTGGCGCTGCTGCCAATCCTGCTGACCCTCTTGGTGCTGGGCATCCAGCTGTTCTATTTCGGGGATTTCACCCCGCATATCCCGCTGGCGATCGGCATTGCCATCACCGCGCTGGTCGGCCTGAAGCTGGGCCACAAGTGGGACAACATCGAAGAGGGCGTGTTCCACGTCATCAATATCTCGCTGCCGTCGGTGTCGATCCTGATCACCGTCGGGATGATCGTCGGCATCTGGATTGCCAGCGGCACCGTGCCGACGCTGATCTATTACGGCCTGAAAATCCTGTCGCCGGAGCTGTTCCTGGCTGCGGGCATGGTGCTGTGCTCCATCGTGTCCGTGTCGCTGGGCACCTCCTGGGGCACCGTGGGCACCGTTGGCCTGGCGCTGATGGGGATCGGCGCGGGCTTTGGCATTCCGATGTACTGGACCGCGGGCGCCGTGGTTTCGGGCGCGTTCTTCGGCGACAAGATCTCGCCCCTGTCGGACACCACCAACCTGGCCCCGGCCGTCACCGGCACCAACCTGTTCGACCACATCCGCAACATGCTGCCGACCACCGTGCCGTCGATGCTGATTGCGCTGGGGATCTATCTGGTTGTCGGGTTCACCCTGATCGACACCTCGCAAGTGTCGTTTGAGCGGATCGATGCGATCACCGCGGCGCTGGACGAGGCGTTCTGGATCTCACCGCTGATGCTGCTGCCCGCCCTGCTGGTGATCGTGCTGGCGGTGAAGAAGCAGCCGCCGATACCGTCGCTGTTTGCCGGTGCGGTTGTCGGCGGCATCATGGCGATGGCCTGCCAGGGCGCGGGTTTGCATGAGACCTTCACATTCGCCAACAGCGGCTATTCCATCGACACCGGCGTCGCAGAAATCGACCCGCTGCTGAACCGCGGCGGCATCCAGTCGATGATGTGGACCATCTCGCTGGTGCTGCTGGCGCTGGGGTTCGGCGGCGCGCTGGAGCGCACCGGCTGTTTGCAGGCGATCATCGAGGTGATCATTGCCCGGGTGAAGAGCTTTGCCGGCATCCAGACCTCGGCCATTCTGACCTCGGTGGCGACCAACACTGTGGCAGGCGACCCCTATCTGTCGATTGCCCTGCCGGGGCGGATGTATGCGCCGGTGTATCGCGGCATGAAGTATTCGCCGCTGAACCTGTCGCGCGCCATTGAGGAAGGCGGCACGCTGGTGTCGCCGCTGATCCCCTGGAACGCGGGCGGCGCCTTTGTGATCTCGGCGCTGGCGCTGGGGATTGCCGACGGCAACTTTGAGAACCTGCTGTACATCCCGCTGGCCTTTGCCTGCTGGCTGTCGCCGCTCATCGGTATCTTCTACGCGATGACCGGGCTGTTCTCACCCAAGGCAAGCGACGATGAGATCGCGGCCTGGGAGGACAGCGGCGAGCCGGTGCAGGAACTGACCGCCTGATCCTTCCGCGCGCGCCGGAGCCTCCCCTCCGGCGCGCGTTTCACTGTGAACGTCCCATCTGTTAGGTTAGCGATATGACATTCCGCAGCTTTGTCCCGAAGGGTGCGGCCAGTTTCCGGGTTGATTACGACGGGCCGCCCAAAGACATCTATTTTGTGCTTCTGCCGAAGCTGACCATGCTGGCCTTCAGCGCTGCGGTGGAGCCGCTGCGGATTGCCAACCAAGTGACCGGCAAGGAGTTGTACCGCTGGTTCCTGCTGAGCGAGGACGGTGCACCGGTGCCCTGCTCCAACGGGATCGGCATCAACACCGACATGACGCTGGAGGACCTGCCGCGGGGCAGTTTCGGTTTTGTCTGCGCGGGCATCGAGCCATCGGACAGCGCCAGCCCCAAGGTGCTGGCCTGGATGCGGCGGCAGAATGCCCACGGCAGCCGGTTCGGCGGCATCTGCACCGGGGCTTTTGCCTTGGCGCAGGCGGGGCTCCTGCAGGGCCAGCGGTTTACCCTGCACTGGGAGAACCAGCCGTCGTTCTCGGAGTTTTTCCCCGGTCTGGAGCCGACTGCCAACCTCTATGAGATCGACAAGGGGCTGATGACCTGCGGCGGCGGCAATGCAGCCACCGACATGATGCTGGAAATGATCGAGACCGACCACGGCAAGGATCTGGCGGTGATTGTATCTGACATGTGCATCCACTTCCGTTCCAACAACCGCGAGGCGCTGCAGAAGTCTGCCTATTCGGTGGCGCTCAGCAGCCGTAACCAGCACCTGATCAACGCCATGCAGTTCATGCATGAAACCATCGAGGAGCCGGTGGAGGTGGGCGTGGTGGCAGAGCATGCGCAGATCTCGCGGCGCCAGCTGGAAAGGCTGTTCCAGCGCTATGTGGGCACCTCGCCGGTGCAGTTCTACATCGACCTGCGGGTGGGCCGGGCGCTGGCGCTCTTGAACGAGACCAACATGACGGTGGCAGAGATATCCGCCGCAACCGGCTTCAGCAGTGCTACCCAGCTGTCGATCCGTTTCAAGAAGCGATACGGGCAATCGCCCGCGTCCTTCCGCAAGAGCTGGGCCGAGAAAAAGGGTTAGTGTCAGGCCTCATCGCTGGCGAGGGCGGTGCTGAGGTCTGAAATGCGTTCGAGCCGGGTAGAGATCCTGTCCTGGAACACGCCAAGCTCATCAATGATGGAGTTCAGCGATTCCCCGACGTTGCCAAGCCGGGCGCATTCGATCTTGCACAGCACCCGGGTGGTGGTCAGCGCCATGAAATGCCGGTGCAGGGTCAGGCAGGCCTTCTGGATGCGGTCGGCCTCAAACCGGACCGCCTTCAGGCTGGCGCGCGCCTTGCTGAATTGGATTTCCGTAAGGTCGCTCAGAATGCCCTGCTCGCGGGAGATGTCGACGGCCGCGGTATCGCCTTCCTGCTCCAGCTGATGGCCGCATTCGGTCAGGATCCGGGCCAGGCCCTCGACAAAGATGGCCGCGGTCACCGTGCCCTTGATGGCGCGGAAGTTGCTGTCCTTGCCCCAGACGTGGGCCTCGAACCAGTTCGACATCTCGCGCGACATGGCGCTGTAGTTCTGGGACAGCACCGTCACCGGCCCGCCGGCCGGTTCGATGCGCGAGGCGATGACCCGCAGGTTATGGGGGATGGTGCGCATCGATTCAAAATCCTGCACCAGCGCCTCGGTCTCCTCAAACAGCTGCCCGGCGGTGGCGTGCATTGCCCGCCGTTCCGCCAGCCGGGCGCAAGGCGGGCGTTTCAGGCCCGCGTCACGGGCCAGCAGTTCCTCTGCCAGGGCGTGGCCGGCAAAGTCGCTATAGGCGGCAAAGCCCAGTTCCTTGAGGCGGGCCAGCAGACGGGCGGCGCTGTCCTCCGGACTCAGCCCGTCTTGCTGTTCGGCCTGGCGCAGGCTGCTGTATTCCTGCTGCACTGTCTTGAGCAGCAGGCTGGTCGGCTTGATCCGGGCCGAGAGATAGCCGCCGTCGCAGGGCGTGACCACGGCAAACACCCAGTAATAGCTGCCGTCCTTGGCCCGGTTCTTGACATAGGCGCCGACGGTTTCGCCCGCCTTGATGGTATCCCACAACAGCTGGAAGACGGCACGCGGCATATCCGGGTGGCGGATCACCTTGTGCGGCGCGCCCAGCAGGTCCTCCAGCGGGAATTTGGCGACCCGGCTGAAAACGGCATTGCCGGCCTGGATCACACCGCGGGGATCGGTGCGGGAAAAGAACACTTCATCAAGGGCAAATGCCGATTCCCGGCCAGTGGTTTGGGCAGCCAGCGCGCGGTCTTCAAAGGACACGTTTCAGTTCCTGTCAGTGGTTGTCTCGTGCCGGTCCTGTTTACCGGCCAGTGCTTGCCGAAATGCTAATGAGGGGCGGGTTGCGGGCGTTTTCCCGCCCCGTTTTCCCGCCCCGGCATTTTGCGTCTCAGGCTGCGGCGCCCCGCACCTGCGCCGCGGGCTGGCCGCTGTCCTCCAGCGTCACCCCGAGGCTTTCGCAGAGAGGCAGGCGGCGGGCCGCGAAATTGCCCGCGCGGGCGCGCAGCAGCGCCAGGTTTTCCCCTTCGGTTTCCAGCAACCTGCCCTCGTGCTGCAGACGCTGGCCCTGCGGGGCCAGGATGCGCCAAGCCAGATCCGCCCACTCTGCGGGCGTTTCCAGCCCCTCGCTGCGGGCAAGCAGGAACAGCTGCTCAAAGCGGTCCAGCTCAACCCCGCCGCCGGTGACCGGAGACGCCAGATAGCGCAGCGCATCGCTCTCCTCCGCGCGTTTGCAGACCGCACGGTTGAAGGCGCGGCAGGCGGCGGTGCGGCTCTCCAGCCCCTCCAGCGGCAAGGCGGGCGCGATCTGGCCGGCGCCGGCCAGCACCGTCAGCATCCGGGTGATGGCGCCCCACTCCATGGTTCCGAATGCGCCCTGATCCAGCAGGCCGCGCACCGTGGCCGGGCCGCGTCCAAGCGCCTGCAGGACCGGCGCGTATTCCGCCTGCTCCAGCGGCACATCCTGGCCGCGGTGGTGGAATTTGAGCGTCCCGCCGTGGTAGGGCCGGACCAGCGCCAGCGGGGTGGCAAACCAGGCGCCAATGCCGCCGCGCGGGGTATGGGCCCGCCTGCCCTTCACAAAAACATCGGTTCGGAAATGCTCGTTCAGCAGCACATCCCGCAGGCCTTCGCGCCGGAGCGGATCGCCTTCGCTGTCCAGCAAGGCGCGCTGCTGCGGGGTGAAGCGGACACAGTCGAGATTGTCCATCAGGCTGACGGAACCTGCAAAGCTGAGTTTGGCACCGCCCAGTTCCGCGGCCAGATCCTCGAAGAAGAAGGGAGTCCAGTCCTGGTTGAAATACTCATGTGCCACGTAATTCGCAGGCATCGACGCCATGTGATCGAGGCGGGCGGCAACCGCGGGGTTGCGTTCGAAATAGCCGCCACCGGTACCGGCCAGCTGGCGGCCGAACGCCATCGCTTCCTGGATACGTTCCGGCAGGGTGCCCCTGCCCTGCTCTGCCCGGGCCATCAGAATTCGGCGCAGCGGCATAGCGGCGGCCCAGCCGGGCTGGGTGTTGCAGCTGACATAGACCAGGCCGCCCGGTTTCAGCCGGTCCGCGACAAAGCGCAGGATGTGCTGGCGGTTCTCCTCAGACACCCAGCTGTAGACGCCGTGCAGCGCGATGATGTCGAAAGACGCAGGCAGGCCGGAGGTCTCGCCGAAATCCTCGAAACTGCGCTCGTGGAAGCGGATGTTCTCCAGCCCCACCTCCTGCGCCAGCTCAGCTGCGCCGGCAATATGCGAGGGGCTGAAATCCATCGCATGGAATTCGATGTGCGGGTTGGCGGCTGCCAGCAGATTGGCCGAGAACCCCTGGCCGCAGCCCAGCTCGCAATAGGTGATGTTTTCGCCGTCCAGCCCGTGCCGGAGCCCCTGCGCGGTAGCAGTAAAGCCCAGCAAGGCCGGGGTCAGCTGGCGGTGGAAGTCGAAAGTGTAGTCGATGCCGGCGACATAGCCGGAGGTCCAATCGGTCACGGGGAATCCTGCTGTTTGGGTAAACGTCCTGCAGGGCAATTTCGGAAAATTTGGTGAGAATTGGGTTAAGACTGGACGATGCGGCTTCAGGCATACGGGGCCTGACTTTTATCCTTCTCGCAGGCAAGTGATTGGGTCCGGTTGGAAAATTTCAAACCGCAAACCATGCCCCAATTCTGCTGTGTTTATGCCTCTGTGATCCCATACTGGGTGTTCATAGCATACAGATGAGTTTTCAATGCCACCAATTACTGCAGTCAGACTGGCGGCAGCCGCACCTATTGGAAAGAAGCCGAAGCCATGCCCACGATTGATATTGTTCGGCTTGCTGAAGACCCGCATGAAAGTGACTACACCGTTCGCACCGATACGTCCTCGCGCGGGGTGGATCTGGAAGGTGCTCGCATCACTGCAACCTATGCTGATGGCACAACGGAAACCCTGACGTGGCAGGCTTTGGACCCTTACACCAATGGCGGAGCAACGGGCGATGACATTGAAATGTTCTTCGGCTACAGCTGGCACGAACTATCGACGACGAAACTGCTGACCTCGCTTAAGATCGACCTTGCTCCGGCGAGCTCTGTGTTTGATACAACCTTCGCCATGGACGATGATCCTGACGGGGGGTCCACGCCAACGTCCAAGAACGGCTTTCCGTTCAAAGTTGCTCCCGAATATGAGGACCTGTCCGGGAATATCACGGCGACCTATACCGGAATTGTGAATTTGTCCGGGAGCGAGGCTGTCGGAGACCTGTACACCACGATGCTCATCGACTTCTCGGGCCTCCCGGATGGCGGATTACTAGGGGATCTGGTCTGGAATTCGGACATCGACACGATGACGGGGCCCTTCGAGCCGGAGCTGGTTGCAAACAGTGATGCCTTTCAGATTTCGGGCGATGGGTCCGAGGTCCTGAATGTTCTGGACAATGACCTTTACGGCGACAGCGGCAGCCTGACGATCACCCATATTGCCGACCAGGCTGTTTCGCCCGGCGGGTCCGTAACGCTGAGCAGCGGCGAAGTTGTCACCCTGAACCCGGACGGCACGCTTTCGATTACCAACGACAGCGCTGTGTCTGAAACCAACACCTTTTCCTACACGGTTGCCGATGACCGAGGAAACACCGACGTCGGCTCGGTCACGGTCAAAACCGTTGGAGGCACACCGCCGTGTTTCGTGGCAGGCACAAAGATCGATACAGGAGACGGCCCTGTAGCCGTCGAGGACCTGGAGGTGGGAACCAAAGTCAAGACCCGGGATCATGGCCTGCAGCCGCTTCGCTGGATCGGGTACAGCACCCGCCAGGCAACAGGACGCAATGCACCGGTGGTCTTTGTAGCAAATGCGCTTGGCGCTCATGACTGCATCGCCGTGTCACAAAACCACCGGGTCTTGATTTCTTCCGAGCTGGCAGAGCTTCTATTTGGACATGCTGAAGTCCTGGTCAAGGCGAAGCACCTTGTGAACGGCACGACGATCCGCTTGCGGGCAGATGGCCAGATAGTGACCTATGTGCACTTGCTGTTTGATGAGCATGAAATTCTCTGCAGCAACGGCCTCGAGACCGAGAGCTATCATCCGGGAGCTGAAACTCTGTTATCCTTTGATGCTGAAACAAGGGATGAGGTAATGGAGTTTATCGAGGAAATTGAGGGTTATGGCCCGACAGCGCGTATCGCGCTGAAGTCCCATGAAAGCCGATTGCTGCTCTGTGGTTAGCCAACATTTGCAAGTCAGAAGGTTTCCCTACCCTATCGAATGACTGGAGTGCGGTAACTTCGCAGCAGCAACGTGCCGCCAATGCGTCGATTTCTTCTAAGCCACTGAGGAATGGCAGGCAATCGCCCCGGCCTTGCGCCGGGAGCCGCCGCGCCCAACAAAAAAACCGGCCCCCCAAGGGAGCCGGTTTAAAAATCGTCCAATCCGCTTTTGGATCAGAGGGACATATGGGTGCCCAGGGCTTCCATGTCGGCGAGCAGCTTGGCTGCGTCCTCGACCAGGCCGTGCGGCTGGTCTTCCTCTTTCGCGGTCTTGTACATCTCGCGGGCTTCCTCGATCAGC
>JABXIA010000159.1 GCA_013373325.1 Paracoccaceae bacterium
AAAAGAAAAATCACAAAACAAACAATATCAATAACTTACAACACAACAAAGTCAGAAACACTGACCCAATAAACAACGCCCGATCAAACCCCGGACCGCCCAAACCACACCAGCCCCCCCCAAAAAACCACTTACCCACAGGACCAAGGCCTGAAATCACAGAAAATCTCGCACCGAAGAATCAAATAAAGGACCAAGAAGACCGCCTCTCTGCCGCAAGGCCCCCTTATGCGGACCTAGGTCCGCCCGGGCGTACCGGATGAGGCCGGATGCCTGGCCCGCTTCAGCACCGGCAAACGCATGGCCAGCAGAAGCACGGTCAGCCCGAGGTAAATCAGCGGCTCGATCTGAAACCCTTTCGACAGCATCTCAAAGTGCAGGCTCCCCAGCAGCGCAGCCGCATAGGTCAGCCGGTGCAGCCGCGTCCAAGTCCGCCCCAGCGCCCGCACGGACAGGTTATTCGAACTGAGCGCCAGCGGCAGCATCAGGACAAACGCTGCCATACCGATGGTGATATAGGGCCGTTTGGCAATATCCGCGATGATCTGGCCCAGGATCTGCACATCCAGCACCAGCCAGACCAGCAGGTGGCACAGCACATAGAAGAAGCACAAAAGCCCGATGGCCCGGCGGAACTTCATCAGGTTCAGGCCCGCGCGGCGGCGCAGCGGCGAAACCGCCAGCGTCAGGATCATCAGCTGAAGCGCCAGTTCCCCGTATTCATGCTCCAGCGCCTTGATCGGCTCCACCCCCAGCCCGCCGGTGAGCCCCTGGTAAAACAGCCAAGGCGCGGGGAGTGCCCCTAGCAGGTAGACCGCCCAGACAGGCAGGCGGCGGAGAAGGCGGTTTGCGGCGTCCATAAACTCCTCCGGTCAAAAGTTCTTGGCCAGGTCCATGCCTGCGTACAGGGAGGCGACCTCTTCCTCGTACCCGTTAAACATCAGCGTCGGCTGACGCTTGGCAAACAGACCGCCGCCGATGCGGCGCTCGCTGGCCTGACTCCAGCGGGGATGCGAGACATTGGGATTCACATTACTGTAGAAACCGTACTCGCGCGCATTGGCCATATTCCAGCTGGTGGGCGGTTCCTCGTCGGTTAATGTGATCCGCACCACCGACTTGATCGACTTGAAGCCGTATTTCCACGGCACCACCAGCCGCAGTGGCGCGCCGTTCTGGTTTGGCAGCGGCTTACCGAAGATCCCCGTCGCCATGATCGACAGCGGGTGCATCGCCTCATCCAGGCGCAGGCCTTCGCGGTACGGCCAGTCCAGCACCTTGTAGGCGGTGCCTGGCATCTCCGACGGGCGGTAGAGGGTTTCAAAGGAAACGTACTTGGCCCCCTCCTGCACGCCTGCCATGTTCAGGAGGTCGGCCAGCTCAAATCCCTGCCAGGGCACCACCATCGACCAGGCCTCGACACAGCGGAAGCGGTAGATGCGCTCCTCCAGCGTCATCTCCCCCAAGATCTGCTCAATGGAAAAGTCGCCCGGATTGTCCACCAGACCGTCGATCTTCACGCTCCACGGCTGTGTTGTCATCCGGCCGGCATAGGCCGAGGGGTCGCCCTTGCCGGTACCGAATTCATAGAAATTGCAATAGCTGGTGACCTCTTCCCAGCTGTTGGGCTCAAGCCCTTCCTCTGCCCGCGCCCGGCTGCCCAGCGCTGCTGCAAGCCCGGTGCCCGCCAGTCCCGCCATGATTTGGCGCCGGTTCCAGAACGCCGCCTCCGGGGTGGCTTCGGCAAGGGTCAGATCATTGGTCCAGCGGCGCGCCATCTGCGTCTCCTGATATTGCGGGTTCCTGTTCAGGTAACGGTCCCGTGCGCAAAACCCAAAACATATCCTGTCACGACTGCGCGAGAGGACTGTAACGTATCCCTCCCGCAGCCATCTCGCCGCAATTTCCCCGCTTCACCCCCGCGGCGAAACCCTTATGCTGGCCGGAAACAGAAACCAGACCGGGCAGATTACCATGAAATCCCTTATTGCACCGCTGATACTGCTGGCTGCCGCTGCCCTGGCAGGCTGCGCCAGCGCGCCTTCTGCAACCGGGAACGATGTTGAAGAGCTGGCACTGGCGCTGCAATCCATGGACCCGCAGGTGGACCCGGCAGAGGCCCGCCGCGCGGCCGAGATTGCCTACAGCCACTCTGCGCGGCTGGCCGAGCAATATGATGTCACCACCTCGCCGATCATCCACAACACGCTGGTGAACAGCGGTGTCAAGGAGCGCGGCATCTGCGTGCATTACGCCGAGGACATGCAAGCCCGCCTCAACCAGGAGAACTTCCGGACGCTGACGATGCTGCGCGCCATTGCCGAGCCGAAGAACGAGTTCCGCATCGATCACTCCACTGCGGTGATCGCGGCCAAGGGCGACGGCATCTACCAAGGCATCGTGCTCGACCCCTGGCGCTATGGCGGCAAGCTTTACTGGTCGGCAACCACCGAGGATCCCCGGTATGACTGGGAACCCCGCATGAAGGTTTTGCGCCGGAAGTATGAGCGGCGGGTGGCGAAGGAGGCGGCCGCGGGGTGAGCAGCCTGCCGCGCCGCTAATGCTCCGCAGCCGAGGCAGCCGCCCTGAACTGACCTGGCGTCAGACCGAATTCCTTCTTGAAAGCGCTGATGAAATTGGATGCGCTTTCATAGCCTGCCTCCAAGCCGATACTCGTGACTGCATCGTTTGTGCTTTCCAGCATCTTCTTGGCCTGTTCCAGGCGGCGCTGCTTGCGCCACTTCGCGGGTGACACTCCGAATACCCGCCGGAATTCCCGGTTGAAGGTGGGCACAGAGCGCCCCGAAAGCGCAGCAAGATCTGCAGTGCGCAGATCGTGGTCCGGAAAAGCCTTGGCAACATGGGCGACCGAGCGGCGGTGCCGCGTGCTCAGGCTGCTTGCAAGCGTATTGGCCACCCTGCTGCGGCCATGCAGCAGCGCAAGCAGCATTATCAGTTCCACCAGTTTCAGGCGCGCAATGCCCGCATCTACCTGCAAGCTGTCGTACACCGCAACAAGCCCGCTCATGAAGGCTGCCAGGTTTTGGCTTGCCGGAATGGTTTCGAGCCCAGCGGGCGCATCCTCCTGCCCGCCGCGCAATCGAGCCATCACTTCACTGACAAGCACCGGAGACAAGAAGATCATCATCGCCTCGAGCGGGCCGTCCTGGCAACGGAAATCCGACTGTAACCGTACATTCGGCGGAATGATAATAAGCTCGCCAGCCTGGATTTCGGTCCAGCCTCCCCCGGCTTCAAAAAACCGCTCGCGCCCTTTCAGCAAATAACAGACGCAAACTTCGCTGCAGACAAATTCCAGTTCACGCAAATCTGCGTGCAATATCTTGTGCATCAGCCGCCCGTGCCTGCTCGACAGGATTTCCCGGGTAAAGGAAAAGGCGGCCAAAGCCTCAGGGATCACAATCAACTTGTTCTGTGTCCGGGTCACGCGGCTGCTCCACAGGTTGACCTGTTCAGACCGCGGGCAATTGCTGTTTTGCACATGCGGCAAACTAATCAGAGTTTCTGATCCGATTGCAATATCTTTGATCAGCTTGCGTTAGCGCAGGCCGGGCGCTGCAGGCAAAGACCGGGCCACCAAAAGATGAAAAGGAGACCCCGATGAGCATTTGGGTAACACTTGAGATGGAAGTGGCCGAAGGGCAGTTTGGCAAACTTGAACCCTTTCTGGCTGAACGATTGCCAGCGGTGCGCGGCTTTGACGGCGCCCTGTCTATAACAGTCTACTATGAGGAGGAGACACGCGGCCTGCTGATCGTCGAAGAATGGCTCTCCAAGGAACATCATGCCGCCTATATCCAGGCGATCTCCGATAATGGCGTTCTGGCGCAATTGGCCTCGTTTATGACTGCGTCGCCAAAGGTGCAGTATTTCAAGAGGCTGGTAATCTGATGCCGGAGAGTTTTGCCAGCCTTACGCGCTGGGACTTCATGGTCCGTGCCGCAGTAGCCACTGCGGCAACCGGCATACTTTCTTCCTTTGCAGTAGCGGATTCCACTGCCGAAGTGCGTTTCAGTTTGGTCAAACCCGGCACGGCTTGTGTAGCCGGGAGGCTAAAGGAATTGCGCCAAAGCCCGGGTTCGGTCAGCCAACTGGTTCTGGCGGAGGAGGACTGCTGCCTGATCCTGGCAGGGGTGAGATCCCACACCGGGTTGCGCCGCCTGGAGTTGTAGCGCATCACTCGAAAGACCAAAAGGCCCGCCCTCTCTGGCGGGCCTGCTTCATTCTCTACCTTCAATGCACCACGGCATCATCGGGCCGAGGCCGGTCCGATGTCCCCAGCCGGTCACCGATGACCAGCCCGTCGCTGCCGGCCGAGACCGGAACGGTATCGCCGTCCTTGATCTCGCCGCCCAGCAGGGCTTCGGCCAGCGGGTTCTGCAGCGCACGCTGGATCACCCGCTTCAGCGGCCGGGCGCCGAACACCGGGTCATAGCCCTCGTCCGCCAGCCAGGTCTTGGCAGCCTCATCCAGCTCCAGCGCGATCTTGCGGCCTGCGAGCCGCTTAAGCAGCCGCGCCAGCTGGATCTCGACAATGCCGTCCATGTCGGCGCGCGCCAGCCGGTCGAATATGATGGTCTCATCCAGGCGGTTCAGGAACTCAGGCCGGAAATGCGCCCGGACCGCATCCATCACATCACGCCGCGCGTCAGATGCATCAGCGCCTTCCGGCAGCTGGCTCAGCGCCTGCGCGCCAAGGTTGGAGGTCAGCACGATCAGCGTCTGCTTGAAGTCCACGGTGCGGCCCTGGCCGTCGGTCAGCACGCCGTCATCCAGCACCTGCAGCAGGACGTTGAACACATCCGGATGCGCCTTTTCGACCTCGTCAAACAGCACCACCTGGTAGGGCCGGCGGCGCACCGCTTCGGTCAGCGCCCCGCCTTCGTCATAGCCAACATAGCCCGGAGGCGCGCC
>JABXIA010000207.1 GCA_013373325.1 Paracoccaceae bacterium
AATTGGACCACTCAAGTGGGGCTGATCAAATCCACAGAGCAACGAAGACTGGGCAGCCGTCTATCCTGCTGCGGTTAAGCTCCTCGGCTCACACGGCATCGATGACGTGATCCGTGCTACATACGCTTGCGTTTTCGTTGACGAGTATCAAGATTGTAGTGAAAGCCAGCATGAATTAATCGTGGAACTCAAACGGCTCTTGCCCGTCTGTATTTTTGGAGACCCATTACAATCGATCTTTGAATTTGATGGCGTGGTAGATTGGTGCGAGGTGGTTGAAAAGGATTTTCCCAATATTGCCAAGCTGACCGTGCCTTGGCGTTGGAGAAAAGAAAATGCGAATGCAGAGCTTGGTAATAGGCTGATCGAGTTGAGGGCGCAACTTGAAGCCGGTGAAGCGTTGGATTTTCGTGTTGATGGAAGAGGTATTCAGCGCCACTGGCTGCCTGATCTCCCAGGCCCAAGGTCTGGAGTAATTTCAAGAATTTGCCTTGAAACCATGGGCTTGGAAGGCACCCTGGTGGTTGTGGCGCAATCTGCGTCCGAGGCCTCGCGAGCGAGGATCGCAGAAAAACTTGCCAAGCAACGGTTCGCAGTTGTTGAGCCAATCTCGTGCAAGCCGCTCGCTAAGCATGCAAAATTGATTGAGCAATCCAATGATGCGGACAGGCTTTCAGCGGTCTTAGACTTTGTGAAACTCTGCGTTGTCGGTCTGCGAGCTGATTTCGCAAACTCCGTTAAATCGCATCAAAATGGCAAGGGAGCAGGTCGGAAAAAATTCGGTGAGCTAATCGATATTGGGGATCGCGTTACAAAGCCAGATGGGATGGTTCATGTACTGGACCTTATTGAAGGACTGTTGAACAGACCAGATTTCTTCCCGTATCGCTGTGAATTGCTCAGGATGATGCTATCGGCTCTTCGAACATCAAAAACGACAGGGGTTCCACTTTCTGAGGTCGTAGGGGACGTTGAAGTTAAAGCTAGGCACTTAGGGCGTCATGTCGCCGGTAGGAGTGTTGGAAGCACGCTCCTGTTGAAGGGTTTGGAATTCGAGCACGTCATTATCGTCGAGTACGACGGCATGACCAAAGAAGACTGGTATGTTGCACTTACAAGAGCCACCAAGTCTGTCACTGTGTTGTCATCCTCACCGAGCCCAAACGTAAATTGACCATTTTTCGACAAGATCAGCTCGCCTACCGCAATCCCCCTGGAGACAATCTAGATTGCTAAACACGGACCCACTCAAAATACTTTATCTATTGGTAATGGACGACAGCACGTTTGAGGCAATGTCGCCTTTTCAAGGATTTGGGAATGGCTGGCTTGACCTCCATTGGGCGATGCATCTTGTTCTGCAGTTGCCAGGCGACGTTGCTGAGAGAAGTCACAGTTTGGAAGCCGTGGCCGCACAGCGTGTTGCCGGTCTTCGCCCGTTCCTTTGGCAACCAATAAATGTGTCTGCCTTGGAACATGTCCGACCTGAACTTCTTCCGCCGTGCACAGTAACATTTTCAGGCAAAACAGCCATTGGTGATCGCGTAGAAGAGTATATAGGGGTGAATAATCAAACAATCTTGCACTTCCCCTATGACAAAGCCATCAACTTTACTGTTGAGGAGCTAACCGAAGAACTGAGAGTTTTTTGTTTCCGAAGGCTCCGGGAGTCAAAAGGAAGGCTCAACCCTAATCAACAGCGTCTTGTAGCTAACCTAAATGAAGACTGGCGCCTGCCTGAAATTGACTTCAATAACCTTGAAGTAAAAGGCCATAACGTTTCTCTTCCCAACTATATGGCTTTGCAAAGAGTCGGATTTAAGCTCGAGACCGGGAAACCATTCGTCGGAACTAATGAACAGGAATATACTGATCTCATCATAGAGAGTGCCGGTGCTGTGCGGCACGTCAGACAGGGGATTAGGGCAGAAATGCGGGGCATACCTGAACAGCCCACACCCAATCTGATATTGTTCGAGCCTGCGTTGTTCCGCCAGAGCTACAAGAACAGTAGGCCCCAATCCAGCACGCACGCGGAGCTAAACAAAGCACTCAAAATCTTTCAAAAGCAGAAAGGACTTCACAACTCAGTTTCGCGAGAACAGCTCGAAAGAATGATGTCGGCTTCGGGAGGCATGGTTTCAGTAATTCGGTCAGGTGAACTTGTCACTCAGACACTAGGAGTGGGTCTTTACGCCTCAGCGAGTGTTTCGCCAGTGATAAGGCTTTCGCCCGCTGTAAATCATACGCACAACAAGCTTTCCTCTTTCGCTCGGAGCGTACGATCTGAGAGGCCAGAAGCCAGAAGAAAAGCCCGCAGGTTGTTCCAGGACATTCAAAAGGATCTGGCTTCAGGGGTCGGCTCAGAACGGATCCATGCTATTTCAAAGACTTCAGGCCCAATAAAAATCATCTCTGATGCTCCGATTGAATGGTTGCCTTTAGTGGATGAAGTACCTCTTTCGTTGATAAAGAACTGCTCGAGGATTCCTGTGACACCGGGCAACGTCATGATGTCACAGCTTATCCCCAGCCATCCTGTGACACTCTACCCAGATGCAATCAACAAAATCTTAGTGGTATCGTCTTTCACCGACGATGATCCTCTAAGGTTCATGCTTCGGAATGCACTGAAAACCACGAAACATCTTTGGGGCCAAAAGCTTTGTATTGAGCAAGTTTTTGTGTCTTCAGTGAAGGAATTTGAGGATGCGCTTAACGGTTTTGACGGAAGCATCCTGATTTTCGATGGGCACGGCGCAGCAAACGATGCTGCACCAGTTGGAACCATTTTATTCGAAAGACAGAAGGTTGACGTCTGGGATTTCCGAGGGCGAGTTAGGTGCCCACCCATCGTAATACTAAGCGCGTGTGACACTCAGGGCGTTGATGCGTCTACTCATGCAACTGTTGCCAATGGATTCTTAGCCTTGGGAGCAACGTCAGTCTTGGGTACTTTTTTACCTGTTGGAGGATTTTCATCAGCCGTGTTTGTTGCTCGACTTATGCACCGGCTGGCTGAATACATCCCGGCCATGATGAAGGCAGTAGAGCACCCTCTAAGTTGGTTGGAAGTTATTGCAGGAATGTTGAGGATGACGGTGGCTACAGAAATCATTAATGACCTTTGTGGTGTGCAGGGGGCAATGCAAACAAGGCTGAACGCAAACATTGATATCAACTCCCGACGAACCGATTGGTTTGAAAGGCTAGTAGAGAACTTAGTTCCAGAGACCGGCGAAGAATTGACAAGAGTGAGGAAGAAAGCTTTGGCTGCACTCGCTCGTTCAGATGCAATACGGTATTCGCACCTCGGCAATCCAGAACGAATTTGTTTCTTTTGTCCGTCATCAAATGAAACGGTCCGATAGAGCTGACGGCGTTTAGGGCGGCCTGGCTTATCGATTTCGATCTTACGCGGCGCGTCCGAGATTGAGCAAACGTCGCTGTTTCAGTTTTCTTTCCTTGATGGCTCTCCTTTCCTTCAGAATGCGGTCGCTGCGACCGAAGTAGGCATCGGCCGATGTCAGATTGCCGATGCTCCCGTGATAGCGGCGGTGATTGTAGTGGTCGACGAAGGCTCTTAGCGAGCAGAACTACGTTGACATGTTTAGAAAAAATGACCGCAATTTCATCCGCTTGCCGGGACTATCAACCCACTTGGTGTCTAGGGGCAGCTTGAACTTCAGGTTGGTATGGAAATGATCATCCTGCACTAACCAGGAAGTTTGACCTAGATCGCGTAGCAGGGGCACAACTTCAGGTGACCACTCGCCACAGCGGCAGTAGGATTAGACCCTACCTGCTCCGGCTCAGTTCGCTGCTACCGCAGAGAGCCCAATGATTATGATGCCGCAAAGCTATTGAAGGTTGGCAGTTGCACTCATCGGTCAGAGACAGGCAAACCTCTTTTCAATTTTTTTCAATGTAGCTTGTCACCGAAACTACCCCTCAGGCCAACTAGCGGGGATGAGGGCATTTTCACCACGCCACTCCTCTGAAATGGCCCTCTCAAACCATTCGGTTCTCAAGTGAGCGTGGTCCAAGACGATGAGCTGAAAGGGTGCCTCGATCTCTTGGCAAGCCCGGTGCATCAACTCAAAAAGGGACTGCACCGCGCGCCTGTCTTCATCAATGTCAATTTCATCCAGTGAACCATCCTTCGCATCAGGTGGATAGTAAGCTTGTGTGGGCTGATCGAGAACCAAGAAGGCCGGTACCGGCCTATGGCGCTTGCGAAGCCACCAGTGCAACGCAAGGTGTGCCAAGACATGGTAACCAACCCAGTTTTCACCGCTTCCCATTCGGCTAAGGGGAATGGGGCCGTCTTCAGTGTTAGCAACTACCGTAAGTTTCTTGGCGTCAAGCCGGAGCGAACTGCCCTGGTACTCCAGGCTCAGCATACTGGAGTACTCCGTCATTTTCTGACTTATGAAGTCTAGGAAGGTTGTGATTTTCGATTCTGTTTCTTCGGACCGAAGCTTTGCAAGAACCGTGGTTATGAGTTGCTTGACACGATCAAGTTCTGCTTCATCAAAACTCTCATCTTCTTCAGGCGATACTGTTTCCAAAAAGTTCAATAGGCGGCCAACATAGCTGATCAGCCCCACTTGAGTGGTCCAATTTGATTGTTAGTGCATGACCGGCCTTTGGTCCATCTGGACGATGGTTTCCGGGGCCGGAGGGCGGTAGCCCAGAGCACTATGTGGGCGTTTCGTGTTGTAGTGTTTCCTCCAT
>JABXIA010000375.1 GCA_013373325.1 Paracoccaceae bacterium
CAAATGTTTCGCGCGCGAAACATTTGGTCAACCGCACTGCCGCAACTTTTGCGCGTTGCCTAAGCTGCGAACGCATAGATGCTGCAAAGCCTGCCAGAGAGTTAACCTGGGAACGGTCTAACCCGCCGCCGCCAGCAGCCTGCGGGTGTAGTCTGCCCGCGGGTTGGCAAACAGCTCCTCTGCCGCGCCGGTCTCCACCACGTCGCCCTGGTTCATCACCACCACCTGATGCGACATCGCCCGCACCACGTTGAGGTCGTGGGAAATGAACAGATAGGCCAGCCCGTAGCGCGTCTGCAGATCGCGCAGCAGTTCGACGATTTGCACCTGCACCGTCATGTCCAGCGCCGAGGTCGGCTCATCCAGCACCACCAGTTTCGGGCGCAGCACCATGGCGCGGGCGATGGCGATACGCTGGCGCTGGCCCCCGGAGAACTCATGCGGATAGCGGTCCATGGCCGCGGGATCCAGCCCCACTTCCGTCATCACCTCCGCCACCAGCTCGCGGGTGTCGCGGTGCTGGTCCACCTTGTGGATGGCGAGGCCTTCGGAAATGATCTGGGCGCAGGTCATCCGCGGGCTGAGCGAACCGAACGGGTCCTGGAACACGATCTGCATGTCCTTGCGCAAGGCGCGCAGGTCGCGGGTGGACCACTTGCGCAGGTCCTGGCCCTGGAAGGTGACCGCGCCCTCGGACGCAATCAGCCGCATGATGGCGAGCGCCAGAGTGGTCTTGCCGGAGCCGCTCTCCCCCACGATGCCCAGGGTCTCGCCCGCCCGCACGGAGACCGACATCGGGTTCACTGCCTTCACATGCCCGACGGTGCGTTTCAAAAGGCCGCGCTGGATCGGGAACCAGACCTTGAGATCCCTGGCCGCCACCAGCTCCTCGGCATCCTCCGGCACCGGCTGCGGCTGGCCGGAGGGTTCCGCCGCCAGCAGTTTCTGCGTGTAGGGGTGCTGCGGGTTGGCAAAGATTTCGGCCGCCGGGCCTTCCTCGACAATCTCGCCGCTTTTCATCACGCAGACCCGGTCGGCGATGCGGCGCACGATGCCGAGGTCATGGGTGATGAACAGCAGCCCCATGCCCTCGCTTTCCTTGAGATCAGCCAGAAGGTCGAGGATCTGCGCCTGGATGGTCACGGCCAGCGCAGTGGTGGGTTCATCGGCGATCAGGATGTCGGGCTTGTTCGCGAGCGCCATCGCGATCATCACCCGCTGCCGCTGCCCGCCCGAAAGCTGATGCGGGTAGGAGGTCAGCCGGCTTTCGGCGTCGCGGATGCCGACCTTCTCCAGCAGTTCCAGAATGCGCGCGCGCGCCGGTTTTCCAGTCAGCCCCTGGTGCAGAGCCAGGGATTCCTCCAGCTGGCGTTCAATCGTGTGCAAAGGGTTCAATGAGGTCATCGGCTCCTGAAAGATGAAGCTGATGTCATTGCCGCGCACCTGCATCAGGTGGCGTTCGCTGGCGCCGACCATTTCGGTGCCGTCATAGGTGACGGAGCCTGTCACCGTGGCGCTGTCGCCAAGGAGGGACACGGTGGAGAGCGCAGAGACAGATTTTCCGGAGCCGGACTCACCCACCAGCGCCACGGTTTCACCGCGCCCGACGGAGAAGGAGACGCCGCGCACTGCCTCTGTCATCTTGCCGTCCTGACGGAAGGAAACCCGGAGGTTCTGGACGTTCAGGAGTGGGGATTGGGCGGTCATAATTCTTCCCCTTGCGAAACTACGATGAGGGCAGCGGCCGTCCGAGGGCGGAAACGAAGTGCCCGCCCGTGGGGGCGGACGGGCACTGCCCGGCGTGCCGCCGAGCGGTACACATTACTATCGCCTGTCCAACTCATGAAAACGTCTTCCGCGGGTCAAAGGCATCGCGCACGCCCTCGAAGATGAAAATCAGGAGCGACAGCATGATGGCAAAGGTGAAGAAGGCCGTGAAGGCAAGCCAGGGCGCCTCCAGGTTCTGCTTGGCCTGCAGCGTCAGCTCTCCCAAAGACGGCGCCGAGGACGGCAGGCCGAAGCCGAGGAAGTCCAAACCCGCCAGCAGGCCGATGGTGCCGGTGATGATGAAGGGCAGCATTGTGAGCGTCGCCACCATCGCGTTGGGCAGCATGTGGCGGAACATGATGGTCAGGTTGCCGACCCCCAGCGCCTTGGCCGCCCGGACGTATTCCAGGTTGCGGGCGCGCAGGAATTCGGCCCGGACCACACCGACCAGCGCGGTCCAGCCAAAGAGCACCATCAGGAACACCAGCAGCCAGAAGCTGCGGCCCAGGATCGCAAACATGATGATGATGACATAGAGCGAATTCACCGAGCCCCAGACCTCAATCACCCGCTGAGAGACCAGGTCCGTCAGGCCGCCGAAATAGCCCTGCACCGCACCGGCCAGAATGCCGATGATACTGGCCGCCCCCGTCACCATCAGGGTGAACAGGATCGACAGGCGGAAGCCGTAGATCACCCGCGCCAGCACATCGCGCTTGGTGTCATCGGTGCCCAGGAGGTTCAGCCCGCCGGGCGGCAGCGGCGCGGCGCCGGGGCGGTCCACGGTGGTGTCAAAGCTGTAGGGGATCGGCGGCCACAGGGTCCAGCCTTCGTGGAAATCATCTGCCGCATAGGTGCCAGCGGCGATGTCTTCCAGGATGCTGTCCGGCTCATCAAAGCAGTCCTCCACCCCGCCGGAACGGATCAGGCATTCGACCTCCGGGTCGCTGTAGACGGCCTCGGTCTGGAAGTCGCCGCCAAAGGCGGTTTCCGGGTAAAAGTTAAACACCGGCGCATAGACCTCGCCGCGGTAGCTGACGAGGATAGGCTTGTCGTTGGCGATGAATTCGGCAAACAGCGACAGGCCGAACAGCACCGCAAAGATCCACAGAGACCAATAGGCGCGGCGGTTGCGGCAGAAGTTGCGCCAGCGGCGCTGGTTCAGGGGGGAGAGCGCCATGGATCAGCCCTCCCGCTTTTCAAAGTCGATACGCGGGTCGACCACCACATACATCAGGTCGGAGATGATGCCGACCACCAGCCCCATCAGGCCGAAGATGTACATGGTGCCGAACATCACCGGGTAGTCGCGCGCCACCGCGGCCTCGAACCCCAGCCGGCCGAGGCCATCGAGCGAGAAGATCGTCTCGATGATCAGGGAGCCGGCAAAGAACACGCCGATGAACACCGCCGGGAAGCCCGCGATGACGATCAGCATCGCGTTTCGGAACACATGGCCGTACAGAACCCGGTTCTCGCTGAGGCCCTTGGCGCGGGCGGTCATCACGTATTGCTTCTTGATCTCATCCAGAAAGGAATTCTTGGTCAGCAGCGTCAGCGTCGCAAAGGCCGCAATGGTGGAGGCGGTGACCGGCAGGGCGATGTGCCAGAAATAGTCCATGACCTTGCCAAGCAGGCTGAGGCTTTCCCAATTGTCGGACGTCAGGCCGCGCAGGGGGAAGATCTGCCAGTAGGAGCCGCCGGCAAAGAGCACCAGCAGCATGATGGCAAACAGGAAGCCGGGGATCGCATAGGCCGCAATGATCACGCCGCTGGTCCAGGTGTCGAACGGCGAGCCATCGCGCATCGCCTTCCGGATGCCCATCGGGATCGAGATCAGATAGGCAATCAGCGTCGACCACAGGCCGAGCGAGATTGAGACCGGCATTTTCTCCAGCACCAGGTCGGTGACATCGATCTTGCGGAAATAGCTCTCGCCGAAGTCAAAGCGCGCATAGTTGCCGAGCATGGTCAGAAAGCGTTCCAAGGGCGGCTTGTCGAGGCCGAACTGTTCTTCCAGCTCTTTGATCAGCTCCGGCGGCAGGCCCTGGCGGCCGGCGTAATTCTCGTTAGCGCTGATTGCCTCGGTGCCGGCATCGCCGCCGCCGCCAGCAAAGCCCTCGAACACGTCGCCGCCGCCTTCAAGCTGGGCGATGATCTGTTCAACGGGACCACCGGGAACGAATTGCACAAGGGCGAAGTTCACCACCAGGATGCCAAACAGGGTCGGGATCACCAGCAGCAGACGCCGGAGGATATAGGCTGCCATCTCAGGTCCCTTACCGCAGCGCGCCGGCGGATTTGAGCTCCGCCTCGCGCTCTGCATCGATCCACCACAGGTCCAAGAGGCCGGAGTCATAGGGCGGCAGGTTTTCCGGCTGGCGGTACATATCCCAATAGGCAATCCAGTTCACGTCCAGATACCAGGTCGGCACCACAAAGCGCTTGGCCCGCAGCACCCGGTCCAGCGCGCGGGCGTTGGCGCGCAGCTCTTCCTGGGTCTTGGCATCGACGATATTGCCGATCAGCGCATCCACCGCCGGATCTGCCAGGCCTGCCGGGTTGAACACCGAATACTCATGCGCCTCGGAGCCGAAGTACTGGTACAGGCCGGTCGAAGGCTCCAGCGACATCGGATAGGCAGAGGAGATCATGTCGAACTCCTTCTCTCGGCGGCGGCTGGTGTACTGGGCATAATCGACCCGGTTCAGCACCGCATCCACACCCATGGTGCGCAGGTTGGCGACATAGGGCTGCACGATGCGTTCGATGGTCGGGCTGTCGGCGAGGAATTCGACCTTCAGCGGCTCGCCTTGCGCGTTGCGGCGCATGCCGTCATCGCCGACGGTCCAGCCGGCCTCGTCCAGCAGCTTCATTCCCCGGCGCAGGTTCTTGCGGTCGCCAGGGCGCGACGCCTTGGAGGCATGTGCCATCACCGGCTCAGTGGTCAGGATGGACGGGTCGATCTGATCGCCCAGCGCCTCCAGCACCTCTTTCTCGCGGCCCTCGGGCAGGCCCTCGGCGGCCAGCGGCGAATCCTGCCAGAAGGAGGAGCGGTGGCGGAACAGCCCGTATTGCAGGCTTTCGTTGGTCCATTCGAAATTGAACGCCAGCTGCATCGCCTCGCGCACGCGGATATCCTGGAACTTGGGTTTCAGCAGGTTCATCACAAACCCGCTGGCGGCCGGCACGTTGCCGTCCGGGAACTCACCCTTGATCACATGGCCCTTGTCGACTGCGGCGAATTCATAGTTGGTGGCCCAGTTCTTGGAGTTGTTTTCGGGGCGCAGGGTATAGACGCCGGCCTTGAATCCCTCCATCGCGGCAACATCATCGCCGAAATACTCGACCCGGATGCGGTCATAGTTGTGGCGGCCAGCGTTCACGTTGAGGTCCTTGCCCCAGTAGTCCGGGTTGCGCTTGTAGACGATGCGCTGGTTCACGTCGGCGCTTTCCAGAACATAAGGCCCGGAGCCGATACCGGGATCCAGGCGGGGCTCGTCAATGCGGCGGTTTTCCGGGTCAGCCTCGAACCAGGCCTTGGAAAAGACTGAGGTGCCGCCGACCTGGGTGATCATCGCCCGGCGCGGGAAATCCGGGGAGAAGTAGAACTTCACCCGGTGCGGCCCCAGTGCCTCGGCCTTGGGAATGCGTTTGCGCACCGCTTCGGCGTAGGATTTCAGCCCCTGCTCCAGCAGGATGTTGTGGGAAAACACCACATCATCCGCGGTGACCGGGCTGCCGTCGGAAAACTTCGCCTCGGGGCGCAGGTTGAAGATCACCCAGTCCTGGCTTTCGGGGTATTCCAGGCTTTCGGCGATCAGGCCATAGTAGGACCCGGGCTCGTCATAGGAGGCCACCAGAAGGCTTTCGAACTGGGCTGAGGACAGCGCCCCTGCCCGGCCCTTGCGGGTGTAGGGGTTCATGCTGTCGAAAGTGCCGACGGCAGAGATCGACAATTCGCCGCCCTTGGGGGCCTCAGGATTCACGTAGTTGAAATGGTCAAAACCCTGCGGGTATTTCAGCTCTCCGAATTCGGCAAAACCATGCGCCTTGATGATGGTCTCCTCCGCCCGCGCCAGCGTGGCGGCGGCCAGCGCCAGGATCAAGCCGAGCGCAAGCGCGGCGGCGGCCTGCAGCGGGTTCACTCTGTCCTTGGCGCGCACGCGCGCTGCAGCTTGGGCGGTATTCATCTGCCATGACCTCCTGTGCCCGGAACTTTGGCCCGGGTTATCCGGCCCCAAGCTAATGTCCGGGGGCGGTAACATTCAAGTTGAGATTAGGTGATATCCCCGGCTCTCTTGGCACAAAGCAGCCGAAAACCACGCATTTTCAAGGCCGCGCTTGCCCGCAATAAAATTGCCTGCCAGCCTCATATCACGATTGCGTTATAAAACGAGGGAGTTTGCGATGCTGAAGTCAATGAGATTTGCCGCCCTTGCGGTTGCCGGGGCTGCCGCGCTCAGCGCCTGCGCCCAGCAGGAAGAGGAAGTCGTCTACACCAGCCCGGAAGAGGCCTATTGCGTGCAGACCGGCGGCAGCTACGTGCTGCGCAGCGGCAAGGCGGGCACCATCGGCGTCTGCATCCTGCCCGACGGCACAGAGCGCGATGCGCTGGCCTATTACCGGGAAAACAATCCGGCCTGAGCAAGGACCACTCACGCGAACATTAAAAAAAGCCGCTGCATACCGCAGCGGCTTTTTCAATTGGATGGCTGGGACAGCGGACAGGATTAGTTGTCCAGGCTGTCCAGGTAGGCGATGAGGTTCACCCGGTCGCCCTGTTTCTTCAGGCCGGAGAACGACATGGTGGTGCCCGATGCGTAGGCCGACGGCTTGGTCAGGAAGGCGTCCAGCTCTTCCGGGGTCCAGGCCTTGCCGGCCAGACCGGTCAGCGCGCCGGAATAGCCGAAACCGGATGCCGAAGCGATGTCGCGGCCAACCACACCGTACAGATACGGGCCGGTTGCGTTGGCGCCGTCTTCCAGCTTGTGGCAGGCGGAGCATTTCTTGAATACCTTGGCGCCTTTTGCGGCGTCGGCGGAGGCCATCAGTTCTTCAAAGCTGACTTGCGGCTCATCGCCGCCGGCATCTTCGGCCGAGGCGACTTCGATCACATAGGCGGCCTCACCATGGCTGTCCACGTGATACAGGCTGCTGGCAGCCCATTTGCCCAGCAGGAGAACCAGGAACGCGCCGCAGACGCCTGCGGTCGCTTTGGTAAGGGTCATTGTGTCAAACATGAATCGCGGGTCCATTTAGCTGTCTGCCCGGGTGTCTAAGGCTTCCCCTTGCAAGTGGCAAGGTATAGACAGCGCGACGAAACGCCCAATTCTTGAAGTTTTGCACGGGGAACACACCCATGAGCCGCAAAATCGCCATTCAGGGGGAGCTTGGCTCCTACAGCCACGAGGCCTGCCGCATTGCCCGTCCCGGCATGGAGGTGCTGCCCTGCCGCACCTTTGAGGAGATTCTGGAGGCGGTGCGCAGCGGCGAGGCGGAGCAGGCGATGCTGCCGGTGGAAAATTCCACCTACGGCCGGGTGGCCGACAGCCACCGGCTGCTGCCGCACAGCGGGCTGCACATTATCGACGAGGCCTTTGTGCGGGTGCATATCAACCTGCTTGCGGTGCCGGGAGCAAAACTGGAGGACATCCGCGAGGCGCATTCGCATCTGGTGCTGCTGCCGCAATGCGGCACCTTCCTGCGCGAGCATGGCATCCGCGGCCGGGTCAGCCCCGACAACGCCCGCGCCGCCCGGGACGTGGCAGAGGCCGGCGACATCCACTCCGCCGCGCTGGCCAGCGAGCTGGCGGGCGAGATCTACGGGCTGAACGTGCTGGCCCGCCATATCGAGGACAACGGCGACAACACGACCCGTTTCCTGATCATGGCCAAAGATATCGACTACACCCGCCGCGGTGCCCACAATATGATCACCAGCTTCGTCTTTCAGGTGCGCAACATCCCGGCCGCGCTGTATAAGGCGATGGGCGGCTTTGCCACCAATGGCATCAACATGACCAAGCTGGAAAGCTACATGGTGGACGGTTCCTTCACCGCGACCCAGTTCTATGCCGATATCGAGGGCCACCCGGAGGATGCCAATGTGCAGCTGGCAATGGATGAGCTGAGCTATTTCACCACCAATGTGGAAATCCTCGGCGTCTACCCGGCGGACAACGGCCGGTTCTAGGCCAGCCGGAATTCGACGCGAATTCCGGCCAGGAAAAATCGATTTTCCTGGCCGTTTTCCTCGCAGGAAAACGGTGTCTTGATCACAAAACGGCGGAGAAAAGTGAGAGGCTGGACATCGACCCAAGCGGGGCTCGTTGTGGCTGCTTCCTTCCGGACCTGACCAGGTTGGCGAGGCGCTTGCCCGCGCCAACCTCTCGAATCCCGATATAAGGACCGCTGCCGGGAATGGCAAGGGCGGCTGCGGCTGCCGCTTCGGGGGGCCTAAAGCTGCAGCTCCAGCTCCCAGAAACCCGCACTGTCAAAGCCAAGCGGAGCAGCCAGACCAGCGGGCAGCTCCGCCAGGTGCCCTGCCGCGCCGGGGCCGGTCACCGCAACCGCGCGGGTGCCCGGAACCGGGGCCAGCTGCCAGGGATAGGGGGCCTCTTCCAGTGGCTCCGGCGGCAGACGTCCGGCAATGTAGTCGCGGATCGCCTGGCGGATACGCAAGGGCGGCACCGGCAGCTCCCGGGCCTCCTCCACCACCCGGAACCGGCCGCCGCCGCTGACCCGGTAGCTGTTGACCGCGACCGCAAAACGCTGGCCGGGGTCCACAGGCCGGCCCTGCCAGCACAGATCCGTGATCCGCTGTGCTTCCGGGCTGAGCAGGTCTCCGGATGCGGAAAACCGCGGCGGCTGGGTGACATCAACCCGGTAGCTGAGCCCGAAGATCACATCGAAATTATGCCCTGCCCGCTGCGGATCGCTCAGCCGCTGGCCGGAGCTGCCCGGCTCAATCCGGTTGAACAGCCCGGCGGACATTTCCAGCCAGTCCTGCAGCTGCGCGCCGGTGACCTGAACCACCCGCAGCTCGTTCGGGAAGACCTGCAGATCGGCAATGTTTCTGGCGCAAAGATCCCCGGCCGCAATATCGGTATAAGACTGCGGTCCGGAGCGGCCGCCGAATTTTCCCGGGGCCGCGGCCGACAGCAGCGGCAGGTCTTCGCCGGCAGAGCCGCGCAGCAGCACCCGCGCCGCGGCCGCCTGGGCGCTGGCTGTCAGGGCAAGGCCGCGGTCCGGTGCAAAAAAGGTGAAGTAGGAATGCATCGCCACCGGGCTGCGGCCGGCCGGCTCCTGCATCCTCTTCAGCGTGCGGGAATGGTCCTCTGCCAGCGCCTGCACAAGGACAGGATCCTCTTTTGCCAGCGGCGTTGCGGTCCCGGTTGCGCCCGGATGCGAGACCGGCTGCAAAGCGGCAGAGCCGCCAGCAATCTGCCAGCCGCCGGGGGCATGCTCCAGCTCCAGCCGGATCACACCGAGGTGCGAGCCATGCGCCCCCGGCATCACCACCGGCTTGGAAAAGGGGTGATCCGGGTTCGGCAACGTCAAATGGGTGTGGCCGCCAACCAGGGCATCGATGTCCGGAAGACCGGCCAGTTCGTCCAGGGCGTTTTCGCTGCGGTCGCCGCCCGCTGGCGCCAGGCCGGTGTGCGCCAGCGCCAGCACCAGGTCGCAGCCCTGCGCTCTCAGCCGCCCGGCCTGCTCTGCGGCGGCCTCCACGATGCCAGTGGCCTGCAACTGCCCCTGCAGCGCCTGCCGGCACCAGGACAGCGTCTGCGGCGGCAGCACCGACAGCAGCCCGATCCGGACCGGCGGCAGACCCGGGCAGCCCGGCATCTGCCGCTCCAGCACCGCTGAGAGCGCAAACGGCAGCACAAGGCCGGGCTGCGCCGCCCGCAGGTTGGAGCACAGCACCGGGCAGGGCATGTCCGCACTCACCGCTGCCAGTGCCTCCAGCCCGATGTCGAAATCGTGGTTGCCAAGACCCGCCGCATCATACTGCAGCACCTGGAACGCCCGCACCAGCGGATGCGGCCCTGCCGCCTGCGGCAGGACATCGCCCAGCGGCGCCCCCTGGAAACCGTCGCCGTTGTCGACCAGGATACAGGCCGCGCCCCGGGCCGCCGCCTGCGCACGCGCCTCAGCGATCAGGGTTGCGACCCGCGACAGACCGATGGCGGGATCCGGCCGGTTTGCATAGTAATCATGGCTCAGCAGATTACAGTGCAGGTCCGTGGTGGCCAGCACATGCAATTCCCCGGCACTGCGGGCCCTGGAGGCCGCTGCCCCGACTGTCATGTCCGAATTACTGCTGACACCGCCTGCCCGCTGCTCCTTTTGCACCATTCGGCGCCATTTTTGCTTCGCGTTATTTGAATCAGCGTTTTCACGATTTGCAAAGGTTCCTTTGCAGTGGGCGTTAACTTTTTCACCCCCGTCTTACGCTGGTGCCCTGTTGCGCCCTGCCCTGCTGAAAAATGACCCTGCGTCAGCCCTGCCGGGTGTGGCCGCATGGCGACAGGCAAGCGCGGATCGCGCCCGAATGCTGGCAACGGCTGCGTCACACTGTCATGGATTGCCGCATTTCCCCGTTGAGCGCGGCCCGAAACCCGCCAGTCATAGGAGAATTGCCATGAAACGCGCGGAACAGGTGACCTTCGGCGGCGGCGGCGGGCTGGAGCGCGCTGCGCATTTGCGCACGGACGCGGCGGCGCTGGAGGCTGCATGGAACAGCTCTGAGGCACAGGTTCTGCTGATGTGGCGGGGCAAGCCTCTCACATGGCGCGACGCGGCGGCGGATCTGCCCTGCGGCCTGGCTTGGACAGCGCCGGAACATCCGCTGGCCGCCGCGCGCAAGCCGGACTCGCTGTTTCTGGGCCTGACGCCTGGCGGCACGCCCTGCTTTGCCTGCGACATCAGCGATTGGCAGCCCCGGGATCTGGACCAGGACGCATTGAACAGCTTTGCCGATGCCAGCGAACAGCAGCATCCGGAGCTGCCGGACACGCATGTCTTTGCGGAACTGCGCCGGATCATGACGCGCCTCACGCCGCTGGAGGCGGAGCTGGCGGCCACCGCCAAGGCGCTGCTGGCATGGCACCGCAGCCACCGTTTCTGCGCCTGCTGCGGTTCCCCCAGCGATCCGGCGCAGGCGGGCTGGCAGCGGGTGTGCCCGGCCTGCAAAGCCCCGCATTTCCCCCGTACCGACCCGGTGGTGATCATGCTGATCACCCATGGCGACAGCGTCCTGATGGGCCGCTCCCCCGGCTGGCCGGAGGGCATGTATTCGCTGCTTGCGGGCTTTGTCGAACCGGGCGAGACGCTGG
>JABXIA010000152.1 GCA_013373325.1 Paracoccaceae bacterium
GCTGGCGCGGCTACCACGGCTCCGGGCTGGTCACCGGCTCGCTGACAGGCCTCGAGCTGTTCCACAAGAAATTCGATCTGCCGGTGGAACAGGTCATCCATACAGAGGCCCCATATTACTACCGCCGCGCAAACCTGGATCAGAGCGAAGAGCAGTTCGTGGCCCATTGCGCCGCCGAACTGGAAGCCCTGATCGAGCGCGAGGGCGCCGATACCATTGCTGCCTTCATCGGAGAGCCGGTCTTGGGCACCGGCGGCATCGTGCCGCCGCCTGCGGGCTATTGGCAGGCAATTCAAGCGGTGCTGAAGAAACACGACATCCTGCTGGTTGCGGATGAGGTGGTGACCGGCTTCGGGCGGCTCGGCTCCATGTTCGGCTCGGACCACTACGGGATCGAGGCCGACATCATCACCATCGCCAAAGGGCTGACGTCGGCCTACGCCCCGCTGTCCGGCTCCATCGTCTCCGGCAAGGTCTGGCAGGTGCTGGAGCAAGGCACCGACGAGAACGGCCCGATCGGCCACGGCTGGACCTATTCGGCGCACCCGATCGGCGCGGCGGCGGGGGTGGCGAACCTCAAGCTGATTGATGAGCTGAACCTTGTCAGCAATGCAGGTGAGGTGGGCGCTTATCTGAACGCCACTATGGCTGAAGCGCTGATGGGCCACGCCCATGTGGGCGAGGTGCGCGGCGAGGGGATGCTGTGCGCGGTGGAATTTGTGAAAGACAAAGACAGCCGCACCTTCTTTGACGCCGCTGACAAGATCGGTCCGCAGATCTCTGCCAAGCTGCTGGAGCAGGACAAGGTGATTGCCCGCGCCATGCCGCAGGGTGATATCCTGGGCTTTGCGCCGCCGTTCTGCCTGACCCGTGCCGAGGCCGACCAGGTGGTCGACGCCACCCTGCGGGCTGTTAAGGCCGTGCTGGGCTGAGGGCCGCCATTCAGTTGCGGCAAATCTTGAGGACGGCGCGCAACCCCCGCCTGCCGTCTTCGAAAGTGAGCCGCCCGCCGTGCTGTTCCGCCACCGTGGCAACTATCGTCAGCCCCAGACCAAAGCCGTCGATGGCGCGGGTGTTATCGCCGCGCTGGAATGGAGCAATCACTTCGGTGATCTCCGCCGCAGTCATGCCGGATCCTTCGTCCTCCACCGTGATGATCGCGTGATCGGCAGTAGAACTGAGGCTGATGGCGGCGCGGCGGCCGTATTTCAGCGCATTGTCGATCAGGTTGGTGATGGCCCGCTGCAAGGAAACAGGCCGGGCCACCACCAGCATCACCTGCCCCTGCGGCACCGCGCTTTGGCCGGGGGCAGAGGTGAAAACGGACCGCCCGCCCGCCGCCACCTGCGGTTCCGGCGGCAGCAGCTCTACCGGTTTGCCCATGTCCTGATAATCAGCCGCCAGCGCTTCCACCAGCGAGCTGAGCGACAGGCGGCGCGGGGTTTCGGCGCTCATCTCTGCGCGGGTGTAGGTCAGCACGCTCTCGATCATGCCGGTCATCGCGTCCAGATCCGTCTCGAACTTCTGCCGCAGATCCGCGTCCTGGATCAGCGCCGCGCGCAGCCGCAGCCGGGTCGCAGGGGTGCCCAGATCGTGACTGACGCCGGACAGCACCGCCGCGCGGCTGGCAAGCTGTTCGCGCTCGGTCTCCAGATAGCTGTTCACCGCCGAGACGATCTCCTGCAGCTCCCCCGGGCCTTGCATCGCATAGGCGTCCGGCCCGCCCAGGCGGCGGCGGTGTCGCAGGGCGCGGGCGAAACGGTCGAAATGGGCCGAGGTGTCCATCACCAGCGTCGCCAGCACCGCCAAGGCCAGCAGCGACAAGAGAACCGCCGGGAGGCGCCAGTCGCGCGGCGCGGCGGAACAGCCCCAGACGGCAGTGCCGTCGACCCGCTGCCACGGGCCATAGCCCGCGCGCGCAAAGATCACCGGCTCGCTGCAATAGGTGGCCAGCAGCCGGGTTACCGCCCCCAGCTTCTCCGCTGCAGTGGCGCCGCCTGCGGGCGGCAGTTCCGCCACCGGATAGCGCAGGGCAGGGGAGACGATGACCAGCGCCAGAACCTCCCCCGACAGGGGATCGGAACCACTGTCGAGAATCGAAACATTGGTGAAGAAGGCAGGCTTTGCGATCCCCTCCAGCCGCAGATAATCACCCGCAGACAGAAACGCGGCCTGTTCCGGCCTCACGCGCGTTACCGTCACTCCAGCAGGCGGTGGCGCGCCGCGGCGCAGGGTGCCGTCCAATGTAATACCGGAAACGGCAGCGCGGGTCAGATGCGCCTGCCAGCTGGCGCCGGAGTGGAACCAGCCCCAGGCGCCGCCCAGCCCGGCGGCAAAGGCCAGCGGCAGCAGGATCAGCCCCCGGGTGCGAAGACGCAGCGCCACCTGCCTCAATCCCCGCCGGTCTCGACATCCACCGACAGGACATAGCCGGTGCCGCGTTCGGTGCGCAGCAGCTTTGGCGCCTTGGGGGTATCTTCGATCTTGGAGCGCAGCCGGCCCACCAGCACGTCGATGGCGCGGCCCGAGCCCTCCTCCGTTCCGCCATCGCCGGTCACATCCAGCGATGCGGCGATCTCTTCGCGCGTCAGCGGAATATGCGGGTTGGCAAGGAACACCTTCAGCAGGCCGGTCTCGCGCCGCGACAGCGCCACCTGCACGCCTGCAGGCGAAATCACCTCATCCCGCTTGGCGTCATAGGTCCAGCCGGCAAAGCGGAAGGTGGCGACGCTGCGCCGGTAGATCAGTGACGACGACCGCCGCGCCCGCTGCAGCACGGCGCGGACACGGGCCAGCAGAAGATCGGGGTTGAACGGCTTGGCGATGTAATCATCCGCGCCGGATTCATACCCCGCCATCCGCTGGTGATCGGCGGACAGGGCCGAGACCAGAATGATCGGCACATCCTGCTGTTCACGCAACCGGGTGCAGATCTCCACCCCGTTTTCATCGCCCAGCATCACATCGAGCAGGATCAGGTCAATCCGGCCTGCGCCGATCTGATCCCGGATCTCCGCTTCGCTGCCGCAGGGCAGGGCGATAAAGCCGTTCTGGCGCAAATACTGGGTCAGCATCATGCGCGTCTCAACGTCATCATCCACCACCAGAAGCCGCGGAATCGCCATCTGTTGCTCTCCTCCCCGAAACCGCCCCTTGCGGCTGTCCCGGCTGTTTGTTTGTAACATCATGCAACAAAATCAATTGCTGCGTAACAACAGGTAACAGGCTGGCGGAAAAACTGCTGCAGCAGGCGGCAGGGGCGTTGCCGGGCAATTGAAATGCGACACCGGGTCCGGGCAAGCTGATTGGTGAAGGCTGCGGGGAGCAGCAATCACATAAGGGAGGAATGAGCGATGAAATACACCGCTTTTGCGGCCGTTTCGGCCGTTGCACTGGCCTGTGCGGCACCGGCTCTGGCCGGACCGCAGGCCGAAGTTCTGCACTGGTGGACATCCGGCGGCGAGGCCAAGTCCGCCGCGGTGCTGCAACAGGAATTTGCCGACAACGGCGGCACCTGGACCGACATGCCTGTGGCGGGCGGCGGCGGTGACGCGGCGATGACCGCGCTGCGCGCCCGGGTGCTCTCCGGCAATGCACCGACTGCGGTGCAGCTGAAAGGCCCGGCGATTCAGGAGTGGTATGAGGAAGGCGTGCTCGCCGATATCTCCTCCGTGGCTGAGGCCGAGGGCTGGGGGGACGTGCTGCCCGGCTCCATCGCTGAACACATGAAATGCGAAGGCAAATGGTGCGCGGCACCGGTGAACGTGCACCGGGTCGACTGGATCTGGGCCAATGCCGCGCTGCTGGAGGCCAACGGCATCGAAATGCCCCAGACCTGGGATGAGTTCAACGCCGCCGCTGACAAGCTGATGGCCGCAGGCATCACCCCGCTGGCGCATGGCGGCCAGGCCTGGCAGGATGCCACCGTCTTTGAAGCCGTGGCGCTCGGCATTCTGGGGCCGGAAGACTTCCGCAAGGCCTTTGTCGAACTGGACATGGACACCCTGAAGTCGGACAAGATGGCCGCTGTCTTCGACCAGATGCGCAAGATGCGCGGCTATGTGGACGCCAACTTCCCGGGCCGCGACTGGAACCTTGCCACCTCCATGGTGATGAACGGCGAAGCAGCGTTCCAGATCATGGGCGACTGGGCCAAGGGTGAGTTCCTGGCCGCGGGCAAGGAGCCGGGCAAGGATTTCCTCTGCGCCTCGGTGCCGGGCGACGGGTTCCTGTATAACGTCGACAGCTTCGCCATGTTCGAGGTGGACGGCGAAGACAAGCAGGCCGGGCAGGACTTATTGGCCAAGCTGATCGTCGGGCCGAAATTCCAGGAGGTCTTCAACCTCAACAAGGGGTCTATTCCGGCGCGGGTGGACGTCAAACTGGATGCGTTTGACACCTGCGCGCATCTATCGGCCAAGGATATGGGCGACAGCGCCGAAGGCGGCTCGCTGCTGCCCAGCTATGCCCACGGCATGGCCCTGCGCGGCGCGCAATCCGGTGCCATCACCGATGTGGTGACCGCGCATTTCAACTCCGAAATGTCCTCAGCTGAGGCCGTGCAGATGCTGGCCGACGCGGTCGCCAACTCGCTCTGATCCTCCTCCCCCGGGCCTCGCGTCCTCCGGGATGCGGGGCCATTTATTCAAGGGCCGTTGCAATGACTGAATGGCTTGAACGTCATATTCCGAAGATGGTGCTGGCACCGTCCTTCATTGCGGTGCTGGTGTTTGTCTACGGCTTCATCATCTGGACCGCCTGGGTGTCGCTGACCCGCTCCCGCCTGCTGCCGAAGTATGAGATCGAGGGGCTGATCCAGTATGAGCGCCTGTTCAACGCGCCGCGCTGGGATACCGCGATGTCGAACCTGTTCGTGTTCGGCACCCTGTTCATCCTGATCTCGATGTTCCTCGGCCTGATGCTGGCCATCCTGCTGGACCAGAAAATCCGCACCGAGGGCGTTCTGCGCACCATCTACCTCTACCCGATGGCGTTGTCGCTGATCGTGACCGGCACCGCCTGGAAGTGGATCATGAACCCCGGCCTGGGGCTGGAGGCCATGGTGCGCGGCTGGGGGTTTGAGAGCTTCACCTTCGACTGGGTAATCAACCCGGACAAGGCGATCTATGCGGTGGTCATCGCCGGTGTCTGGCAGGCGTCAGGTTTCGTGATGGCGTTGTTCCTGGCCGGCCTGCGCGGGGTCGATGGCGAGATCATCAAGGCCGCGCAGGTCGATGGCATCCCAACCTGGCGGATCTATACCGCGATCATCATTCCCTCGATGGCGCCGATTTTCCTGTCTGCCTTCATCGTACTGGCGCATCTGGCGATCAAGAGCTTCGACCTGGTGATTGCGCTTACCGGCGGCGGCCCCGGCTATGCCACCGATCTGCCCGCCACCTATATGTACACGATGGCCTTTTCCCGCGGCGACATCGGCCAGGCAGCCAGCTCCGCCATGGTGATGATGGCTGTGGTCTTTGCGATCATCGTTCCGTATCTCTACTCTGAGCTGAGGGCCAAACATGACTGATGCGACGCTTGCCCCCGCTGCCGCAGCAAACAGCCGCAACTGGAGCCATTTCGCCCTTCGCTGGACGCTGTTCGCCCTCTTGGGCCTGTTTGCCCTGTTCTACCTGATGCCGCTCTTTGTGATGATCACCACCTCGCTCAAAAGCCTGGAGGAAATCCGCACCGGCAGCCTGATCGCCTTCCCGCGTGAGGTGACCTTCGACGCCTGGCGCACCGCCTGGTCGGAGGCCTGCACCGGCATCCAATGCGAAGGCCTGCGCCCGTTCTTCTGGAACTCCGTGGTGATCGCGGTGCCTGCGGTGGCAATCTCCACCATGCTGGGCGCGGCCAATGGCTATGTCATCGCGCAATGGCGGTTCCGCGGCGCCAACCTGATCTTTTCGCTGATGCTGTTCGGCTGCTTCATCCCGTTCCAGGTGGTGCTGCTGCCGATGGCGCGGATGCTGGGGCTGATGGGGCTGGCGGGCAGCATTCCGGGGCTGATCTTTGTCCATGTAATCTACGGCATTGGCTTCACAACGCTGTTCTTCCGCAACTTCTATGTCACCATCCCGCAGGATCTGGTGAAGGCGGCCAAGGTGGACGGCGCGGGGTTCTTCCGGATCTTCTGGTCGATCTTCCTGCCGCTGTCGCTGCCGATCATCGTGGTCACCGTGATCTGGCAGTTCACCCAGATCTGGAACGACTTCCTGTTCGGCGTCTCCTTCAGCCAGGCGGGCACCCAGCCGGTCACGGTGGCGCTGAACAACATCGTCAACTCGACAACCGGCGTGAAGGAATACAACGTCGACATGGCCGCCGCGATCATCGCCGCGCTGCCGACGCTGCTGGTCTA
>JABXIA010000059.1 GCA_013373325.1 Paracoccaceae bacterium
CGCCGCCGCGCGCATTTGCGCGCGGCCATGCCCAAGGCATAGGGCGGCATCTGCAGATGCGGGCCTAAGGCGCGGGAGTGCTCCCGCAGTGCCTAGGGAAACGCGGCAGCCTGTCAGCTGGCCCGTTTGATGCCCATGACGCGGGCGCGGGCGCGGGGATCGCTGTCAAACAGCGCTGCCAGCTGCTCGGTCATGGCGCCGGCCAGCTGCTCCACATCGGTGATCGTCACCGCGCGCTCATAGTAGCGGGTCACGTCGTGGCCGATGCCGATGGCCAGCAGCTCCACCTGCTTGCGCTTCTCGACCATCGCAATCACGTCGCGCAGGTGCTTCTCCAGATAGTTCGCCGGGTTCACCGAGAGCGTCGAATCATCCACTGGCGCGCCGTCGGAAATCACCATCAGGATCTTGCGGGCCTCGCGCCGCGCCACCATCCTCCGGTGCGCCCATTCCAGTGCCTCGCCGTCGATGTTTTCCTTCAAGAGGCCCTCTTTCATCATCAGGCCCAGATTGGTGCGGGTGCGGCGCATCGGGGCGTCGGCGCCCTTGTAGATGATGTGGCGCAGGTCGTTGAGGCGGCCGGGCTGCTGCGGGCGGCCCTCGTTCAGCCAGGCCTCGCGCGCCAGCCCGCCTTTCCAAGCGCGGGTGGTGAAGCCGAGGATCTCGACCTTCACGTTGCAGCGCTCCAGCGTCCGGGCCAGAACGTCGGCACAGATCGCCGCGATGGAGATCGGACGGCCGCGCATCGAGCCGGAGTTGTCGAGCAGCAGCGTCACCACGGTGTCGCGGAACTCGGTGTCCTTTTCGACCTTGAAGCTCAAGGGCGTGGTCGGGTTGGCGACAACACGCGCCAGACGGCCGGCATCCAGGATGCCTTCCTCGCGGTCAAACTCCCAGGACCGGTTCTGCTGCGCCTGCAGGCGGCGCTGCAGCTTGTTGGCAAGGCGGCTCACGGCGCCCTTCAGCGGCTCCAGCTGCTGGTCGAGATAGGCGCGCAGGCGCTCCAGCTCGGCAGGCTCGGCCAGCTCTTCAGCGTTGATTTCCTCATCATCGGCATCCCGGAACACCTTGTAATCCGGGTCCGCATCCGAGACCGGCGGCGGGGCAGGCGGCTCCAGCGGCGCCTCGCCATCGGGCATCTCGGTGTCCTCGGCCAGATCATCATCGGCCATCTCGTCCATCGAGACCTGGGCCTGGCTCTCGTCCTGCTGCTGCTCCTGGCTCTGCTCAGGCGACGCGTCCGCTTGCTCCTCTTCCGAGTCGTCCTGGCCGGTGCTGTCCGGGTCCTGCTGCTCCTCGGCGTTGTCTTCGGCCTCGTCGTTTGCCTCGTCGTCCAGCTCATCCGGGTCGTCGCCCAGCTGGTCGCCGTAGCCAAGGTCAGAGATCACCTGCCGCGCCAGCTTGGCGAAGGCGGCCTGGTCGGCAATGGTCTCGTCCAGGTTCTCCAGCGTGCCGCCGGCCTGGGATTCGATGAAGCCGCGCCACAGCTCCATGATATTGCCTGCACCTTCGGGCAGGTCGCGCCCGGTCGCCAGATGGCGCACCAGATAGCCCGCAGCTGCAGCCAGCGGCGCCTCGGAGGAGGACTTCATCTGGTCATAGCCGCGGCGGATCGACTCGTTGCGGATCTTCACGTCGATGTTCGACGCTGTGCCGGGCATATGCCGCGCGCCCATCGCCTCGCAGCGGGCGGTTTCCATCGCCTCATAGAGATCGCGGGCCATTTCGCCCTGCGGCACGTATTTGGCGTGGGTGGCGTCGTCGTGGAACTTGTGGCGCAGCGCCAGCGCATCCGCGGTGCCGCGGGCCAGCAGCACCTCCTCGCGGCTCATCCGGCGGGACACCTGCGGCAGCCGCATGGTATCGCCGGACAGGCCCGAGGGGTCGACCGTGTAGCTGACGGTCAGCTCCGGGTCGTTGGCCATCACCTTGGTGGCCTCAGACAGGGCCTTCTTGAACGGATCGGCTGGGTTATCGTTCGGCTTTTTCATGGTCATTCCCGAAATTCTCCAAACAAGTGGCCTTGTCGGAAACAAAGAGAGGGTGATGCCGCACTGTACTAGGAAAACGTATAGGTCCAAACGTATCCATGTACTGTTTCGTGTAATCTCTCACGTTATCCGCGCTGTGCCTGGCCCAAGCCGCCCAAAAAGCTGATTTGAAAGGTTCCTCGAAAACCCAGTCAAAATCTGTCTTTAGATCCCAGTTTCGCCCGGTTACCGGGTTTGACCGGTGGATCTGGCGGCGGATTTGCATCGCGTTGACCAGCGAGTGGCAGCGAGCCAACACAAACTCTGGCTCATCGCGCAGAGGGCTTCCCGCGAAAGGAATAAACCCCTCGTTGCGTTTGGCTTCCGCTGGATCAGCAGCCCCTAATGTTGCATTAGGAACCGCCACAGATGCTACAAACAGAATGGCTTTTGTGACCAATCTCACCCCAGGCTCACGCTCGCAGCGCTCTCCGGCAGCTCCTCGTCAAAGCAGCGCTGGTAGAACTCGGCAACGGTCTGGCGCTCCAGCTCGTCGCATTTGTTCAGGAACGACAGGCGGAAGGCATAGCCCACATTGCGGAAGATCTCGGCGTTCTGGGCCCAGTTGATCACCGTCCGCGGCGACATCACGGTCGACAGATCGCCATTCATGAAGGCTGTGCGGGTCAGGTCGGCAACGGTCACCATCTGGCTGATGGTTTTGCGGCCTTTCTCGGTGTTGTAATGCGGTGCCTTGGACAGAACGATGGCGCATTCGGCGTCATGGCTCAGGTAGTTCAGGGTGGAGACCAGCGACCAGCGGTCCATCTGCGCCTGGTTGATCTGCTGGGTGCCGTGGTACAGCCCGGTGGTGTCGCCAAGGCCAACGGTGTTGGCAGTCGCAAACAGGCGGAAGAACGGGTTCGGGGTGATGATCTCGTTCTGGTCCAAGAGGGTCAGCTTGCCGTCATGCTC
>JABXIA010000029.1 GCA_013373325.1 Paracoccaceae bacterium
ATTTTCTGCCGGTTCTGAAAGAGAACCCCTCGGAAGACCAGATCTTCAGCCACCGGCTGATTCTGCGCGCCGGGATGATCAAGCAATCCGCCGCCGGGATCTATTCCTGGCTGCCCTTGGGCTTCAAGGTGCTGAAGAAGATCGAAAGCATCGTGCATGACGAGCAGATCCGCGCGGGCCACATCCCGATGCAGATGCCGACCATGCAGTCCGCCGACCTGTGGCGCGAGTCGGGCCGCTATGAGGCTTACGGCCAGGAGATGCTGCGGGTGAAAGACCGGCATGACCGCGACATGCTGTTCACCCCCACCGCCGAAGAGCTGATCACCGACATCTTCCGCGCCCACGTCAGCAGCTACAAGGACCTGCCGCTGACCATGTACCAGATCCAGTGGAAGTTCCGCGACGAGATCCGTCCGCGTTTCGGCGTGATGCGCGGCCGCGAATTCTACATGAAGGACGGCTACAACTTCGACCTGACCAAGGAAGACGCGCTGCACGCCTACAACCGCCACCTGGTCAGCTACCTGCGCACCTATGAGCGCATGGGCCTGCAGGCGATCCCGATGCGCGCCGACAGCGGCCCGATCGGCGGCGACGACACCCATGAATTCCTGGTGCTGGCCGACACCGGCGAGTCCGAAGTGTTCTATGACAGCGCCGTCACCGATCTGACCTTCGGCGACCGCGAGATCGACTATGACAGCGTCGAGCAGTGCCAGAGCGTGCTGGAGGAGTTCACCTCCAAATACGCCCGCACCGACGAGACCCACGACGAGGCCCTGTTCAACCAGATCCCCGAGGAGCGCCGCCGGGTGGCGCGCGGTATCGAGGTCGGCCAGATCTTCTACTTCGGCACCAAGTATTCCGACGCCATGGGCGCCACCGTGCAGGGCCCCGACGGCAAGAACGTGCCGGTTCACATGGGCTCGCACGGCATCGGCGTCTCGCGCCTCCTGGGTGCGATCATCGAGGCCAGCCACGACGACAAGGGCATCATCTGGCCTGAAGGCGTGACCCCGTTCCACTGCGGTATCGTCAACCTCAAGCAGGGCGACGACGAGGCGGATGCCGCCTGCAACCAGCTTTATGCGGCGCTGACCGCGGCCGGTCTGGACCCGCTCTATGACGACCGCAACGAGCGCGCAGGCGGCAAGTTCGCCACCATGGACCTGATCGGTCTGCCCTGGCGCATCACCGTCGGCCCGCGCGGGCTGAAGAACGGCGTGGTGGAACTGACCTCGCGGCGCACCGGTGAAAGCGAGGAGCTGTCCCCGGAAGAGGCGGTGAAGAAGGTGGTTGAGGTCTACAAGGCGCATCCCACCGGCCGCGGCTTCTGAGCCAGACCGCAGGTTTGAAGTGAACAGCCCCGCTGGCGAGAGCTGGCGGGGTTTTCCTTTGCCGTGCAAGGCGCTGACAGAGGGCGGCCCGGATGCTAGCCTTGTCCTGAACCGGAACAGGGGCAGGGCAAGCATGGGCAATTTCAGCGGTATCGCAGCAGACAGCGGGCTGACCCATGTGCTGTGCTCCTTTCCGCAGAACTCCGAACAGCTGCTGCATCTGCTGGACCGCATCATGTGCAGCGGCGGTGCGCTGACCCGGGGCGAGCGCGAGGCAATTGCCGCGCATGTCTCCGGCCTGAACGGCGTGGCCTATTGCGTCCATTTCCACAGCTTGTTTTCTGAGGTGTTCTGCGGCCCGGTGGCGGCGACGCAGGACCGTATCCGGCCGCTGCTGGATTATGCCGGCGCCTTGCACGAAGGGGAGGCGGAAGGCATCTCGCAGGCCTTTGAGACCGCCACCGGCGCGGGCTGGAGCGAGGCCGCGCTTTACGAGGTGGTGGAGGTCTGCGGCATGTTCAGCTTCATCAACACCATCGTCAGGGCAGCCGGGCTGGCAGCACCGACAGAAGCACCGGACCCAAGGCCCGCGGCGGCGGAGCTGGAAGGCTCCTATGCGGCAATGGCAGAGGCCGTGCGCGGGAAGTAAGTATTCTCCAGCCTTACCGCTGCTGCCTTCAGCCGTGTTTCAGCGGATATTCCTGGCCTGACAGCCGGTGGAACAGGGCGGCAATCGCCACCAGCGCCACGGCCCCGGTCAGCACCGGGAACAGCAGGAAAGAGAGGCCGGGATCGGCGGCAAAGACCACCAGCGGGTCGGCGCCTGCGGGCGGGTGCGTCAGCCGTAGCGCCGCCATCAGGGCAATCGACAGCCCCACCGCCAGCGCCAGCGCCCACCATGTGTCCGGCAGCAACGCGTTCAGCGCCAGCGCGACGGCAGTGGCCAGCACATGGCCGCCGACCACATGCGCGGGCTGCGACAGCGGGCTGGCAGGGACCGAGAACAACAGCACGCAGCTGGCGCCGAAAGGCGCGATCAGCAACAGGAGGTTGGCGTGGGTGGTCATCAGCGACAGCGCCGCAATCGCCAGAAAGGCGCCGAGCCCGGCCATGATCACCGTGCGTAGCGAAGGATGAGGCAGCGCGCGTTTGAAGTATCTGTCCATCGTTTTCACCCATTAAAGCCGGAACCCGCCTGATAAAGCCTTAGCAGCGGGTGAATGCAAGGCAATGGGCATATGCGGCAGGTCACGATGCGGTGACGCCAGGCGAAACGGGCGCACAAGAGTTTTGAGAAAAACTCTTGGCAAATCTTTTCCTCAAAAGATTTGCCTGCGCAGCGGATCTGTCCCGGCCCCGGCAGGCGGATTATCGGGCAGATATGCAACCGCACCTTGACCCCAGGCGTTAGGCAGCACAGTTTGCAGGCAAAATTTCCGGGCAGGACCCCTTACATGGCCACCACACCACCGCCGTTTTCCCGTTTTGAATGGATCATCGCCTGGCGCTATCTTCGTGCCCGCAAGGCCGAGGGCGGGGTCAGCGTGATGACCTGGATCAGCCTGATCGGCATCACCCTGGCGGTGTTTGCGCTGATTGCCACGCTGGCGGTGCGCTCCGGCTTCCGCTCCGAATTTGTCGGCACCATCCTGGGCGCCAATGCCCATGTCACCGTTTATTCCTATGGAGAGGTGAATGAGGCGGGCGTGCTGGACCGCAGCCTCAAGGACTATGAGGCGCTGGCTCAGACCGTCGCTGCAGTTCCCGGCGTCACCCGCGCCGCACCGCTGGTCAAAGGGCAGGTGATGGCCAATCTGCGCCAGCGCAATGCAGGCGTCGAGGTCTTCGGGATTTCCGCTGAAGACATCCAGGGCATCCCCGGCGTCGCCCAAAGCGAGGAGGCCATTGGCGATCTTGCGCGGTTCGAGGAGGGCATCGCCATCGGCTCCGGCGTGGCGCGGGAGCTGGGGGTCACTGTGGGAGACAAGATCAAGCTGATCTCCCCCAATGGTGTCAAAACCGCCTTTGGCACAAGCCCGCGGGTGAACGCCTATGAGGTGGTCTATGTCTTCACCGCAGGCCGCTGGGACATCGACCGCACCCGGGTCTATCTGCCCTTTGGTGAGGCGCAGGGGTTCTTCAACCGCGAGGGTGTCGCGGATGAGATCGAGGTCATGGTGGAAGACCCTGAAAATGTGGACAAAATCGCGCTGCCGATCCTGACGGCTGCGGGCGGCGTTGCGGGCGTCTGGACCTGGCGCGATGCCTCCGGCGGCTTCCTGCGCGCGCTGGAGGTCGAGGACAACGTGATGTTCATCATCCTGTCGATCCTGGTGCTGATCGCGGCGATGAACATCGTCTCCGGCCTCATCATGCTGGTCAAGAACAAGGGCCGCGATATCGGCATCCTGCGCACCATCGGCCTCAGCGAAGGGTCCGTCATGCGGGTGTTCTTCATCTGCGGTGCCTTCACCGGCGTCCTGGGCACAATCTGCGGTGTGGTGCTGGGCTGCCTGTTTGCGCTTTACATCGATCCGATCTTCTCTTTCGTGAACTACATCATGGGCGGCGGTGTCTGGGACCCGTCGATCCGCGGCATCTATGCGCTGCCCGCTGAGCTGCGGCTTGCAGATGTGCTCTCGGCCACCGCGCTGTCCTTGGGGCTGTCGTTCTTCGTGACCATTTTCCCGGCCCGCCGCGCGGCGCGCCTCAACCCGGTGGAGGCGCTGCGCTATGAGTGAGGTCACGCTGGAGCTGAAGGGGATCACCAAATCCTACCTGACCGGCACCCCGGGACAGGTGGATGTTCTGCGCGGTGCCGACCTGGCCCTGCAAGCAGGCGAAGTGGTGGCGCTGGTGGCCCCCTCAGGCGCGGGCAAGTCGACGCTGCTGCACATTGCAGGGCTCTTGGACACGCCGGACGCAGGCGAATTGCGGGTGGCCGGCGAGGATGTGACCCGCAAGGGCGACCGCCGCCGCACCCGCGTGCGGCGTCAGGAAGTGGGGTTTGTCTACCAGTTCCACCACCTGCTGCCGGAGTTCACCGCGCTGGAGAACATCGTTCTGCCGCAGCTGGCCAACGGGGCCTCGCAGAAATCGGCAGTGGCGCGGGCGGCGGACCTTCTTGGTACCGTGGGGCTGGCAGGCCGCGCCGATCACCGCCCCGCGGCGCTGTCGGGCGGCGAGCAGCAGCGGGTTGCCTTTTGCCGGGCGCTGGCCAATGCGCCGCGGGTTCTCTTGGCGGATGAGCCGACCGGGAACCTGGACCCCGCAACCTCTGATCAGGTGTTTGCAGCGCTGATGGAGCTGGTCCGCGGCACCGGATTGTCGGCGCTGATCGCCACCCACAACCTGGATCTGGCGGCGCGGATGGACCGGCAGGTGAAGCTGGAGAACGGGCTGCTGGTGCCGGTTTAGATCATTGGCTGAGGTTTCTGGGGAAGATCCCATGGTCAGTGTCTTGCATTCCGCCCGGCCACACTGTTGCGTGCCGGCACCGTTCCCGCAGGTGGAGTAAGGTCCGTCAGACGCTTGGACGGAAGCTGGCCAGTTTCAGCCCGAAGCCGATGAACACCACGCCCGTGATCTCCTTGAGCCAGCGCTGGAAGCCGGGGCTGCCGGCCGCCGCTGTCAGGCGGGTGAACAGCAGCACCATCATTCCGAACCAGAGCGCAGCAATCGCCGCGTGCAATGCCACCAGCAGGAAGGCAGAGGCGGCAGGTGTCCCGCCTGCGGTGATGAATTGCGGGAAGGCGGCAAGGTAGAACATTGACAACTTGGGGTTCAGCGCGTTGGTCAGGAAGCCTTCGCCAAAGGCGCGGGCCAGGGTGCGGCGGCGTTTGGCCGGGGTGACGCGGGCGGCGGTGCCGGTGCCGTTGAAGGCCGCGATCAGTGCCTTGACCCCGATCCAGCAGAGATACGCGGCGCCCAGGTATTTCACGATGGCAAAGGCAGCGGCCGATTTCACCAGGATGACCGACAGGCCCAGGATCGAGAGCGCGCCATGCAGGAAAAAGGCTGCCACGAAGCCCGCGATATTGGAAAACCCCGCGCCGCGGCCGGAGGCGGGGACGGTCTTGGCAATCAGGAACCCATTGGGGCCGGGCGATTTCGGACCAGGCCATCAGAAAAACTCCGTCATGAAAATCTCTGCTAGGGAGCCTAGCCGCAGGGCCGCCGGCGGGCAAGGCGGCGGAACCTTGCCGGCGGAGAAGGTGCGGCTTTGGCCCTTGGACAGCTGTTTGCTATCAGCTATTCAAATTGGCCCGGGCGGGTTAGGCTGTCCGGGGTTGCGCAGAAAGGGCTGAGACGTGGTGAATTCGGTAATCGAGAAAGATGTGACGGTTGAAGGCAATATCACCTCCAGCAAGGGCAGCGTCGAGGTCCGGGGCCGGGTTGTCGGTGATGTGTCGGCGCTGGCGGTGACGGTGCTGGAAGGCGGCACCGTGGACGGCGCGCTGAGTGCGAAATCGGTGACTGTGGAAGGCGCCTACAGCGGCAAGATCCAGTGCGAGGACCTGCGTCTGGCAGCCAGCTCGCAGGTGCAGGCGGATGTCTCGGCGCAGACAATGTCGACAGAGAACGGCGCCCAGCTGCAGGGCAATATCAAGGTCAGCGGCAAGACGAACGGCGCCTGAACGCACATGCTCCGGCGGGCGTCAGGAGGTTTGCGTCTGGCCCCGGCCTGTCTGTCAGGCTAACAGTCCGGGCATGACTGATACCCTGCCGCCGTGCCCCGAGTGTTCCTCTGCCTATACCTATCAGGTGGATGCCCTGCTGATCTGTCCTGAATGCGCCCATGAATGGGCGGCGGGTGAGCCCGCAGGCGATGCCAAAGAGGTGCGCGACAGTGTCGGAAATCTGCTGGCGGACGGCGACACGGTGACGGTGATCAAGGACCTGAAACTGAAAGGCACGTCCTCGGTGATCAAGGTCGGCACCAAGGTGCGCGGCATCCGGCTGGTGGACGGCGATCACGACATCGACTGCAAGGTGCCGGGCGTCGGGCCGATCGGGCTGAAGTCGCAGTTCGTGAAGAAGGTGGCGGGCTAGGGCGCAGCCTGCTCCTCAGGCCATCTGGGTGATCCAGACCCCCAGCGCCATCACCGAAATGCCGGCCGCGCGGGTCAGGGTCAGCGGGCTGACCTGGGCGCCGAACAACCCGAAATGGTCGATGGCGGCGGCAGAGATCAGCTGGCCGATCAGCACGAAGAACACCGCGTTTCCGACGCCGAAATGCGGCGCCACATAGGTGATCGACAGGACGTAGAAGGCGACCAGCACGCCGGCCAGCAGCAGGTGCTTGGGCGCGGCGGGGATCCTGGCCAGTGCTTGCGGGCCTGCGATCAGCGCGTAAAGGGATGTGGCAATCAGCGCGATCAGGAACAGCACCACCGCGGCAGAGGCGGGGGAGCCGATCAGCTTGCCGAGTGCCGCGTTCAGCGCCGCCAGCACCGGAATGCCTAGGCCCGCGGCCAGCATGATGAGAGCGTATTGGGTCATTGGGCGGCTCCTGCAGATTGCTTGCGGGATTTGTGGCCGGAAATCCGGCGTCAAGACAAGCCCTACGTTGCGGCCAACGCCGGAATTCGGCGCGAATTCCGGCCATGAAAAATCGATTTTTCATGGCCGTTTTCATTGCATGAAAACGGCAGATCAATCGCAGATGCCGTTCAGTTCCGCGTCCTTCCAGGGCAGGTAGACCGCGCTCTCGCGGCTTTGCGGCAGCGGACTGACCGGCATGGCGCCGGAAAGCATCCGGTGCAGCCGCTGGGTGCGGGCGGCCTGCGGCGCGAGGGCGCGGCAGCAGACGTATTCCTCGACGATGGCACCTTGCTGCTCGAACCCGTAGGTGAGGAAACTGGGGTCGCCTTCCAGGTCAAACAGATAGGGATCGCGGTCCTGGCCGTGTTCCGCCGCAGCGCGCAAGGGGGAATAGCCGGTCTGGCGGCGGTTCTGCCATTGCCAGACATGGGTGGCCTCATGCGCCAGCAGCATCGCCTCCACCAGATGCAGCCGGTCCGGGTGTTCCGGCAGATAATTGTCCAGATACCAGTCGCGGGTGAAGAAGATACGGTTGAACAGCGCGACGGCGGCGGGTTTGGCGGTGACGATCTCGTCCTTCACGGGCGGCAGGATGCGCTCGCGGCAGGTGACGCGCGGGCGCGGCATGCGGCGGAAGGTGACCGGCCCCAACGGCGCGCCCTCGACAAGGCGGACCTTGTCTGCGTTGAGGCTGGTACCGTGCAAGGTGGCCAGATAGGCGCGTTCGGTCTCTGTAAGCGGGCGTCCGCAGGCAGCGAGGAACAGCAGGGCGAGGAGCAGGCAGCGGATCATATGGGCTTTGCCTCAGCAGCTCATCGCCAGCACGCGGCTGATTTCGGTGAGCGAGCGGCCGGATTGCCCCATCCATGTGTTGAAGGCGGATTGCACGGACTTCAGAGCGGTCTTGGAGGTGGCGGGTTTGTCGATCACGCCTTCGGCGATGAGGCGGGCGGTGACGTCCTGGGACAGGATAAAACTGTCGCGGCCGGCAAAGCGCATGGCGTATTGGCCGGTGTTGCCGCCCAGCCTGCTTCCGCGTTTCTTGAGCATGTCCAGCAGCCCTATGTAGTCGGAAGAGGGCCAGCCGCCCAGCACCTGACCGGCACCGCCCTGATCGCGCAGCTCCATCAGGAAGGCGGCGTTTTGCCGGACCGTGGCGAGTTTGGCGCCGTTCCGGACCACGCGGGTGTCGCTGAGGATGCGGTCGAACTCGTCCTCCGGCATGAAGGCGCAGGGGCCGGGATCGAAACCGTGAAAGACCTCCTCGAACCCGTCCCATTTCGCCTCGATCACTTTCCAGTTGAAGCCCGCCTGGAAGATGCATTTGGTCATGGTGGCGAGCCAGCGGTCCTCCGGCAGCCCGGACACCTTCGGGTCGGGTTTGGAGAGTTTGTCCTCCAGCGCTTCCGGCCCGCCGTGGCGGTCTGCGGAAATGGCATAGATCTCGTCAAAGCTGCGCATGGGCGGGTCCTGCTGGCGGTCCGGTCAGGTTAGCGGCGCGCGCGCAGCTCGACAATGGATTTGCCGAGGCGGAAGGGGGCGGCGAAGCTGACGAGGCACAGCGCGATGATCTGCAGGACCAGGATATGGGCGTTCGACTGCAGGTATTCCCATTCCTCCTTGAGCTTGGACACATGGGCGATGAGGTCGTCATAGGCGCGGGCGATGATCAGGAAATCGCCGGCGATGGCGGGGACCTTGCGGCGCATGGTGTCGACGGCGGCCTGTGTTGGGGTGTCAAGCGCGGTGAAGACCAGGAAGGCCTCCGGGTCAAAGGCGCTGGCCTGGGCTTCCATGTCCTTCATCTCGTCCATCTCAGCTCGGCCTGTGCCGAACAGGAAACTGAGGCCCTGCAGCGGCGCGACCTCATCCGTCACCGCGATGAACAGCGGCAGTTCGGCGTTGCCTGCTGTAGACGCGGAGAGGAATTCAACCTTTTCGCACAGGACCGCGATGTCGGCGTCATAGGCCGGGTCGCAGAAGCGCAGGCGGAAGCGGGCGGCGTCGCGGTCAAAGGCGGCGGTGGCGGCATAGGCGATGTCGATCTGGCGTTCGAGCCGGGAGCTATCGGCGGCGTAGATGCCGGAGATCACCGCGACCAGCGCGCCGAAACCGCCAAGCAGCACCCAGACCAGATCGGCCAGTTTCCAGGCCCGGTGGCCCGGCGGCTTGCGGAACAGGAAGGCGGTTGCGATGAGGCCCGCGAAGAAGAACAGGAGGAGCAGGGGCAGCTGGTTGTCCGCGATGAAGGCCATGGCTGTCCCCGTTCTGTGATTGGCTGGCCTAACCATAAGAAGGGAAAGCGGTTTCAGGCAACAGCCCTCACGAAGCTGTCACCGGATGCGCGGGTTTGGCCGGGCGGGATTGTGTCCCTGTCCGGTAGCTGTCTGTCTACCCGTCTGGGGCCGTTTGGCCGTTTTGCTTGCGTGGCCGTTTCGTGCTGGCCGGTGAAGAGGTGGCGGCGCCGCCAAGAGGCCCGGAGGGGCCGGAGGCGGAGGGCCGGGCAGGGGATCGCAAGCCCCCATGTCCGCTCGAAAGCTTCCCGATTGCGGAGAACCCCTGCTCCCGGTGAAGAGGTGGTCTTGGGGGTTCCCGTATCTCCTGGTGGTGCGGGGTGTCAGTCCGTACCGTTTGTCGCGACGCATTGGAGTATGGCAGAGCGGGGTTAAGGGAGGGCAAGCGGGGCGTGCGGTGGATTGGGGGTTAGCGCAACAGGGGTAAAAGGTCACATATCTTACTATTCAACTAATCGGTGAGTTAAGGCAAAACGTCCCTTATTAAAGTCTAGAATCGTTTGGAGCTTGGAATGGCAGTACAGGATGACCGTCGAGAAATTGAGCAGCGAGAACTTTTCGAGCTCATGGAACCAGACAACAGATCAAGAGACGGCGTGGACGGTATACTTGAGGTCGACGGGGATGTCGTAGAGTTCGAGCTGAAAAGCACGACCAAAGATTCTGTGACTACTGTCCGCGACTTTGGTATGGATCATATTCGCAAATGGGAAAACAAACATTGGCTCTTTGGCTTCTACACACCTCAAGGGAAGGCTTTAAAGTTTACAAGATATGCCTCCCCTCGAATGATGGCTGCGTGGATTGAAGAGAAAAGAAGTTATGTTGAGCCGGATTATAGACTGGCGAAACTCGCCTCTTACCACTTGACCCTGGAAGACTTGTTTGCAGTGTGTGGAGAAAAAGAAAAATATCTTTTGCAGGATGCAAAGTGTATTCAAAAAAATCAACTTAGCAAGGAAGGGTATCTCAAGCTGCAGGACGTTGACGGAGGTTATTCGCAGGGAAGGATGCTTGAGGTCCTTAAAATGCGTTGCGAGTATGTGATGGAAAGGGGGAGTACACTCAACAATCCTCACATTCCGAAGGGGGTGTTAGAAAAGTTCCCGATGATAACTTATGATCATGGATCTCAACTACGAGAGCTCGTTCGTCAAGAATTGAAAACTTGATTCTCTATTTCTTTCGCAATTTGGTAGGCGACGGGAGGGCAAACTGAGTTTCCTATCATACCCAGTCTTTGATAAACCGCACCAACGAAATGCCAGCTTAGAGGAAAACCCTGAATAAGCTGGCATTCAGGAACACAAAGGCGATAAGTCTGATTCTTGGTGGGAAATGACGCAGCCGTTTTTCGATTTGGCGACACGCCATGCGGCCAAATTCCGAGTTCCGTCCATCTATCCACCGAAGCTGTACTGTTGGCAATGGAAGTGGTTTGCCGAGGACCTGACAGTGTACAGCGAAGTGTAGGCGCGTAACCATCGACACCATTGTCAGGTAAACCTAGAGCATTCCTAACCTGTCGGGAAGTAGAGAACCTCTCGAGGCTTGTTGGGATAAATTTTTTTCCGAGTGACTTTTTCACGCCCACAATGAAAACTCTTCGGCGATCTTGAGGAACTCCGAAGTTTGCAGATGATAGCTGAAAAACCGTTACGTTATATCGTTTTCTGAAGCTTTTTAGCAGTTTCTCACGGTAGTCGCTGAATTTGGACGACAAAAATCCAGTTACGTTTTCAGCCAAAAATGCCTTGGGTGTTAATTCGTCTACTGCACGCTTGAATTCTGGGAACATGTCACGTGTATCCGCTGCACCACTGCGCCTGCCCGCAATTGAGAACGGTTGGCAAGGCGGTCCTCCATGAATGAAGTCAACTTCTCCTTTAATTGGAATCCAGTTAGCATTTTTTACGTCGCCATCTTTCGAATGGTTCACTACCCAGTTCGGGCGGTTGTGTTGCAGTGTCTTACCTGCGAATTCCAAAATCTCATACGAGGAGTGGTGCTCGTATCCTGCTAAATCAAAGCCCAAGTCCATGCCGCCGCCACCGCTGAAAAGCGAAAGAGTGCGAATGCCATTAGAGGGCAAAGAAGGCATATCTAATTCGGGCTTGTATGCAGCAGACAGAGCAATGTCATCCAAAGACGCAGCTCTGGCGTCTGCAAGCTTTCTTTCCTGTTGAGATTGCCTGGACGAGTGCGCGTATTCTTGACGCTTTTCATCAGAGATATCCCAGGGAATATAAGTGTCCATCTACTTAGCCTCTAAGAACATAGGGGGAACAGTCTTGCAGAAAAGTTAAGATTTGGTAACCCTCAAACATCCAGCTCCTCCACGAACTTCGCGTTCTCCTGGATATACTGGAAGCGGAGCTCGGGTTTCTTGCCCATCAGGCGTTCGACCAGGTCGCCGGTCTCGCCGGGCTCGTCCTCGTCGATGGTGACGCGGATCAGCTTGCGGGTGGCCGGGTCCATCGTGGTCTCCTTCAGGTCCTTGGCGTCCATTTCGCCAAGACCCTTGAAGCGGGAGACGTCGATCTTGCCCTTGCCGCCCAGGCCCTTCTCCAGCCATTTGTCGCGCTCGGCCTCGTCCAAGCAGTAGACGCGTTTCGCGCCTTGGGTAAGGCGGAACAGCGGCGGGCAGGCGAGGTAGAGGTGGCCGCCGTCGATC
>JABXIA010000388.1 GCA_013373325.1 Paracoccaceae bacterium
ATTACGAGCGCGTTTATGTCCATAGTTCCACGAGGGAACAGAAGTCATATAGTCGGCTTCTTGGCGGATGCAAAGGGGGGAACCGGAATCCTGCGAGGATTCCGGCCAGTTTTCCGGCGCGGAAAACCGGCGCTTGCGGCAACTGATGCGCACAAAAATCCTCGCAGGATTTTTGGCCGTTTCCCGCGCCGGGAAACGGCGGCGCTACTCAAGCTTCCGGATTGGAGCGCTATTGCAGAATATGATGACCTGCTCGCGGTTCTGCACCGCTTGAAACCCGCGGGCGCGCACTTCCGCCAGAAAAGCCTCCATCCCGGCATAGCGTTCAATATCACGGCGCTTGCGGCGGACCACGCCGCCGTTCTGCACTGCCTTGCAGGCGAAGATATCGCGCATCCAGATATCCGGGGACAGGGCTGAACCGGGTTTGACCATACCGGAAGTTTCCTGGCTCATGGTTAACAAAACCTTACCTGCCAGACCGGGCGGCAAAGACATCTGAGGCCAGCTTGCGGGTCTCGTCCTCAAGATCCTGCAGGCCCGCAACTGCTGCGCCGCCATCGCCCGCCTCAATGGCATCGGCAATCCGGGTATGAAGCCCGGTGATCACCGCGCGGTCACGGGCGGTGAAGGTAATCATGTTCATCAGGGGCTGCATCGCCTCGACAGCGCCAGCCAGCTGATAGGACAGCACCGGATTACCGGCCCCGTCCACCAGCGCCCGGTGAAAGGCCACGTCAGAGGCGCAGAAGGCCACATCCGTCAGCCCCGGCTGGCCTTGACGGAAGATCTCCGCCCGCATGGTCGCCAGCTGGTCAGCGCTGCGGCGTTCCGCCGACAGCGGCGCGCAGGCCCGCTCGAGCGCATAGCGCGCCTCGCAGGCGGTATCAAAGCTCACTTCGTTCATGCTCAAGAGCAGGGTCGAAGTGGTGACCTGCTGTGCATAAGCATCCTCAAAGCTCAACCGGTTCACAAAGGCCCCGCCGGACGCCCCGCGCTGGGTGCGGATCAGCGATTGCGCCGCCAGCCGTTTCAGCGCCTCGCGCACCGTCGGGCGGGAGACCCGGAAATGATCAGACAGCTCCGCCTCCGACGGCAGCCGCTCATCCACAATCAAGTCGCCGGAGATGATGGCATCCTTGATCGCCTGGGCTATCTGAACCGACAGATCGGCGGAACTGCTGGGGTCAATCTGCATACCCGGTGTCCTTGCAAACTGCGGCCCGGACGCGGCCCGGGCAAGAAATCATTTGTCTGACATTTAAAAGTCTGACATTTAAAGCCTAAGGCTTGAGTCGGGGGAGGGCAATGCCTGGATCCTCTGCACGCAGGCTTTTGCGGCGGTGGCTCTGCTGCACGCAGCCAAGCACCTGAAACGCTCAAACGGAGACTTGAGCATGGCAAGCATCTTTCCCTCCCGCCGGATCCGGCGCACGCCCTTTTCCCCCGGTGTCGAGGCCGCGGGCGTCAAGGGCTATACGGTTTACAATCACATGCTGCTGGCAACGGTGTTTGACAGCCTGGAATACGACTGCGCCCACCTGAAGGAGCACGTGCAGGTCTGGGACGTGGCCTGCGAGCGCCAGGTCAGCATCAAGGGGCCGGACGCGCTGCGGCTGATGAAGCTGATCAGCCCGCGCGACATGGACAAGATGGCAGACGACCAGTGCTATTACGTGCCGACGGTGGATCATCAGGGGGGCATGCTGAATGACCCGGTGGCGGTCAAGCTGGCCGCGGATCATTACTGGCTGTCGCTGGCAGACGGCGACTTGCTGCAGTTCGCCCTGGGGATCGCCATTGCCAAGGGCTTCGATGTGGAGATCACGGAACCTGATGTTTCCCCGCTGGCGGTGCAGGGCCCAAAGGCGGATGAGCTGATGGCCCGCGTCTTTGGCGAAGCGGTGCGCGATATCCGGTTCTTCCGTTACAAGCGCCTGGACTTCCAGGGTGCTGAACTTGTGGTGGCGCGCTCCGGCTGGTCCAAGCAGGGCGGGTTCGAGGTCTACGTCGAAGGTTCCGATCTGGGGATGCCCTTGTGGGATGCGCTGTTTGCGGCCGGCGCAGACCTGAACGTGCGGGCAGGCTGCCCCAATGCGATCGAGCGCGTTGAAAGCGGACTGCTGAGCTATGGCAACGACATGACCCGCGAAAACACGCCGTATGAATGCGGGCTGGGCAAGTTCTGCAACTCGCCGGAGGAATATATCGGCAAGGCCGCACTGGCAGAGCAGGCGGCCAATGGCCCCGCCCGCCAGATCCGGCCGCTGGTGATCGACGGAGAGATCCCGCCTTGCCTGGACGCCTGGCCGCTTTTTGCGGATGGGCGCCGGGTTGGAGAGGTCGGCTCGGCCATTTTCTCGCCTGAATTTCAGGTGAACGCCGCGATAGGCATGGTGGACCGGTCTCATTGGGCGCCGGGCACTGCGTTGGAAGTTGAGACCCCGGCAGGCATGCGGCCTGCCACAGTGCAGGAGAAATTCTGGCGCTGACGCAAAAACGCCGGGGGCGCTGCCCCCGCCGCGGCAGGCCGCGGCGCCCCCGGGATAACTCGGGCCAGGTGAACACGGGATCTGGTTCGCGGTACAGGAAAGGATGGCACGATGTTCAATGCACTGGTGGTGAACAAGGACGAAGGCAGCGGCAAGACCTCGGCCGCGGTGGAGCAGATCAGCCTGGATCAGCTGCCAGAGGGCGAGGTGACGGTGGCCGTGGAATACTCCACGGTGAACTACAAGGACGGGCTGTGCATCGGGCCGGGCGGCGGGCTGGTGCGCAAGTATCCGCATGTGCCGGGCATCGACTTTGCCGGCACTGTCGAGGCGTCGTCAGATGACCGCTACAAGCCGGGCGACAAGGTTGTGCTGACCGGCTGGCGCGTGGGGGAGGCCCATTGGGGAGGCTACAGCCAGAAAGCCAATGTGCGCGCCGACTGGCTGGTGCCGCTGCCCGAGGGACTGGACAGCCGCCGGGCGATGGCCGTCGGTACGGCGGGATTCACCGCGATGCTGGCAGTGATGGCGCTGGAGGATCACGGGCTTGACCCCGGACACGGGCCGGTGCTGGTCACCGGCGCTGCGGGCGGTGTCGGCTCAGTCGCCACCGCGATCCTGGCCAACCTAGGCTATGAAGTTGCCGGTGTTACCGGACGCCCGGAAACCGCGGACTACCTGAAATCGCTGGGCGCAACCCAGATCGTTGCGCGGGAGGAGATCAACGAGACCACCAAGCGCCCGCTGGAAAGCGAATCCTGGGCAGGTTGCGTGGATGCTGTTGGCGGCGCCATGCTGGCCCGCGTGCTGGGGCAGATGAAATACGGCGCCTCGGTGGCTGCGGTCGGCCTGGCAGGCGGAGCGGCGCTGCCGGCCACCGTCATTCCCTTCCTGCTGCGGGGGGTGAACCTCTTGGGCATCGACTCGGTCATGCAGCCCTATGAAAACCGCGTCCGGGCCTGGCATCGGATCGCCAGTGATCTGCCGATGGACAAGCTCGAGGCGATGATCCAGCCCGCGGCACTCAGCGATTTGCCGCAATTGGGCGCGGACATCCTCAAGGGGCAGGTCAAGGGCCGGGTGGTGGTGGACGTGAACGCCTAAATCCTTATAATGACTTGTATCTGTCGGAATACGCGCGGCGATGCCCGCGCGTTTTTCGTTCAGGGTGCGGCATCGCCGCGGCCCGAAGGGTGAGCACTCCCGCGATTGTGCGGCTTCGATCCGTGTTTCGCCCGGCACGTTCCCGGCCCCAGTGCCGGAAACGCGCGACATTTGAAGCAAAGGAGGGAGACCGTGTTTTCAAAAATCATGGTGCCCGTTGATCTGGCCCACGCCGCCCGCCTGGACAGGGCGCTGCAAATGGCATCAGATCTCGCGCATCTTTATAAGGCCGAAGTGGTCTTTGTGGGGGTCACTACGTCCCAGCCCAGTTCCATGGCGCATAATCCGCAGGAGTTCGCAGCCAAGCTGAACAGTTTTGCAGCGGAACAGGCGGACAAGCGCCGGATTACTGCTTCGGGCCACGCCGTTGTCAGCCACGACCCGGCGGTGGACATGGAAGACGCACTGCTCAAAGCCTGCAGCGACATAGGCGCGGAACTGATCGTTATGGCCAGCCATGTACCCAGTGTCAGCGACTACCTGTTCCATGCCCATGGCGGCCGGGTTGCGGAGAAGGCACCTGTGTCGGTGCTGGTCGTGCGCGAAAGCTGAACTGCCAGGGGCCGCCGGCAGGGTCAGCCCCGGCTAATAGGACCAAAGATTACAGGGAAGGAGGCCAATATGGCTGACGAATCCACAAATCAGGGTATCCCTGCGCCCGAGGGCGAAGCGGATATCATCGACACCGAATACGAGATCGGTCAGGACAATATCGAAACCCAGATCGGCCCGTTCGGGGTCGACATTCACAACCCGGTGTTCCTGGTCTCGGGCCTGGTCATCGTGGCCTTCGTGTTTTATGCGCTGGCTTTGCCGGAACAGGCCGGGACGTTTTTCAACTGGCTGCGCCCCGCCGTCACCAGCAGTTTCGACTGGTTCTTCTTCGGCGCCGCAGACCTGTTCGTTCTGTTCTGCCTGTTTCTGATCGTGTCCCCCTGGGGCAAGGTGCGCCTGGGCGGAAATGAGGCAACGCCGGATTACAATTATCTGGGATGGTTTGCGATGCTGTTTGCCGCGGGCATGGGCATCGGCCTGATGTTCTATGGCGTCAGCGAACCGATGAGCCATTTCTCCACCGCCTTTGGCGGCACCGCGGTGCCCGAGGGCGGCGGCGCCCGGACCGATTGGGCACCGCTGGGGGCTGCCGCAGGCGATGAGGCCGAGGCTGTGCGACTGGGCATGGCGGCGACGATTTTCCACTGGGGGCTTCACCCCTGGGCCATTTACGCCATCGTGGCGTTGGCTTTGGCGCTGTTCACCTACAACAAGGGTCTGCCGCTCACCATCCGCTCTGCCTTCTACCCGATCTTCGGCGAACGCGTTTGGGGCTGGACCGGCCACGTCATCGACATTCTGGCGGTCTTTGCCACGCTGTTCGGCCTCGCAACCTCGCTTGGTTTCGGCGCGACCCAGGCCAACGCAGGCCTGAATGAGCTGTTTGGCGTGCCGACCGGTGCCGCAACCGAAGTCATCCTGATTTCCGCGATTACGGCCGTTGCACTGATCTCGGTCCTGCGCGGTCTCGACGGCGGCGTGAAGGTGCTGTCGGAGATCAACATGGGGCTGGCCTTCCTGTTGCTGGTGTTCGTGCTGCTGGTTGGTCCGACCGCGGCCATCCTGACAGGGTTTGCCGCCAGCCTGATGGCTTATGTCGAGTATCTGCCGGCACTGTCGAACCCGATCGGGCGCGAGGACGTGAATTTCAGCCAGGGCTGGACCGCCTTCTACTGGGCCTGGTGGATCAGCTGGTCGCCGTTTGTGGGCATGTTCATCGCCCGCGTCAGCCGCGGCCGCACAGTGCGCGAGTTTGTGATCTGCGTGCTGCTGATTCCCAGCCTCGTCTGTGTCCTGTGGATGAGCGTTTTCGGCGGCACCGCCATTCACCAGGTGCTTTCTGACGGCTTCACCGGTGCACAGGACGCGGCGCTTGAACTCAAGCTGTTCAAGATGCTGGGAGAGTTGCCGCTGGCCGGGATCACTTCCTTTGTCGGGATCATTCTGGTGGTGGTGTTCTTCGTGACCTCTTCCGACTCCGGATCGCTGGTGATCGATACCATCACTGCAGGCGGCAAGGTCGACGCGCCGGTGCCGCAGCGGGTGTTCTGGTGCATCTTCGAGGGTGCCGTTGCCATCGTGCTGCTGCTCGGCGGCGGGCTTGGCGCGCTGCAGGCGATGGTGATCTCAACCGGCCTTCCGTTCACAGTGGTGCTGCTGCTGATGTGCTGGGCCATCTTCCGGGGGCTCCAGACGGAAGCGCGCTGAAGCATCCGGCCTGTAAAAACCGAACGCCCCGGCACAGTTGCCGGGGCGTATTTCATTTTCAGCTGTTGTACTTGAAAAAACCCAGCGAATTGCCATCGGGATCGGTGGCATAGAAGAACCGCCCGGGCGGGATCTCGATAGTTTCAGAGACCACCTTGCCGCCTGCGTCCGTGACCCGCTCCATCACGTCCGCCAGCTCGCCCTCGGCAGTCAGATGCAGGGTCGGGCCGCGGCCATCGCCTGCAGGTTTGCCGGGGTAAAGATGCAGGGCAACACCGCTTGCCTCATCAGCAGGCTTGAACATCGCAATCGGATTGGGTCCGCTGCTGTCGATGCTCAGACCAGCGCCGGTTACCTTGCTGTAGAACGTGACCGCTGCGTCCAGATCGCTGACGGGCAGTTCGCCCCAGACCAGAAAATCTTTGGGGGTAAAGGTCATAACGTATCCTCCTTGATATGATGCCGCCAGATTGCCATGCCCTCCTGACAGTTTCCGGCATCAGCCATCCCGCTTGACCAGACCGCTGCCGGTACGTTACGACCCTTGCGTCCTGTCAGGTCTTTTGCGCCTTGCAGGGCTGCCTGCGATCCCTCAATCCTTGTGCGGGAGCGCGGCTCGGCTGGAAGACCTGCCATGTTCGGGGTGATCCCTGGCATGTGCCGGTCGCCCCCTGAACCGCAGCGATTGAGGAGACACGCGATGAGCGTTTTGGATATTGATTTCGTCCGGGCACAGTTCCCCGCCTTTGCAGAACCCAGCCTGAACGGGCAGGCGTTCTTTGAAAACGCGGGCGGGTCCTACACCTGCCGTCATGTGATAGACCGGCTGACCCGCTTTTACACCCAGCGCAAGGTGCAGCCCTACGCGCCCTATGAGGCGTCCCGCCTTGGCGGCGCGGAAATGGACGAGGCCCGCGCCCGCCTGGCCGCGCTGATGGGGGTTGATACCGATGAGCTGAGCTTTGGCCCCTCGACCACCCAGAACACCTATGTGCTGGCGCAGGCCTTCCGCAAGATGATGAAGCCGGGCGAGGCCATCATCGTCACCAACCAGGACCATGAGGCCAATACCGGCCCCTGGCGGCGTCTGGCAGAGGAGGGGATCGAGATCCGGGAATGGCAGCTTGACCCGCAAACAGGCCATCTGGATACAGCGCAGCTGGAAAACCTGCTGGATGAAAACGTCCGCCTGGTCTGCTTCCCGCATTGCTCCAATGTGGTGGGGGAAATTAACCCGGTGGCGGAGATCACCGCGCTGGCCCATGCAGCAGGCGCCTTTGTCTGCGTCGATGGTGTCTCCTATGCGCCGCACGGGCTGCCCAACGTCGATGAGCTGGGTGCCGACATCTACCTGTTCTCCTCCTACAAGACCTACGGGCCGCATCAGGGCGTCATGGTGATCCGCCGGGCGCTGGGCGCGCTGCTGCCGAACCAGGCGCATTACTTCAATGCGGGCGATCTCTATAAACGTTTCACCCCGGCCGGCCCCGACCACGCCCAGGTGGCCGCCTCCGCTGGCATGGCGGATTATTTCGAGGCGCTGGCGGCTCATCACGGCCACTCCGGCTCTGCGGCCGAAACCGGCGCCTTTGTCCACGATCTGATGCGCGCGCATGAGATCAAGCTGCTGCAGCCGCTGCTGGACGCAGTGAAGGACCGCAACGATGTGCGCCTGCTGGGCCCGTCCACCGCCGAAAACCGTGCGCCCACCGTGGCCCTGGCGCTCAGCCGCGCGGCAGAGCCGGTTGCGGCCCAGCTGGCAGAACATGGCATCATGGCAGGCGGCGGCGATTTCTACGCCGTGCGCGCGCTGGAGGCGATGGGTATTGATCCAGCCGAAGGCGTGCTGCGTATCAGCTTCACCCACTACACGTCCGAGGCGGAGGTCGCCAAGCTGATCGAGGCCTTGGACCGGGTGCTGTAACAGGAACCGCACAAGGAAAAAGACATGAGCAGCCATGCCCCGGTCATCTGGTGGATCAGGCGGGACCTCCGCCTGGCAGACAATCCGGCCCTCACGGCTGCCGTGAACAGCGGCGCCCCGGTGCTGCCCCTCTATATCTTCGACAAACAGGACGAGGCGCTGGGCGCCGCACCCAAGTTCCGCCTCGGCCTGGGGCTGGAGCATTTCGCGCAAGAGCTGGAAAAGGCCGGGTCGCGCCTGATCCTGCGCCGCGGCGAGGCGCTGGCGGAGCTTCAGGAACTTATCAAGGAAACCGGGGCAGGGGCCGTTCACTGGTCCCGCCTCTACGATCCGCAGGCCATAACCCGTGACACGGAGGTCAAGCAACAGCTGAAGGCCCAGGGGATTGCGGCAAAGTCCCACGGCGGGCGGCTGCTGTTTGAGCCCTGGTCTGTCGAAACCAAGACCGGCGGCATGTACAAGGTCTTTACCCCGTTCTGGAAATCCGTGCGAGTGCGCGATGTGGACAGGCTTCTGCCTGCGCCGGGCAAGCTGCCCGCTCTGGACAGATGGCCTGCCAGTGATGAGCTGGCTGCGTGGAACTTGGGCGCCCCAATGCGCCGCGGCGCCGAAGTTGTGGCGCGCTATTGCCGCGTGGGGGAGGCTGCGGCGCAGTCGCGGCTGGATGAATTCCTGGAAGACAAGGTCTTTGCCTACAAGGACCGCCGTGACTTTCCGGGCGAAGATGCAACCTCCGGCCTGTCGGAAAACCTCGCTTGGGGCGAAATCAGCCCGCACCGCTTGTGGCACAGGGGCCGGGCAGCCATGGAGCAGGCCAGCCAGGGGGGCGAGACCTTCCTGAAGGAGGTGGCCTGGCGCGAGTTTGCTTATCACCTGATGTACAATTCACCGCATATTCTGACTGAAAGCTGGCGGGAGGAATGGCAGGATTTCCCCTGGTCGCAGGAGGTAACCCCGAAAGTGCAGGCCTGGCAGCGGGGCCAGACCGGATACGGCTTTGTCGATGCCGCCATGCGGGAGCTTTTCGTGACCGGAAAGATGCACAACCGGGCCCGGATGATCGTGGCAAGTTTCCTCACTAAACATCTGATGACGCATTGGAAAATCGGCATGGACTGGTTTGCCGACACGCTGGTGGACTGGGATCCGGCCTCCAACGCCATGGGCTGGCAGTGGGTTGCGGGCTCCGGCCCTGATGCTTCGCCCTTCTTCCGCGTGTTCAACCCGTCGGGCCAGCTGGACAAATTCGACCCTGATGGCGCCTACACCCGCCGCTGGATTGCCGAAGGCCGGGGAAATCCGCCGCAGACCGCGCTTGATTTTTATGACGCAGCACCGCTGTCCTGGGGCCTGTCACCGGACGAGGCGCGGGCAGAGCCGGTCATCAGCCTTCAGGCAGGCCGGGACCGCGCGCTTACGGCCTATCACGACAGCCGTGAAAACCGATGACGCATAGTTTCCTTGCCTCAAAGCCCCCTGCGGCCTAGCTTTTTCCCATAGCACGCCTGTTTCCTGCACAGGGGAAGCGAATGAAGTTCACGTCCGTTGAGGGCCAGAAAGACCTGCCGCGCTACTTTCCGGCAGTGTTTGCCAAGGTAAAGGCCATGGAGGTCGGGCAGCTGGATATTCAGCTGCCGGACGGGCGCATTTTCACTGCCAGGGGCCGCAAGCCGGGTCCTGCGGCGGATCTGATCATCCACCACCCCGATTGCTTTGCCCGCCTGATCCGCGAGGGCGATCTCGGCTTCTCGGATGCCTATCTCGAAGGCTGGTGGAGCACTTCCGACCTGCAGGCCTTTATGGATCTCGTGCACATGGGGGCGGACACCGTCTATGACGGGTTTCCGGGCCAGAGGCTGGCACGCGCCTATGAACGGTTCCGCTTCTGGCTGCATCGCAACCACCGCCGCCAGGCAAAGAAAAACATCGCCCATCATTACGATCTGGGGAACGCGTTCTACCAGCTGTGGCTTGATGACACGATGACCTATTCCAGCGCCCTGTTCCGCAGCGGCCAGGACAGCCTTGAGACGGCGCAGACCGCCAAATACGCCTCTCTGGTGGATCAGATGGGGGTGCAGCCCGGCGATCATGTGCTGGAAATCGGCTGCGGCTGGGGCGGCTTTGCCGAATACGCCGCCAAGGAGCGCGGGTTGAAGGTGACCGGGCTGACAATCAGTAAGGAACAGTTAAGGTTTTCCCGGCAACGGATTGAAAAGGCAGGTCTTTCCGGGCGGGTGGAGTTGCGCCTGCAGGACTACCGCGATTGCCGTGGGCAATTCGACGGTATCGCTTCAATAGAGATGTTCGAGGCGGTTGGCGAGAAATACTGGCCCGCATATTTCGGCGCGGTCCGCGACCGTCTGAAGCCCGGCGGCAACGCGACCCTCCAGATCATCACCGTGGCAGACAGGCGCTGGGAGGTCTACCGCAAGGGTGTAGATTTCATCCAGAAGCACATCTTTCCGGGCGGCATGCTGCCGTCACCGGCGGTGCTGCGCGCCCAGGTGGAACAGGCGGGCCTGGGCGTCGTGCGGTCGATCGAATTCGGCAGCAGCTACGATCAGACACTCAGGCGCTGGCATGAGACCTTTAACACCCGGTGGGACCGGATCGCTGCCCTTGGGTTTGATGAACGGTTCCGAAAGATGTGGAACTTTTACCTCACTTCCTGCGCCGCTGCCTTTAGGACTGGAAATTGCGACGTGACGCAGATTACAGTTGCGCATCGCTAACTGAACTGCGCCACGGAACTGACCTGATATGCCCACCGGAGCCCGCCTAGCCGCCGCAATTTCTCTGGCAACTCTGGCGTTCATTGTCTCGTTTCTGGTCATGCCGCTGCTGCCTGAGGGCACCAATTTCGGATATTTTGTGCATATCAACGTGGTGCTGGGGCTGCTTTGCGGCTGGATCTTCATGGGCAAGCGGGCCGGCCGCGGGGTTGTGCCTGCGATCAACAATGGCCTGACGGGCATGGCCGTGCTGGTGCTGTGGGCGCTGTTTGTCCAGGGCGCCTGGGAAATGTTCCGCCTTGCCATGCGGCACCGCTACGGCGGCCCGTTTGAGGCGCTGTCGCAGATTTTTGTCATTGGCATGGAATACTTCTTCCTGATCGCCGTGCCGTCGGTGCTGATACCCTTGGTGGTCGGCGGCGCGCTGGCCGGCCTTGTAACCGAAAACGCTTCGCAGCGCTGGCGCTGAAAATAATCAAAAACAACAGGTTGTCTCCCGTGGCTGATCTCTTCTTCTTTGGCACGCTGCGCCATTTGCCTTTGCTCGAGCTGGTTCTGGGCCGCAGCCGGGACGCGCTGAGGGCGCAGCCCGCCAAACTGCCCGGCCACGGTGTCTATCAGGTTGTTGGCCAGCCTTTTCCCGCAATCGAGGAACGTCAGGGTGCCGCAGCAGATGGCGTGCTGGTGCGGGATCTGTCGCAGGCCGATCTGGATGCCTTGAACTTCTATGAGGGCGGCTTCGGCTACGCGCTCAAGCCTGTTGCCGTAGAGCTGGAGGACGGAAGCAAGGCCGCGGCTGACGTCTATTTCCCGGAGCCGGGGCTTTGGCAGACCGCGGAGCCCTGGGACCTTGCGGCCTGGGTCGCAGACTGGGGCGCGCTCTCCTTGCGCGCTGCTGAGGAAGTGATGGCCTATCATTGCCGGATGAGCGCTGAGGAGGTCGCCCGCAGTTTCCCCTCCATCCGCCGCCGCGCCGCTGCCTGGCTGGCAGGTCAGGCCCGGCCCGGCGACGGGGTGCATGACCTCAGCCGTGATGTGATCGTCCATTCCCACAAACGCGCCCACCTGAACTTCTTCGCAATGGAGGAGATGGACCTGCAATTCCGCCGTTTCGATGGCAGCATGAGCCCGGTACTGAACCGGTCGGCGTCCATGGCGGGCCATGCGGCCGTTGTGCTGCCTTATGACCCGGTGCTTGACCGGGTGCTGCTGGTGGAACAATTCCGCGCACCGCCCTTCATGATGGGGGACGCTCACCCCTGGATGTGGGAGCCGGTGGCCGGCGTGATCGACCCGGGCGAGACCGCCGAGGAGACCGCCCGGCGCGAAGCGGTGGAGGAAGCAGGCGTCACCATCCAGCATCTGGAAGCCGTTGCGCGCGGCTACCCCTCCAGCGGGGCGCTGGCGGAATATATACATATTTTCATCGGCATAGCAGATCTTGCTGAGGTGTCGGGCGGCGGCGGCGTTGCCGGCGAAGGCGAGGACATCCGCAGCAAGACCCTCAGCTACGAGGAAATGATGGCGGGGATCGACACGCAGGCTTACCAGGACATGCCGCTGATCACGGCAGCCCTGTGGCTGTCACGGCACCGTGATCGTCTGCGCGCAGGGCATTCCTGACCTGCTTCCCGCCTTGTGATCGGCAATCCGCTTGGATACACCATGGGGGAACGATCGAAAGGGATACCATGCGCATTGCACGCGATCTGGCTGATGCCGACGGCCATACACCTCTTATCCGCCTGAACCGCGTCAGCGAAGAGACCGGCTGCGAGATCCTGGGCAAGGCGGAATTCATGAACCCGGGCCAGTCGGTCAAGGACCGCGCCGCACTCTATATCATCCGCGACGCCATTGCCCGCGGTGATCTGAAACCGGGCGGAACTATCGTTGAAGGCACCGCCGGCAACACCGGCATCGGCCTGGCACTGGTCGGCGCCTCGATGGGCTTCAAAACGGTGATCGTGATCCCGGAAACCCAGTCCGAGGAAAAGAAGGACATGCTGCGCCTTGCTGGCGCGCAGCTGGTTCAGGTCCCCGCAGCGCCCTACAAGAACCCCAACAACTACGTGCGCTATTCCCAGCGTCTGGCTGAGAAACTGGCCAAGACCGAACCCAATGGCGCCATCTGGGCCAACCAGTTCGACAACGTCGCCAACCGTCAGGCCCATGTTGAAACCACCGGCCCGGAAATCTGGGAACAGACCGGCGGCAAGGTGGACGGTTTCGTCTGCGCCGTCGGCTCCGGCGGCACCATTGCCGGCGTCGCCGAGGCGCTTCAGCCCAAAGGCGTGAAGATCGGTCTTGCAGACCCGATGGGCGCGGCGCTCCATTCCTATTACACCACCGGGGAACTGGCCTCTGAGGGCAGCTCGATCACCGAGGGCATCGGCCAGGGCCGCATCACCAAGAACCTCGAAGGCTTCACACCGGATCACAGCTATCAGATTTCCGACGCAGAAGCCGTGCCTTACGTCTTTGATCTGCTGCACGACGAGGGCCTTGTGCTGGGCGGTTCCTCCGCGATCAACATCGCAGGTGCCGTGCGCCTCGCCAAGGAGATGGGGCCGGGCAAGACCATTGTGACTGTGCTGTGCGATTACGGTACCCGGTACCAGTCCAAGCTGTTCAACCCCGATTTCCTGCGTGAAAAGAACCTGCCGGTGCCGGAGTGGATGACCCACACGCCCGCTTCGATCCCCGGTGTTTTTGAGGACGTATGACACCTTTTATAACCGCTTTGCGGAATGTGCTGCTGGGGCTGGTCCTTGTGACCGGCCTCGCAGTGCCTGCGCTGGCGCAGCTGACGGCTGAGTCCCGCGCCTATTATCAGGACTGGCTCAAGACCGCGAACCGCGCGGAAGAAGTGATTGACGCCAGCCGCGCCTCCAGCGCCGCGCTGGAAACCCTGCGCAAGGAGCTGACCAGCTACCGCCAGCGGTTCCTGGAAGCGCGGACGGAAAACGGCGACCGTATCAAAACGCTCGAAGGCCAGATCAGCGCCCTTGGCAAGGCGCCGGAAGAGGGCGAGAGCGAACCCGAGGACATCGCTCAGCTGCGCGCCTCGCTGGAAGAGCAGCTGCGTGACCTGAAAGTGCCGCGCATCGTCTCCGAGGAGGCCTACAGCCGCGCCAACGGCCTGATTTCCGAGATTGATAAGATCATCCGCGAGCGCCGCACCCGCAAGCTGCTGGAGCGCGGGCCCTCGCCGCTGAACCCGGAACATTGGCCCGGCGCACTGCGCACTCTCAGCCGGTCGGCCAGTTCGATCTGGAACGAGACCGCCTCAAGGATCGGCAGTGCCACCACTGCCGAACGCATCAGCAACAGCCTGCCGGCGCTGCTGCTGCTCTTGGGAATTGCTGCGTTCCTTCTGCTGAGGGGGCGCCCCTGGGCACATGCCGCGGGCGACTACCTGCGCCAGTTCGGCAGCAGCGGCCGCGGCGTCTGGGGCTTCATTGTGTCGCTGCTCGAAGTCATTCTGCCCTTCATCGGCATCATCTGCCTGGCCGCTGCGGTGGAACTTTCGGGCATCCTCGGCAGCCGCGGCACGCTTCTGCTGGACTATGTCCCAGGCTGGGCGCTGCTGGTCCTGTCATTCCACTGGCTGGGCAACCAGCTGTTCTCGGGCCGTATTGAAAACGATCTGGTGCCGGTGCAGGAGGGGCGGCTGAATGAAACCCGGCTGATGGTCGATATCCTGGCGGTGATCCTGGTGATGCAGGACGCGCTGGTAAAGCTGGAGAACATCGAAACCATCCCGTCCTCCGTTCACGCAGTTGCCAGCTTCCCGCTGATCACCGCGGCCGCTCTGGTGCTGCTGCGGCTGCACCGGATCGGTGCCAAACGGCGCCAGAAACAGTCGGCGGACACCGCAGAGGACGGTGCCATTGCCGCCGGGGCCAACCGCATCCTCACCTTTGCGCGGCGCGCCAGCTACTTGCTGGGCTTTGTCTCTCCGCTGCTGGCCGCGCTTGGCTATGTCAACGCGGCTGAGGCGCTGATCTACCCCGCGGTTTCCACTCTGGCGCTGCTGGCCGCGCTGCTGGTGTTCCAGCGGTTCCTGGGCGATGTCTACGGCTGGCTGTCCGGCAAGGGCTCTGCCGCGCGGGAGTCGCTGTTTGCGGTCCTGATCGGCTTCCTGCTGGCCGCCCTGGCGCTGCCGCTGCTGGCGCTGATCTGGGGCGCGCGGGTGGCGGACATGACCGAGCTCTGGTCGCGCTTCCTCGAGGGCTTCCAGATCGGCGACACCCGTATCTCGCCCACCGCCTTCCTGACCTTTGCCGTGGTCTTTGCCGCAGGCTACGCGCTGACCCGGCTGATCCAGGGGTCCCTGCGCAATTCGCTGCTGCCCAAGACCAAGATCGACCCGGGCGGCCAGAACGCCATCACCTCAGGCCTGGGCTATGTCGGCATCTTCCTGTCGGCAGTGATCGCCATATCCATGGCAGGCCTCGACCTGTCCTCGCTGGCCATCGTTGCCGGTGCACTGTCGGTCGGCATCGGTTTCGGCCTTCAAACCATCGTGTCGAACTTCGTCTCCGGCATCATCCTCCTGATCGAACGCCCGGTCTCCAAGGGCGACTGGATCGAGGTTGGCGGGTTGATGGGCTATGTGCGCGACATCTCGGTGCGCTCCACCCGGATTGAGACCTTTGACCGCACCGATGTGATCGTGCCGAACTCGGACCTGATCAGCGGAACCGTCACCAACTACACCCGCGGCAACACCGTGGGCCGGGTGATCGTGCCGGTAGGGGTCGCCTATGGCACCGAACCGCGCAAGGTCGAGGCCATTCTGACCGAGATTGCCAAGGCGCATCCGATGGTGCTGCTCAATCCGGCGCCTTACGTGGTGTTCCAGGGCTTTGGCGCCGACTCCCTGGATTTCGAAATCCGCGCCATCCTGCGCGACGTGAACTGGGTTCTGTCGGTTAAGTCCGACATGAACTACGAAATCGCCAAGCGCTTCCAGGAAGAGGGAATTGAGATCCCCTTCATGCAGCGCGACATCTGGATCCGAAATCCAGAAGCGCTTTCAACCGGGGGCGCGGCGCCTGACAGCGCTGAAAGCAGCAGCCCTCCGGCCCCGGCAATACCGCCTAAGCTGGACGTGAGCGATCTGCAGCAGGACCAGGAGGGAGAAGGGGAAGCCGATGCCGACAAGTGAACCGCTGTTCCGCAAGGACGCCTATGCCCGGATGACCGAGGCCGAAGTGGTGGCCCATTCCGATCAGGGCGGGATCGTGCTGAACCGGACCTTATTCTATGCCACCGGCGGCGGCCAGCCGGGCGACAGCGGCCAGCTTTTGTGGGCCGGCGGCCAGTGCTCCATCGCAACCACGGTCAAGGGCGGGGAGGGCGCGATCATTCTGGTCCCGCATGAAGGCGAGCCGCTGCCTGAGGTGGGCACCACAGTGACCCAGACGCTCGACTGGGACCGCCGCTATGGCCACATGCGGGTCCACACCGCACTGCACCTATTGTCAGTGGTGATTCCGCTGGAGGTGACCGGCGGCTCGATCGGCGCGGACAAGGGGCGGCTTGATTTCAATATGCCCGAGGCGCCGGAGGACAAGCAGGCGCTTCAGGCGCAGCTGCAGGCGCTGATCGACCGTGATCTGGCAGTGACGGAGGACTGGATCACCGACGCCGAACTGGAGGCCAACCCGCAACTGGTCAAGACCATGTCGGTGTCGCCGCCGCGCGGGGCAGGCCACGTCCGCCTGGTGCGGATCGGCACGGAAGACGAGCAGGTGGACCTGCAGCCCTGCGGCGGCACCCATGTGAAGCGCACCGGCGAAATCGGCCGCATCCGCCTTGGAAAGGTTGAGAAAAAGGGCAAACAGAACCGCCGCGTCTACCTGCATCTGGAGGCCTGAAAAAGTTTTGGGGGTAAGTGAAGTTTTTGCAGTTTCAGCCCTTGCATTTCCCCGGCTGATCCTTCAAAAGCCCCCTCAACGGAGAGGTGGCCGAGTGGTCGAAGGCGCACGCCTGGAAAGTGTGTAGGCGGGAAACCGTCTCCAGGGTTCGAATCCCTGTCTCTCCGCCATTACCCTGACATTGACGCTGAATGGCTGCCCATGCGCGGCAGCTGCCACTGCGCCGCATCTGCCCTGAAGCCTCAGGTTTGTCTCAATTCCCCTCGATTTTTTCCTTGTTCTCTGCTTGGCGGTTCGCTGCCCTATTGCCGCCTCGATTCGTGTCTTGCCGGGTAATCTGCGGCCAATCCGGGAAACAAAATCCGCAAATCGCGTATAATTGATTGCCGTATAGCCCCCAATCTACGGGCCGCACTGGCAGAATGGGGCAGGCGGCGCTGGTGGTGCCGGGAAAATCACATGTTTCGAAAATGGAAACCGAACCGGCGCTGAAACTGCGAATATATGGCGGAAACGGCATGTTTGGCCCCAAATGGCCCGTGGTTTGGGTGGAAAAATGGAAACAGTCACGCGGTTTCCGGTCCGGAGCGGAACCCGGTTTCGCGGCCGGGCGGCGAAATGAGGGAAATTTTAGGCAATTTTTTGTCTTTGTCGCCCGATGCGCCTAAAGTAATCATTATTCAGCCCATTGGGGGGGCATGTTCTGCAAGCTGCTGGACTGTGGTGGACTGCTAAAATTTTATTTTAAGACTTCGTGCCGTGATAGGCGCACTCCACTGATCCGAAAAGCGACTGCAATCCGGCTGCGTGCTGCTTGAGCACGCAAACCAGAACGCCTGTGCGGTCTGGCCCTCTTCCTGCATGGGCGGGTGTTTTTTTGGCGGCATTCTGCGTGGCTGCGCGACTGCCTGGCTGGTCCGGACGATGGGGCTTGGGACCTGCCCGGCGAGGAGAGGGTGAAGACTATGAGCGACGAAAATCCGAATCCGGAACTGGATGGAATCGTAAAAGGTACCGCAGGCAATGACCTGATTGACGGGGCCTATACCGGTGATCCGGAAGGCGACATGGTCGATAATGCAGACGCCATTGACCCGGCTGCAGGGCCTGATGACGACGTCATCGTCGCTGGCGGCGGAGATGATAACGTCTATGCCGGTTCGGGCAGCGACACTGTGGACGGCGGCAGCGGCAACGACCTGATCCTCGGGGATGGGGTTTCAGGTGCCACCGAACCTGTAAAGATCACCATCTCCTCGACCAGCGCGACTTTTCAGAACCAGGTCTTTGCCTACACCATCGACCCGGAAACCGGTGAGATCAGCAATATTGTCGTGCTGTCTGAGGATGCAAATGCGGATGTAGGCGAGTCCTACACCTATGATGCGCCTGCCGGTGCGGTGATCGGCGTTGGCATCATCAGCCCGCAGGGGACCTTCTATTCCTCGGCTTACGGCGAGAATGCCGATCTGAACCCCGACGGGCTGGACCATACCAAAGGGATCTACAAGTTCCCCGATGGATCGGTGCAGCTGGGGTTCGAGGATCTGCGCAATCTGGGCGACCGGGACTTCAACGACGTTAAGCTGATCATTGATCTGGGCACCTCCGGCACGACGCTGGACAGCGCGCACTACGATTATTCTTCCGACCCCGTGGACCCGGTTGTGCCGGGTGACGACAGCCTGAGCGGCGGTGAAGGCGACGACACCATCCTTGGCGGCGGCGGCAACGACACCATCGACGGCGGCGACGGCTCCGACTCGGTGGAAGGCGGCGACGGCGACGATGTGATCGACACCTCCAGCGACAGCGGCACGCCGCTGCCCGACCGCGGTTTCCCGGGCTACACCGGCACCGACCCGGATATTCCGTTCATCCCGGCCGATGCCGATCCCTATGAAGACCGCGACACGGTTTTGGGCGGGGCCGGCAACGACACCATCTCCACCGGGGATGACGCCGACCTGATCGACGGCGGCACCGGCATGGATGTGATTGACGGCGGCATCGACGACGACACCATCGATGGCGGCGCGGATGCCGACCTGATCACCGGCGGCGAGGGATCAGACCTCATCGAAGGCGGCAGCGGCGGCGACACCATCTATGGCGGCCTTGACCCGGCTTTCCCGGACGGGCTGAACATCACCGATGACGGCAGCGACGGCCGCCCCTCGGATCCGGATCCCACCAACGGGATGGATACGATCTACGGCGGCGCCGGCAACGACGTGATCTATGGCCAGGATGACGACGACGAGATCTATGGCGGCACCGGCAATGACACCATCGATGCAGGCATCGACGATGACTATGTCGAGGGCGGCGACGGCAATGACCTGATCACCGGCGGCCAGGGCGCTGACACGCTGTCAGGCGGTGACGGCCGCGACACGTTCATGGGCGGCACTGCTGGCGACGTCGTTGACGGCGGCTCCGGCGGCGACGACTTTGACACTCTGGACCTGACAAGCAGCGGCCCGTTTGAACTGACAGGCGTCACGGTGGATCCGGATGGCAACAGCCTGTCGGGAACTGTGAACTTCCTCGGTGAAGGCGGCGAAGTGACCGGCTCGATGACCTTTGGCGAGATCGAGCAGATCATTCCCTGCTTCACGCCGGGCACGCTGATCGCAACCCCGCAGGGGGAGCGCAAAGTCGAGGACCTGCAAGCCGGTGACCGGGTGATCACCCGCGACAACGGCATTCAGGAAATCCGCTGGGTCGGCACCCGCACGCTGCAGGCCGGCGAGCTGAAAGGCGCCGCGCATCTCCAGCCGGTTCTGATCCGTCAGGGCGCACTGGGCAACGGCCTGCCGGAGCGTGACATGATGGTCAGCCCGAACCACCGGGTGCTGGTCGCCAACGACAAGACCGCGCTCTACTTTGAGGACCGCGAAGTGCTGGTTGCCGCCAAGCATCTGACCGGCCTGGCGGGTGTGGACCCGGTTGAGGTCGACAGTGTGACCTACATCCACTTCATGTTCGACCAGCATGAGGTTGTGCTGTCCGACGGTGCCTGGACCGAAAGCTTCCAGCCCGGCGATCAGTCCCTGCGCGGGCTGGACAATGCACAGCGCAATGAACTGTTCGAACTGTTCCCGGAACTGAAATCGCAAAAGGGCCGCGAGGGTTACACCGCCGCGCGCCGTTCCCTTCGGAAACACGAGGCGCATCTGCTTGTGCACTGAAAGGTGCAGCTGCCGTCTTGGGGGAGGCGGTGGATAAGAGCGTAGCGCAGGAAGGCAGGGCCTTGTGCCCTGCCTTCTCTGCTTTTGCAGGGATCAGCGGTTCTGGCGCCAGGCGGCCCAGTCTTCTGGCGTGTCCAGATCGGTCACCGCGTGACGGCCGGGCAGCGGAACGGGGCGGACCGTCTCAGCCTTCAGGATGCTGCGGGCGCCTTGATCCCCGCCCAAGGACTTTAGCGCTTTGAAGCAGCGCTGCGGAAACAGCACCGGATGGCCCGGTGTGCCGTCCTGTGCCGTGGCGCGCAGGACGGGGCTGTCCGGACCGCCGAAATGCGCCGCGAGGTACAGCATGTCCTGCGCAGTAATCTCCGGCATGTCGGCGGGCAGAATCATCACTGACTCAGTTCCTTCCGGCAGCGCGGCGGTTCCGCGGCGGATGGAGGCAGCCATGCCCTCAGCCGCGTCCGGCACCGGAACCTGGATTGCATCGCCTGTTGCTGCTGCCCGCGGATGAGACGGGCCGGGCAGGGTGGCGTAAACCTGTAGCCCGGTCAGCGCGGCGCGGCGGCACATCAGGGTGAGCAGCGGCTGGTCGTCCACCTCCTCCATCAGCTTGTCGCGGCCCCGCATCCGGGAGGAGGCGCCGGCGGCGAGCAGGAGAATGGCGATGGCGGTCATGACTGTTCGAACCTCGGCTTCTGCCGGGCTGACGGGTGCCTCCGGCGGGGATATTTTTAGCCAGATGAAGAGGCGGATCCAGTGAAAGGCGCATAGGTCAGCAGGGTTGACCGAATGTTTCGCGCGCGAAACATTCGGGTGCCGGCACTGACCTATGTGTTGCGCGGGTTTCGCGGCGTCAGCGTGCGCCGCCGTGGCAACAGGGCGGATTCAGGTCAGGCGGGTTGACCTGAATCCGGTGCTTTGGGGCCTCAGCCCCGCATACGGGCGCCGTCTGCGTCGAACAGAGGCTGGGTGATCAGGCGGGCCTTGTACATCTTGCCGAGGATTTCGATTTCCACCTCCAGGTTTTCCTTGGCTGTCCCCGTGGGGACAAACCCCAGCGCGATGGATTTTTGCGCGTGGTGCGAGTAGCCGCCGGAGGTGCAGAATCCCACGACTTCGCCGCCGAGCCAGATCGGCTCATAGGCGACCACATCGGCGTCGTCTGCTGCGACCTCAAAGGCGCAGAGCTGGCGGGCAGGGCCCGCGTCACGTTCGGCTTCAGCGGCGGCGCGGCCGATGAAATCCGCGTTTTTCTTGAAGGAGATGAAGCGGTCCAGCCCGGTTTCCGCCGCGGTGTAGTCCGGCGAGAATTCCCGCAGCCAGGAGCCGAAGAACTTGTCCAGACGCAGCGACATCATCGCCCGCATGCCAAAGGGTTTCATGCCCAGCGGCTGACCCGCAGACCAAAGGCTGTCCCACAGGGACCGCTGGCTGGGCAGGTCGCAGTAGATCTCATATCCCAGATCGCCGGTATAGCTGACCCGCTGCACGATGCAGTCGGCCATGCCCACGGTCAGGCGGCGCACATCCATGAAGCGCATGTCCGAAATGTCGGACCGGGTGCAGGCTTGCAGTACCTCGCGTGCCTTGGGGCCGGCGATCTGGAAGCCGTTGCGGGTGTCGGAGATGTTATCGAGGTCAACTCCGTCGTCCAGGTTCTGCAGGAACCAGCGCATGTGGTAGGCCTGCGAACCGTAAGATGCGGTGAGCTGGAATTCTTCCTCTGACAGGCAGGAGATGGTGAAGTCGCCGATCAGCCGGCCCTTGGGGGACAGCATCGGTGTCAGCGACAGGCGGCCGGGTTGCGGCACCCGGCCGGCCATGATGCGGTCGAGCCAGGCGCGGGCGCCGGCGCCTTTGATCAGGTATTTTCCGAAGTTGTGGACCTCGTTGATGCCGACGTTTTCGCGCACCGCTTTGACCTCGCGCGCGGTGGCCTCGAATGCGTTGGAGCGGCGGAAGGAGGGGGTCTCGTAGCGCGGCTCGTCCCCTTCGGCGAAGTAGTTCGGGACCTCCATGCCGTACTGCGCGCCCCAGACGGCGCCCATGCCGTCAAATATGTCGTACATCGGTGTGGTGCGGAACGGGCGGGCGGCGGGCAGCTCCTCGTTCGGGTAGGCGATGGAGAAGCGTTTCTGATAGTTTTCAATGACTTTCGGGCGGGTGTAGCCCGGGGTGATCCAGTCGCCGAAGCGGGCGCAGTCCATTGCGAATGTGTCGCGCTCGCACTCGCCCTCGACCATCCATTGCGCCAGCATCAACCCGACGCCGCCGCCTTGGCTGAAGCCGGCCATGACGGCGCAGGCGGACCAGTAATTGCGCATGCCGGGCACCGGGCCGACCAGCGGGTTGCCGTCGGGGGCAAAGGTGAATGGGCCGTGGATCACTGACTTGACGCCTGCGGCCTCCAGGGCCGGGAAGCGTTTGTAGGCAAAGGCGATGGAATCCTCGATCTTGTCGAAGTCATCGGGCAGCAGTTCGTGGCCAAAGTCCCAAGGCGTGCCATCGACCGCCCAGGGTTTGCAGGGCTGTTCGTAGAATCCGATGCAGAGGCCGCGGCCCTCTTGCCGGAGGTAGCTTTCGCCGGCCGGGTCCATCACATGCGGATGTTCGCCGCCGCCGTCGATAATCTCGGCGATCATCGGCACCTCGTCGGTGACGATATACTGGTGCTCCATCGGGTGCAGCGGGAAGTAGACGCCGGCCATGGCGCCGACCTCGCGTGCCCAGAGGCCGCCTGCGTTGACCACATGCTCAGCGTGGATGGTGCCCTTGTTCGTCACCACGTCCCAGGTGCCGTCGGGGCGCTGGTTGGTCTCGATCACCTTGCAGTGGGTCTCAATCGTGGCGCCGCCCATGCGCGCGGCCTTGGCATAGGCGTGGGTGGTGCCGGAGGGGTCGAGGTGGCCGTCCAGCGGGTCGTAGAGGCCGCCGATGATGCCGTCCACGTTGGTAACGGGGGCGATTTTCTTGATCTCTTCGGGGGAGACGATTTCGGTCTCCAGGCCCATGAAGCGGTGCTTGGCGCGTTCCGCCTTCAGCATGTCGAAGCGTTCCTGAGTTTCAGCCAGGGTGACGCCGCCGACGTGGTGGAGGCCGCAAGACATGCCGGTGATTGCTTCCAGCTCTTTATACAGCTTGATGGTGTACCCCTGCAGCGCCGCCATGTTGGTGTCGCCATTGAGGGTATGGAAACCGCCCGCCGCGTGCCACGTCGAGCCGCTGGTCAGCTCCGAGCGTTCGATCAGCATGACGTCGGACCAGCCGAGCTTGGTCAGGTGGTAAAGGACAGAGCAGCCGACGACACCGCCGCCGATCACTGCCACGCGGGTGGTGGTTTTCATGTGGGCCTCCCTGATAGGCGTTTCCCGCATTCTGTACAGATGTGAACAGTAGTCCAGAAGAAAAACGGCACTGCATGCCGCTAATGGGCTGTTAGCGCCGCCCAGGGTTACTCGGAAGTGCGGAAGCGGCTGTTCTGGATGAGGAAAATCGCCGTCAGGGGGGCGGCCAACAGGATCACACCCACAGTAATCAAGAGCATGCCCAGCTGGGAATAGTCGGCAGGGGTGGTGATGGCGCCTGCCGAATCTGTGACCTCGCGCGTGACCACGAAGATCTGGTTCAGGTATTTCGTGCCCAGGCTGGAGGCCGAGAGCGCCAGGTTGGTGAAGGAGGCCATGACAGCAAAGAATGTCGCCTTCAGTCCCGAAGGCGCGTTGCGGGCGATCCAGGCGAGCATCGGGATCATCGCGACCTGGCCGAGCGGGGACTCTGCTGCGGTGTCGACGATAGCGATGAAGCGGGCGTCGACCACGCCGCCGGTCATCGCTGCGGTCCAGTGGTGGGCGCCGTAGTAGAGCGCGATGTTCGGCAGGCTGAGGACGGCCTCGGTGATCGCCAGGAAAGCGACGATCCAGGCGATGGGGCGGCTGGCCATCAGCGGTCGGAAGATCAGCATGCCGGCCAGCGTCAGCAGAGAGGTGATGAGGGACAGGACCGACAGGAACTGCTGGTCAAAACCCAGCACGTCAATCTCGAACCAGGTGGCGCCGGGGCCGCGCAAAGGCGTGGCGCGGTAGACGAAGATGATGATGGCGGTGCCGATCAGGGCGCGGGCTTGGTCGGTGGGCAGCACCGCAACCAGCTGGCGCATCAGGAACAGCACGATGGCCATGGATCCACCAAAGACGATTTCCTGCGAGTAGGGGACCTCGCCGAGGCCCACGGCCAGGGAGAGTGCGACGAAAGCGCCGCCGCCGATGAAATACCAGTGGTTCGGGGTGACCGGTTCTCGTGGGAGGTCTATGCGGTTGCGGATTTCGGTTTCGGCCAGGCCTGCGCGGCGTAGAGCGGCGGCTTTGCGCCACTTTTGCCAGATCGCCAGCGCGACCCCAGAGAGGGAAATCACCGGGATCAGCAGGGCGAGGGTGAAGACAAAACCGTAGAGCGCGCCTTTGCCTGCTTGGGGCAGGGCATCGGCGCCGTCGAACAGCGCGACATTCAGCGCGGCGGCGGCGCTGGAGCCGCCGATCAGCGCGATGCGGCCAAAGGTCTGCATGGTGGTGTGCAGGGATTTGGTCTCCGCCTCGGGCAGGGGATTGCCGTCGGCATCAACATGCGGCACGGCCTCCACCGACATGGCGTCTGCTACCACGTCCTGCAGCACGAAGCCGCAGGGGGCCAGCAGGGCTGCGGTGACATACCAGGCGCCCGGCGGCATCAGCGCTCCCATCATTTGGGGGTGCAGCACGATGGCAGCCAGGACGCCATAGCTGGCCGCCATCAGCACGGCGCCTGCGAGGATCAGCAGATATTTCCAGCGCCAGATCAGGTCGACCAGATGGCCCAGCGGCATCTTCAGCGCCCAGGGCAGCCCGACCCAGAACGCCAGACCGGCCAGAAAGGCGGCGGAAAGGTCCAGGTATTCCTTGACGTAGAACGAGGCGGCAACGGTGCTGATGCCCTGTGCGCCATAGGCGAAGTAGATCAGCAGCGGCGGCAGGAAGGACCAGCGCAGCTGCCGGAACAGCTCCAGCACGATGCTGTCGAACCAGCCCCAGGCCAGTATTGCCGCACGGGTCACCGCCGTCCTCCCGTCAAGAAAGCGGCCGGATCTTCAGCTCGGTCACGCGGTTGCCTTCGCGCGCCGTGACCTCAAAGCGGAAGCCGTGGAAGGAGAAAACCTGGCCTTTGACCGGGATCATCTGCGCCTCGTGGATCACCAGGCCCGCAACGGTATTGGCCTCGTCATCAGGCAGGCTCCACTCGGTGGCCCGGTTCAGGTCGCGGATGGTGGTGGCGCCTTCGACCAGATAGGAGCCGTCGGCGGTTTTCCGGGCGGCGCTTTCCTCCGCGGGGTCGAATTCGTCGGTGATCTCGCCGACGATCTCCTCCAGGATGTCCTCCAGCGTGATCAGCCCTTGCAGGGCACCGTATTCATCAACCACCAGCGCAAAGTGGGACCGCATGCGCAGGAACTGCCGCATCTGCTCGTCCAGGGTGGTGGTTTCGGGCACGAAGTAGGGGGCCTTGGCCACTTCCGCGATATCAAAGGACTTCAGCCGGCCGGAATCCCCGCCCGCGCCGCCGGCCTGCTCATACATCGCGCGGAACAGGTCCTTGGCGTGCACAACGCCGATGATGTTTTCCTGTTCGCCGCGAAACACCGGCAGGCGGGTGTGCTGGCTTTGCAGGCATTGTTCCAGGATGGTCTCCGGCTCTGCGTCCGCATCGACCATTTCGATGTGGGAGCGGTGCAGCATGATCTCCTCGACAAAGCGGTCGGAGAGGTCGAGCGCGCCCAGGATGCGGTCGCGGTCTTCCTTTTCGACCACACCTTCGGAGTGGCCCAGCTGCAGGGCGCCCGCGATTTCCTCGCGCACCGCCATGATGTGGCTGTCCGGGTCGATCTGCACACCGAAGACCCGCAGCACGCCGCGCACGAACAGCCGCACCGCGCCCACGATCGGTGACAGGATCATGACGAGGATGCTGATCGGCGCCGACACCGCCGAGGCGGCCTTCTCGGCGTTGGAAATCGCGTATGTCTTGGGCAGGACCTCGGCAAAGACCAGCACCAGGAGGGTCATCACCAGCGTTGCCATCGCAACACCGCCTTCACCGAAGAGCCTGGTGAACAGTGCGGTGGCGAGCGATGCTGCAAGGATGTTGACAACGTTGTTGCCCAGCAGGACCGAACCGATCAGGCGCTCATTGTCTTCGGTAATGAACAGCGCGCGCTGAGCCCCGCGGGAGCCCTTGTCGGCCTGGGCGCGCAGCTTGCCGCGCGAGGCGGCGGTAAGTGCGGTTTCCGAGCCGGAAAAGAAGCCGGAAAAGACGAGGAGCAGCACGATGGCCCCGGCAGTGGTCCAGAAGGCGCTGTCGAGAACGATGGAGGCAGTGTCCATGAGAGGGCAGGTGTCCGGTCTGTTGATTGTTCGCAGTATTTATGGGGTCTTAGCCCCGCCGCTTCAAGCGCCGCGGTTAATCGCGGCGGGCCAGCGGGTGGTGTTCGAGCACCAGTTCCTGCAGCCGCGCGTCCAGCACATGGGTGTAGATCTCTGTGGTGGCGATGTCGGCGTGTCCGAGCAGGGCCTGGATCGCGCGCAGATCGGCGCCGTTTGCCAACAGGTGGGTTGCAAAGGCATGGCGCAGGGTGTGCGGCGTCACCTTGTCCGGAGAAATGCCGCCGGTCACTGCCAGTTCCTTGATCAGCAGATAGAACCTGTGGCGGGTCAGGTGGCCGGATTTGCCGCGGGACGGGAACAGGAAACGCGAGGGCGGGTGGCCTTTGGTTTCGCGCTCAGCGTCAGTTTCGTCCCGCACCAGCAGCCATTGCGCCAGTGCCTCGCGCGCCGGCGGCGACAGCGGCACCATGCGTTCCTTGCCGCCCTTGCCCAGGATCAGCAGCATCCGCGGGTCGCCGCGGGCGGCAGAGACCGGCAGCGAGACCAGCTCGGTGACCCGCATGCCGGTGGCATAGAGCAGCTCCATCAGGCAGGTGTTGCGCAGCCGGTCGGCCTCTGTCCGGCCGGTCTGGCGGGCGGCGTCCAGCAGGCGGTCGACCTCGATCACCTCAAGGGTCTTGGGCAGCCGCTTTTCCCGTCCGGGGCCGCGGATCTGGATTGCGGGATTGTCCTCGCGCCAGCCTTCCTCAAACGCGAAACGGTAGATCTGCTTGACCGCCGACAGCCGCCGGGCCCGGGTAGCGCGGGCCAAACCTTGCGCGTCGCAGTTGATCAGATAAGCCTCGATATTGTCCTGAGTGGCGGTCAGAAAACCGAGCTTGCGGTGCTCCAGCCAGGCGGTCAGATCCTTGAGGTCGCGGCCATAGGCCAGCAGCGTGTTCTGCGAGGCGCCGGTTTCCGCCGCCTGGGCATCCAGGAAAGTGGAGATCCACTGGAAATTGTCGCGCGGGGCTGCCATGTCAGCCGTGCTCCAGCAGCATCAGCTGAAGGGCGGCGCGGCGGGCGGTGTCCTCCAGGCCGACGGCGCGGAAGGCGGCGAGGGCGGCGCTGAGGTCGCCAAGATTGCCGTCGGCACCCTGGGCAAACAAACCCATGCTGCGCAAAATTGCCTCGCCAAGCTGGCCGTTGTCCAGCAGCCGGCGGATGGCAGGAGGGGCGGCGGCCTCCGCGGCAAACCCCAGCGAAATGGCGTCAGCCAGCGGCGAAGGTGCGGCGGCATCGCCGGGGCGGCCCTGGGCCAGGGCCGCCAGAAAATGATCGGCCGCGCCTGAGGCCTGAGCGTCATGGGCCGCGGTTTCGTAAGCCGGTGACAGCAGGCGGATCCGCCAGGCGAGCTGAGCCGCCGGCCCTGTCAGCTCTGCGCGCGCCAGCGGCTCGGCAAAGAGATCCGCAAAGACGGTTTCGGTACCGGCTTCCTGCATGGCCTTCCAGGCGCGGGGCAGGGATCTGGCAATGGCGTCGGGGCTGCCGGAACTCAGGTCGTCTTCGAGTTTCTGCACCGCCGAGACCCGGTCCCAGATACCGCCGGAGGCGGCGGGTTTGCGGGCGCTGAACAGGCCCAGATACTGGTTCGGGTTGAGCGCGCCGGCGCGGGCCAGCCGCTCTGCGGCTTCCAGCTGCGCCTTCCAGCCGGCAATGTCGCGCAGGTCAGCGGCGGCAAAGGCCGGCGGCAGCGGGGCGGTCGGCATGCTCTCGCCAATGGTTTCAAACAGCCGGAAGGTCAGCGGATCAGGATGCGCCGGGCGGCGCAGCGGCGGGGCCAGTTCGAACAGGTCCGGATTCAGGAACCTGTCGAGCAGATCCATCTGATCCTTGGGCAGCAGCTCCAGCGCGTGGGCCGTTTCCAGCATCAGCGCCGCGGTCGGCCAGTCGCCGCGCCGGGCTGCGCAGAAAATCCGCACGGCGTAGCTGTCCGACAGATGCGGCGACGCGGTGAGGGCCGCGCAGGAGGCATCCTCGCTGCCGGTGAGCAGGGTGGCGTCGAACCAGCGGGAAAAGCGGTCCTTGCTGTCCGCCGGGCCTGCGTGCTCCACCAGCGCCTGCGAGGGATCGGTGGCCCCCAATGCCAGCAGCCGGTCGAGCCGGGCCAGAAGGATCCGGTCGCCGGTGGCGGCGGGCGGGCGGGTTTCCGATAACAAGAGGGTGAACAGAAGCGCCTGCATCGCCGGGCTGCCGCGCACCGGCACGGTTTCGATCAGATGGGTGATGTCATCGGCGGAACTGCCGCGCCAAAGGTCGGCAGGCAGGCCGGTTGCGGCAGCAGGCACCAGCCCGACCGGAGGCAGCAAGGTTTCCAGCGGCGTGACGGATATTTGGGGCAAAGCAGCGGTTCCCGCGACGGGCGGTTCCAGCAGCACCGTGCCCGGCAGCCCGTCCCTGGGTGCCGGCTGGTTCAGCCAGTCAATTGCCGCCAGCGGTTCATTGGCAAGCGCGCTGCCTGCCAGCATCACCCCGGCGGCAGCCGCCTTAATCCGCATTCAGCACCACCGGTTTGCGCACTTCGCTGCTGGGTGCGCTGAAATCGGCACCGAACCAGGGGCCGACGTAGGCATATCCCACCAGCCCGATTGCAGCCAGAACCAGCAAGTAGACCAAATACTTAATCAATCGCCCCATAGTGCATCCAATGCCTGTTTCCTGCTCTTTTGCCCAAGTTATATATTCCCTTTTCGGCAAGATCACGTCATTCACTGAAGAATGAGCGAAAAAGAGCAAATCAGCGGCCAGAAGGCAGCAGCGCCGGTGCCGGGGAAACTGAAGAAGACCATCGTGATGGTGGGTATGATGGGGGCGGGCAAGACCGCCGTGGGCCGGGCGCTGGCGGCACGGCTGAATGCGCCGTTTCTGGACAGCGACCACGAGATTGAAGCCGCCGCCAACATGACCATTCCGGAGATTTTCGCCCGCGACGGCGAGCCGTTCTTCCGCCAGAAGGAGCGTCAGGTGATCGCGCGCCTGCTGGAAGAAGAGCGCGGCGTGCTGTCCACCGGCGGCGGGGCATTCCTGGCAGAGGAGAACCGGCAGGTGATCACCGCCAAGGGTGTCTCGGTCTGGCTGAACGCTGATCTAGAGGTGCTGTGGAACCGGGTGCGCCACCGCGATACCCGGCCTCTGCTGCGCACCGCTGATCCGCGTGCGACACTCAGCAACCTGTATCACCAGAGGGTGCCGCTGTATTCCAAGGCCGATGTGTCAGTGGTCTCGGACGGGCAGGCCTCGATTGAAACCATGGTGGACCGCGTGCTGGACGCCTTGAAGGCACGCCCTGATGTATTGGAGTGGAACTGATGGAGCGCACGGTTCATGTGCCCCTGGGCGAACGCGCCTATGATGTGGTGATCGGCCCGGGCCTGCTGGCGCAGGCGGGGGAGCGGATCAAACCGTTCTTGAGCCGGCCGCAGGTGGCGGTGCTGACGGATGAGACCGTGGCGGAGAAGCACCTGGAAACCTTGCGTGCCGGGCTGGCTGCCGCGGGTGTGGAGATGACCGCGCTGGCGCTGCCGCCGGGCGAAGCGACCAAGGGCTGGCCGCAGTTCGCCAGGTCGGTGGAATGGCTGCTGGAGCAGAAGGTGGAGCGCGGCGACGTGGTCGTGGCCTTTGGCGGCGGGGTAATCGGCGACCTGGCGGGCTTTGCCGCTGCGGTGCTGCGCCGCGGCGTGCGGTTCGTGCAGATCCCGACCTCGCTGCTGGCGCAGGTCGACAGTTCGGTGGGCGGCAAGACCGGCATCAATGCGCCGCAGGGCAAGAACCTGATCGGCGCCTTTCACCAGCCATCACTGGTGCTGGCGGATACCTCGGTGCTGGAAACCCTGACGGCGCGCGATTTCCTGTCCGGCTATGGCGAAGTGGTGAAATACGGCCTGCTGGGCGACGCGGAGTTCTTTGGCTGGCTGGAACAGAACGGCCCGGCGCTGGCCGCCGGTGATGTGGCGGCGCGGGTCGAGGCGGTGGCGCGGTCGGTGCAGATGAAGGCCGGTATCGTGGTGCGCGACGAGACCGAGCAGGGCGACCGGGCGCTGCTCAATCTGGGCCATACCTTCTGCCACGCGCTGGAGGCGGCCACCGGGTACTCGGACCGGCTGCTGCATGGCGAGGGCGTGGCGATCGGCTGCGCGCTGGCGTTTGAGCTGTCGTCGAAGCTGGGCCTGTGTTCGCAGGAAGACCCCAGCCGGGTGCGCGCGCATCTGAAGGCGATGGGCATGAAGACCGATCTGGCGGATATTCCGGGCGATTTGCCCGGGGCAGAGGCGCTGCTGGACCTGATGGGGCAGGACAAGAAAGTGGTTGCCGGCCAGCTGCGGTTCATCCTGGCGCGCGGCATCGGCGAGGCCTTTGTGACCGGCGATGTGCCGCCGGACGCGGTGCTGGACGTGCTGCGCAGCGCGGGCGCCTGAACCGGGCGGCTACCCGCAGACAGTCAAAGGGCAGCCTCCGGGGCTGCCCTTTTTTGTTTGCTGTGCCAGCGGCCGGCTCAGGCGGCGTTGCTGCTGTTCAGGTCCTGGTCCCAGCCATCATCCTCCGCATCAAAGTCGATGCTGAGCGGCGGATGCGCCGCTGGCGCCGGCAGGGCTGAGGCGGCCGCGCCGATGGTGAACTGTGACACCTGCTCCCGAAGCTCCTGTGCCTGTTCAGACAGTGAGGTGGTCGCTGCAGTGGTCTGTTCGGCCATGGCGGCGTTTTGCTGGGCCATCATCTCCAGCTCGCCCACAGCGGTGTTGACATCGCTCATCTGGGCCGACTGTTCCTTCATGTTGCCGGCAATTTCGACCACCAGCGAGGAAATCTCGCCGACCTGATCATTCACGGTGGACATCGCCTGGCCGGCCTGATCCACCAGCGCAGCGCCGTTTTTGACCTGTTCGGAGCTGCGGGCAGTCAGTTCGTCGATCTGCTGCACCGCGTCGGCACAGCGCTGTGCAAGCATCCGCACCTCGGAGGCAACAACCGCAAAGCCGCGGCCTGCTTCGCCTGCGCGGGCGGCCTCCACCCCGGCGTTCAGCGCCAGCAGGTTGGTCTGGAAGGCGATATCCTGGATCACCTTGGTGATCTGGGAAATCTCTTGCGAGGATTCCTGCAGCTTGTCCATTGCGGTGATGGTGTTCTTCACCACCTCGTCGCAGGATTTGACCCCGTGCTGTGCGCTGTCGGCCAGCTGTTCGGCGCGGCCGGCGTTGCTGGCGGAGCGCTGCACGTTGTTGGTCAGCTCCCCCATGGCTTGGGTCGTTTTTTCAAGCGTCGCCGATTCCGCCTCGGTGCGGTGGGCGAGGTCCATGGAGGCCTCGGCAATCGACTTGGTGCTTTCATCGACGCTGCTGGTGAGTTCCGCAATCACAGAGATGGCCGTGCTCAGTGCTGTCAGCGAATCGTTGAAGTCCATCCGGATCGATTTGAATTCCTCCGGAAAAAACTCCTGGATCGGATTGTTCAGGCGTTTTTGCTGGAGGTCCATCAGCGATTTGCCGATGGTGCGGGCCACGGTGAGGATCTCCTCCCGGCGCTCTTTCTCCTCCTGCACGCGCTCTTCCTGCTTGCGCTGGGTGACGGTGCGCAGATCGACGACATTGCGGGCCACCGTGCCGATTTCGTCGCGGCGGGTTGCGCCGGGAACCTCGACCTCGGTCTCGCCGGAGCCGAGCTTCTTCAGCGCCACGTTCAGAACCGCCAGACCCCCGGTGATGCTGCGGGCAATCGACAGGCCGAGCAGAAGCACCAGCCCCAGCATGACAGCGGCAAAAATGGCCATCTCTGTCAGCATCAGTTTGCTGTGCGCATCAAAGGCAGCCATGTCGCGCTCCAGATGCTCGATCAGCAGCACTTCCTTCTTTTGCAGAACCTCGATGGCCTTGGTCGCAGCGGCGAACCAGCCTTCCGCGGTGACGTCTGCGCCGCTGTTGCCGTACAGAATACCTTTGCGCAGGTCCTCGAAGGTTTTCATTTCGGGGCTGCCGAACAGGCCCTGAACGGTTTTCCGGTCCTCTTCGGTTGCAAAGTTCATGAAGGTGCTCAGGCGCTCCTTGAACAGTTCATGATAGGCAACGTAGGTTTCGCGGTCTTCCGGTTTCCAGCCATGATTGAACCCCACAGCACCGGCTGCACGTTCCAGCCCGGCGGCGTCGATCGCGCGCATGAAGAAGGACAGTGCCACGGCCTCCTGCGAGATCAGGGGATCGTCGATGCCGTTGGCCACTGCCAGACCGGTCTGTACAAGGGCCGCGTTCAGCTCCGTGTAATAAGCAATCAGATCCTTCAGCTTCAAAGAGTGCGTGTCGATCTTCTGGCGGATGTCCTTCTTGCGGGCCAGTTCCGACTTGGCAACGGTGATGGCATCTGCGGACTCGGCCGGTATGGACGCTAGGTCGATGTGGCTGATCTCCTCGAGATAGGCAGCCATCTTGGCGTCATTTTCCTGGCGCACCTTGACCAGCTTTTCCGGCGGCGCGCCCGCGGCGCTTTCGAGATAGCCTGCGCTCAGCCCGCGTTCCAGCTGCAGATTGTGGACAAGGCTGCTCATATGTTCCAGCACCTCCCCGGCGAGCACCGTGTCGGCCTGGGCCTTCCGTTGCAGGTCAAGAAGGGTTTGCCCGATAAACCAAAGGCTGAGTAGCAGCGGTGCTGCCAGAAGTATCCCGATCTTGGTTCTGATCGAGAGATGCTGCAAAAAGCGCATACCCATATTCCGAATCCTTGATGAAACGTTTCCCGTTATTTCCATTCAGCATTCAGCATTCAGCATTCAGCATTCAGCATTCAGGATATGTCTTAATTTTCGCCTAGCCATGGGTCAGCAGGCCGTAATTGCATCGCAAAATGGCGGGTGCCTTCTGGCTGCCGGGAAAGGCTGCCGGCATTGAGGGGCAGTGCGTTACCCGATTGAAAAGAAAACCTGAATTTCAGATGTATCAATAGGAGGTGCAGTCAGCGCAGAGACTGGAAGGCACATGGAGAGACCATGGCCCGCAGGCGGTGTCTCCCGCCCGCAATGCCATCAGAATACCAGTGCAATCAGCAAAAACCCCCCGGACCAAAGGGCCGGAGGGTGATGTCTGACAGCGGTCAGTGTATATTGATTCGCCCGGACGGGATCAGAACGGGATTTCGTCGTCGTCGATGTTGTGGGACGCGCCACCGCCAAAGCTGCCGCCGCCACCGCCGCCGCCCTGCGGTCCGCTGTCATATCCGCCGCCATAGCCGCCGCCCTGATTGCCGCCGCCATAACCGCCGCCGCCGCCGCCTTCGCCGCGGCCGTCCAGCATGGTCAGCGTGCCGCCGAAGCCCTGCAGCACGATTTCAGTCGAGTAACGGTCCTGGCCGCTCTGGTCCTGCCATTTGCGGGTTTGCAGCTGGCCTTCGACATAGACCTTGGATCCCTTGCGCAGATACTGCTCGCAGACGCGGACCAGGCCTTCGCTGAAGACAGCGACGGAATGCCATTCGGTCTTCTCGCGGCGCTCGCCGGTGTTGCGGTCCTTCCAGGTTTCCGAGGTGGCAATGCGCAGGTTGCAGACCTTGCCGCCGTTCTGGAAGCTGCGCACCTCCGGGTCGCGGCCCAGGTTGCCGATGAGCATGACTTTGTTGAGTGAGCCGGCCATGAAGTTTCGTCCTTCCGTCCTGATTTTCTTGTCTTGCAGCGGGCGGGGGCGAATCCGGCCGCACCGCGTTTCAGGCACAGTATAGTCCTGCGCCAAGCGTGAAAAGCAGGCATCTGTGGATGCTTTCTGCCGATTTTGCGCGGGCGGATCAGCTGTTCACGCCTGTGTTGCTTTAAATTTGCTCCGCATTAGTTATATTTGCGCAAAGTGGGACAGTGTCGGGACAGCGGAAATGCGCAAGACCGTTGCGGGTTTGGTAATTGCCATGGTTGGGGCAGGGCAGCCTGCGTCTGCCGATATGCTGGGTACAAAGAACCGGCGGGATTTGTTCGCTGCGCACACCAGGGTGCTGGATGGGCGTGCCGCGACCCAGTACAAAAACTCTGTCCGGCTTCAGCCCCAGACCTTCAGTATCCCGTCCTCCGGCGGCACGCTGCCTTACAGCGGCAAGTACCGCGGCCAGTATCTGGAGATGGCGCGCAGCGCAGCACGCCAGCACGGGGTGCCGGAGGATCTGTTCCTGCGCCTGGTGCAGCAGGAGAGCAACTGGAACCCCAATGCCAAGTCGCACAAGGGCGCCCTGGGACTGGCGCAGCTGATGCCGGCCACAGCGCGGGCGCTGGGAGTGAATCCGGCGGAGCCGAAGCAGAACCTGGAGGGCGGCGCGCGCTATCTGGCGCGCCAGTTCCGCAAGTTCGGTTCCTGGCGGCTGGCCTTGGCGGCCTATAACGCGGGCCCCGATGCAGTGAAGAAATACGGCGGGGTGCCGCCTTACAAGGAAACCCAGAACTACGTCCGCAAGATCTGGGGCAGCTGAGGCGGCGCAGGCGTTAACCTGTGGATAACTTTCCTTAATGCCGCGTTAACTCCGCCGGAGTGTCAAGCATTTGCCTTAATTTTTCGTGAATCTGTGCGCAGGTTCTGGAGGGAATGCCTTGTACATCAACAGCTTTGACGAACGCCTTGAACGCATTGACTGGCAGCCAAGCGCGGTGCCGACCCGGCATATGATCGACAGCGTTCTGGCCAGCCGTCTGCCGGTGCAGCCGCGCAGTGCGATGCTCAGCTTGGCTGGTGCGGTAACGGGTATCCTGATCGGCGTCGGGCTCAAAGGCATGACAGTAGCGGACTCACCGTGGGGACCGGACGCTGGCTTGGCCGGACTGGCTGGCAGCGGCCTTGCTCTGGCCGGTCTTGCGGTTTCAGTGGCGGCTGCCTTGATGGCGGCTGCCAAGGGCAGCAAGGCGCCGCGGCTGATGCAATTCGCCTCGATCAACCTTCTTATGATTTCGGTGCTGCTGCTGAGCTGAGACCACCCCCGTGGGAGTGGGGGGGTTATTTTGTTGTGATGCTGCACGCATGAAAAAGCCGGGGTTTTAGCACCCCGGCTTTTCTGTTTCGCGTTGTTCTGGCGCCTTACTCGGCTGCGACCTTGATCACCGGCTTCATGCGCTCCAGCACGTCGTCGCTGAGGTGGCATTTGATCTGGTGGCCGCCGTTCAATGTGCGCACCGGCGGGACGTCCTTCTCGCACAAACCGCCCGGGACCTCGGACTTCCAGCGGCAGCGGGTCTGGAACGGGCAGCCCGGCGGCGGGTTCATCGCCGAGGGGATGTCGCCTTCGAGCACGATGTGCTCTTTCTCCACGGAGGTGTCGGCGATCGGCACCGCGCTCAGCAGCGCCTCGGTATAGGGGTGGTAGGGCGGTGCAAACACCTGATCAGTGTCGCCCAGTTCCACCACGTGGCCGAGATACATCACCATCACCCGGTCGCTGAGATAACGCACAATCGACAGGTCGTGGGAGATGAACAGGAGCGTGGTCTTCTCGTTCCTCTGGATCTCCATCAGGAGGTCGGTGACCGCGGCCTGCACCGACACGTCGAGCGCCGAAACCGGTTCGTCCGCCACCACGATCCGGGCGCCGCCGGCAAAGGCGCGGGCGATGCCCACACGCTGCTTCTGGCCGCCCGACAGCTGCCGCGGCATCCGGTCGGCAAAGGCGCGGGGCAGTTTCACCAGGTCCAAGAGCTCCAGCATCCGCTTGCGGCGTTCGGCCTCGGAGTTGCCGATGCCGAAGATTTCCAGCGCCCGCATGATCTGGCGGCCGACGGTCATCGAGGGGTTCAGCGTATCGAAGGGGTTCTGGAACACCATCTGCACGTCGGAGACGGTTTTGGTATCGCGCTCCTCGATCGGGATCTGCTCGATGTTGCGGTTGTCGAGCAGGATCTGGCCCTCGGTAGCAGTCTCCAGCCCCATCAGTACCTTGGCAAAGGTGGACTTGCCGCAGCCGGACTCGCCTACGATGGCCAGGGTTTCGGACTCGCGGGCCTCGAAGCTCAGCGTTTCGTTGGCTTTCACCACCTTGGTGTCGCCGCCGCCGAACAGGGCGTTGGCAGCCACCTCGTAGTATTTCTTGAGGTTGTCCATCTTGAGGACGACCTTGCCGGGCGCGGTCTTTTCCTTCTGCTCGCCGACCGTGATCGGCGCGTTCCAGTCGATCTCCTGGAATTTGAGGCAGCGGGTTTCGTGCCGGTCGTTGCCGTGCACCGGCGACATCGGGATCACCATGTCCTGATCGCAGCGGCCTTCCTCGAAATAATCGCAGCGCGGGCCGAAGTTGCAGCCGGGCGGGCGTTCGTGGGGCAGGGGGAAGTTGCCGGGGATCGCCACCAGCGGGCGCGAGTTCTTGTCGGCACCCGGCAGCGGGATCGAGCGGAACAGCGCCTGGGTATAGGGATGCTGCATCTCGTCAAACACGTCGTGGATTG
>JABXIA010000033.1 GCA_013373325.1 Paracoccaceae bacterium
CAGGCCTTTGCCAAGTGGCAGAACCAGCTGCCGCTTTATAACCTGCGGATGAGCAACCTTTCCGCCGCTGTGATCCGCCCGCAGCTGCCGGAACTGGCGCGCCGGGTGCGCGACGGGCTGGCCAACCACGACTATGTTGCGGAGCGGCTGAACGCCTCCTCCTTCTTCGACGTGCCCGCACCGCTTGGGCCGGAACGCCGCGCACCGGATTCAATCCAGTTCAACCTGACCGGCCTCACCGAGGCGCAGACCCGCGCCTTCGCCGCCGCGGCGGAAGCAAAGGGCGTCAAGGTGCAGGTCTTCGGCCTGTCCAGCGACAACGCCCGCGCCTTCTGGAACTGGCAGTTTCTGGGCGACCAGCCCGATTTGCCGCAGACCCGTTCCATGCTGATGAAAGCCTGTGACGTGCGCCTGCCCGTCCGTCTGACCCGGGCGGAGCTGGACGTGATTGCTGATATCCTGCTGGCGGCCGCAGAAGAGACCGCGGGCAAAGCTGCCGCCTGAGAACGAGAGTGCTTTAGCGAGTTCCCGCCCCGGCACACGTGCCGGGGCTTTTTCGCGATTGCAATCCAGGCTTGTGCCGTCCACGGTGCCGCTCATGAAAGGCCCATTGAAATTCAAACGGCGCCCGGCCACCGCGCTGGTGGCCATGGCAAACTCCCTGAGCATGGGCGATGCCGTCCCCGGTGATGAGCTGCGCCAGATCATCGGCGCGGTTGTGTCCGACCGGGCGGAGCGGGCAGCGCTGCTTGCCGCGCTCCGCGCGTCCAACGATCCGGACTGCGGCCTGGCTGTGGCCGACCTGCTGACCGCCTATGCTTCTGACGCGGCCGAGGCGGAAGCCCAGGCCCGTGACGCGGATCAGGTCATCGGCCAATGGGCCCAGCGTCTGGCCGCCGGCGCGCTGCTGGCAAGCTTTGGCGCGGCAATTGCCGGCACAGTGACCGGCGGGCTGGCTTTTGGCCTCACCCTGCTGTCATTTTCGGGCTTTGTTTTCGCAACCGCCTCCCGCATCGGCGGACGGGGTAAGATGCGACGCCGCGGGCAAGACCGGGACAGCGCCGACTCGCTGGCCCGCCATGTGCTGGAAGCAGGCAAACTGAAGAAGGAGGGGAAGTGATATGGAATTTTCAGCTTTCTTCCCCTATATTGGCAGTGCAACCGGAGAAACGCATGTTTGAAGCCATGGGACTTGAGACTGTCATCGTCAGCACGATTATCGGCGCCTGCGCCCTGTCTTTTGGCGCCAGCGCCTATCTTTTCATGCGCGCGCGTCCGCAGCCGGCAGCAAAAGATCTGGAGAAGATCGTGAAGAATGCTCCCTATCATCGTCTGCACAACGTGCTGAAGGTTGAGGCCAACTCCTGATCCGCACCCGTAAGTAACCGCGCAGCAAAAAGCCCCCGCCGAACCGGACAGGGGCTTGTCTGAAACTTTGGATCTCAGCGCGGGGCGCCGCGCGTCATTTCATCTTCGACAGTTTTTCCTGCAGCGCTGCCAGCTGTTTCTTGATGTCATCCAGATCTTCGCCACTGCTGTCGGATTTTTCTTCCTCAGCACCGCCAGTCCAGCCCGCAGCACCGAAACCGCCGGTCATCGCCTTCAGGAATGCCTCCTGCTGCGCCTTCATTGCCTCGAACCCCGGCATCTTGGACATCGGGTTCATTGCGCTCATGTTTTCCATCATCTTCGACTGGCTTTCGCGCAGCATGTCAAAGGATGTCTGCAGGAACTGCGGCATAACCCCGCCGCCCGGCACCATGTAGCTGCGCACCAGATCATTGAGCACATTGACCGGCAGAACGTTCTCGCCGCGGCTCTCATGCTCGGCGATGATCTGCAGCAGGTACTGGCGGGTCAGGTCGTCGCCGGTTTTCAGATCGACGATCTGCACTTCCCGGCCTTCCCGGATGAACCCCGCGATATCTTCCAGCGTGACGTAGTCGCTGGTCTCGGTGTTATAAAGCCGCCGGCTCGCATACCGTTTGATCAGCAAGGGTTTGTCCTGATCTGCCATGTGTTCCCTCCCCGGTCATGACGCATTGCAGCGAAGCCTATGCTAGCGCAGAACAAAAGGGAAGCCTTGGCGTGTTTTCCGCAACAATTGTTCTGTACAGCCTTGCAGCATCTGCATCAAAAGCCGCTTGACCTGAACCCGGCTTGAGCTTTTATCAGTACCCCCGCAACAGGTTTTTGAGCGGGAGCACACAGCTATGAACATCCTGATCCTTGGCGGCACCGGTTCCATCGGCACTGCCGTCACCCAGGAACTGGTCCGCCACGGCCACACTGTCACCGGCCTCAGCCGGTCCGAGGTCTCAGACCGGAAACTGGAGACCCTGGGTGCCCGCCCCCTGCGGGGCGATCTGCGCACTCCCGGCGCCTGGGTGCGCGAAGCGGCCCGCACGGATGGCCTGATCCAGCTGGCCGCAACTTTTGAAGATGACATGGCTGAGGCCGATACCGCAGCCATCAACGCAATCCTGCGGCAAGCCGCTCTGCGCCCGCAGCCGCTGCGGATGATCTACACCGGCGGATGCTGGCTCTATGGCGCCACTGGCAGCCGCGTTGCCGATGAGACCAGCCCGATGCGGCCAATCAAGCCGTTTGCCTGGATGCAACAGAACGCCCGCACGGTGCTGGACGCCCGGGGCGTCTCGGCGGCGGTGATCCACCCGGCATTGGTCTATCACGAAGACGGCGGCGCCTTCTCCCGCTATTTGGAGGCTGCCAGCGAAGCCAAACCGTTCGAGATCTGGGGCAGCATCTCCACCCGCTGGCCGCTGATCCAGCGCGAGGATCTGGCCCGTGCCTACCGGCTGCTGCTGGAAGACACGAACATCACCGGCCACTTCAACGCCAGTGCTCAGGAGGGCGTGCCAGTGGCCGAGATCACCCGCGAGATCGCCCGCCGGCGGAGCCATGACGGCGGCTATGTTGTGCGCAGCCTGAAACATGTGCTGATCAAATACGGAGACTGGGCCGAAGGCCCCACGCTGGACCAGCAGATGGGCTCCGGCAAGCTTCGCGAACTGACCGGCTGGCAACCGCAATTCGCCAGCTTCCGCGATGCGCAGTTTTAAAGCCCGTGCAGAACCCTTTGAACAAAGTATCATATTTTTTGCATCTAAATTTTCGAAAAGACTCTCAATATGATATAATATCCATCAGGTCTTTGAGTCTGTGGTGGCGGGGAATATGGCTGACCAAGGGGACAGACAGAGACAAGCTGCCATTCTGATCGCTGACGTGGCCGGGTTTTCCGCGATGGTGGAAACCGGGGAAACCGAGGCTGTTGCGGCCGTGCGCAAACTGGCGGACGAGATCATCGTGCCCGCAGCGCGTCAGTATTCAGGCCAGCTTGTCAAAACTCTGGGGGACGGGTTCCTGCTGGAATTCCCCTCCTCCCTTCAGGCTGTAAAGGCAGCCCTGCTGATATCCAGGAAATCAACGGGCCAGGCAGCCAACCAGGGTCCCAGGCGTCTTGTGTTGCGAATGGGGATTCACAGCGGGAATGTGATCTCGTCCGGAGATGACCTTTTCGGCAACTGCGTCAACATCGCCGCGCGGCTCGAAAGCCTGGCCGGGCCGGGGGAAATCTGTGTTTCCGGCACTGTGCAGGAACAGGTTCGCGGGCGGATCAATGCCGCCTTCGATGACCTGGGCCTGCAAGTCATCCGCAACATCTCCGATCCGGTGCGCATTTTCCGCATTGCCGAAAACACCATGCCGCAGCTGGACCCCGAAGGCCCCTCCTATGAAATCTCTGTTGCGGTTCTGCCGTTTGCCGGAAAACCTGATGCGTCGGACAGTGCAAGCGGCCTGGCGGAAACCCTGACCGAAGACATCACGATCGGCCTCTCCCGCTTTCGCGAACTTCGGGTGATTTCCCGGACGACAGCGCTGCGCTACGCCCGCAGCGCTTCTGAGACATCCGTGGCCTCGGTTGAGCTCGGGGTGCGCTACCTGGCCGAGGGCACTGTGCGGCAGTTGCCTGAAAAATTGCGGGTTGCCGTCTCTTTGGCAGACGGGATCAACGGCATCACGCTGCTCAGCGAGCAATACCATTTGGAGGACGGCGCCAGCATTGGCCAGCAGGACGCCCTGACCCGGCAGATCACGCAAACACTGGCGGGTCAGCTGCAGGCCACCGCAAAACGGAGATCGGCTGCGCTCCCTGCAGGCGGCAGCCCTATGACGGCGAAGGACCTTGTGCTGATAGCAAAGGCGCTGATCCTGGACACCCGCGCGGCGCTGCTGCAATGCCGCAGCCTGTACCAGCAGGCCAGCGATGCCGACCCCGGCAATGCCACGGCCTGTTCAGGCCTCGCGCTGACCTACCTAGTGGAATGGATGAGCGGCTGGGGCAAGTCGCCTGCGGAAACCCTGGACCGGGCCTTCCCGCTGTTGCGCCGTGCCGCCCGCATCGACCCTCTGGACAGCGTCGCACAGCGCCGCCTGGCCGTCATGCACCTGTTCAAGGGCGAGTTTTCACTGGCCGAGGATCATTTCCAGCGCGCCCTGACGCTCAACCCGAATGACACGGACACCATGGCCTTCCGCGGCCTGGCAATGGTCTATCAGGGCAAACCGCAAAAAGCGCTGGCTGAACTGGATGAAGCCACTGCACGCAACCCCTTCCATCCGACCTATTTCCATTGGTTCAAGGGACTGGCGCTGTACATGTGCCGGGAATATCAGCCGGGAATCGCTGAGGTGAACAAAGCCGTCGGGCTGTTCCCCGGCTTTCCCGCGCCCCGCCGCCATCTGGCGGCCTGCTACGGCCAGCTCGGCGACCGGACTGCCGCGGCCCAGGAATGCGGGCGCATCCTGCAACTGGAGCCCGGGTTCTCTGTCACCCGCATCCAGGGCACGCTGCCCTTTGCCAAATCAGAAGACCTGGAACACTACTGCGACGGGCTGCGCCGTGCCGGGCTGCCTGAGTGAGTGGTGAAGTCTGAGTCATCCCTGAAATGCAAAAGGACAGGCCTTGCGGCCTGCCCTTCTTCACGGTCCGGCACCCTCAGGGAGGAGAGCGAGGGCCGGATCGTGGTCGTTCTTACTTGGC
>JABXIA010000149.1 GCA_013373325.1 Paracoccaceae bacterium
ACAGCCGCGCCCGGCAGCCGCCCGCGACGGTCACTTCACCGCAGCCCATGAACGGGAACGCCTCGTTCGAGATGTCGAATTCGGGGTCCACGACCTTTTGCAAGAGCTTGCGGGCATTCGGACCCGCCACCGCGAACTGCGCCCAGGCCTCGGTGGTCGAGATCAGCTGCACATCCATGTCCGGGAACAGGCACTGGCGCGCAAATTCCATGTTGCGGTAGACCAGAACTGCGTTGGCGGTGGTGGTGGTCACCACGAAATGATCCTCGGCAAAACGCGCCGCGGTGCCGTCGTCATAGGCAATGCCGTCCTCGCGCAGCATCAGGCCATAGCGGACCTTGCCCACCGGAAGCTTGGCAAAAGCATTGGCATACATCTTGTTCAGGAACTCGGCTGCATCCTTGCCCTGCACGTCGATCTTGCCCAGCGTGGTCACGTCGCAGATGCCGACAGAGTTGCGGGTCTGCAGCACCTCGCGGTCCACCGACTGGCGCCAATGGGTTTCGCCCGCCTGGGGGAACCACTGCGCCCGCAGCCACTGGCCAACCTCGACAAACACCGCGCCCTGCTCCTCAGCCCACTTGTGGCTGGGGGTTTTACGGGTGGGGCGGAATTCCTCACCCACCGAACGGCCTGCCATCACACCGAACGACACCGGCGTGTAGGGCGGACGGAACATGGTGGTGCCGACCTCGGGGATCTGCTTGCCTGCCAGTTCGGCCATGATCGCCAGACCGCCCATGTTGGAGGTCTTGCCCTGATCGGTCGCCATGCCCAGGGTGGTGTAACGCTTCAGATGCTCGACCGAGCGGAAGTTTTCCTGATGCGCCAGTTTCACGTCCTTGACGGTGACGTCGTTTTGCTGATCCAGCCAGGCGCGGCCCTTGCCTTCTTTCACATACCAGAAGGGGGTCACGTTAATGGGCGCATCCTCGGCCTCAGGCAGGTCGCCCGCCTTAGCCTCAATACCCAGCTCCGACAGCGCGGCCACGGCCCCCTCGGCACCGGCCCGCAATGCCGCAGCGGTGGAGAAATCGCCATTGGCGGCACCGGCAACCGACATGTTCTGCGGCAGCTCACCTGCCGGCACAAAGGCCGCAATATCCTCGCGCCAGGCGGGGCGGCCGCGCTGGTGGCAGGTCAGATGCACGTTCGGGTTCCAGCCGCCGGACACCGCCAGTGCCCCGCAAGGCACGTCGCGGGTGGTGCCGTTCGCCAGGCGCACCCGTGCCCATTCCAGCCCCAGCCGGCCCTTGGTGTCGATCACCTGCGCACCGGCAAACAGCTCTGCCCCTTCGACCGCGGGCGCATCGGCGCGGGTGTCGATTACCGCGGTCACCTTCACCCCCTTGGCAATCAGGTCCGCCGCGGTGCGATGGCCGTCGTCATTGTTGGTAAAGACCGCAACCGTCTGATCCGGTGTCACCGCCCAGCGGTTGGCATAGGCGCGCACGGCACCGGCCAGCATCACGCCGGGACGGTCGTTGTTTTCAAAGGCAATGGGCCGTTCCGTTGCACCCGCCGCCAGCATCGCCCGCTTGGAATAGATCCGCCACAGGATCTGCCGCGGCTTGCCCGCCTCCGGCGCCAGAACATGGTCAGCGGTGCGCTCCACCGCACCATAGATACCATGGTCAAAGGCGCCGATGATCGTGGTGCGCGGCATCACCCGCACGTTCGGCATCGACGCCAGCTCGGCCTGCGCCTGCTCGACCCAGGCCGCGCCGGTCAGATCGCCGATGCCAAAGGTTTCCGCATTCAGGCGCCCGCCCAGCAGGAAGTCTTCGTCGGCGATGATCACCTGCGCCCCGGCCCGGCCAGCCGTCAGTGCCGCCATCAGGCCGGTCGGACCGGCCCCGATAACCAGCAGGTCGCAATGCAGGAAGCCCTTGTCATAAGAGTCCGGATCCGCCTCGAAACTGATGCTGCCCAGACCTGCTGCCTTGCGGATAATGGGTTCGTACAGCTTCTCCCAGAACGCCGCAGGCCACATGAAGGTCTTGTAGTAGAAACCGGCTGTCAGGAAGTTCGAGAACCGGTCATTGATCGCCATGAAATCGTGCTGCAAAGACGGCCAGCGGTTCTGCGAGTTTGCTTCCAGCCCATCATACAGCTCTGCCACGGTGGCACGGGTGTTCGGCTCCTGCCGCCCGCCGCTGCGCAGTTCGACCAGCGCGTTCGGCTCTTCCGAACCAGAGGTCAGCACCCCGCGCGGACGGTGGTATTTGAACGACCGGCCCATCAGCCGCACGCCGTTTGCCAGCAGGGCCGAGGCCAGCGTGTCGCCCTCGAACCCCTTGAAGCGTTTGCCGTCAAAGGTGAAGGACAGCGGCTTGCCGCCCTTGATCAGCCCGCCGTCCAGTCGGTTGACCTGAACGCCCTTGCGGGCACCGGTGCTGCCGTCAGCCTGAAAGGCAACCGAACCGGTATTTACCATTACATCGCTCATTTGCTGCGTCCCCTTGCCCGGGCCACATCTCGGGCCAGTTCGACATTCAGGATTTCATGGGTCACGGTGTTGCGGGTCACCACCAGCCAGGACCGGTCGCCCTGCTCATGGAACCACAGCTCGCGGTGCTCACCCGCCGGGTTGTCGCGCAGGTACAGGTAGTCATGGAACTGATCCGCTGCATCTTCGGCCTGCCAGTCCGGCCGGTCGATCAGGCTGGCGTCCCCCAGATAGGTGAACTCCTGGCTGTCCCGCGGCCCGAGGATCGGATGGTTGATAATCATCTGCTGTCCTTTCCTCAGTGCAGGTTCGGCTGGGCGCCCTGGCCCTTTTCGTCGATCATGCAGCCGCGGCGGAACCGGTCGAGCCGGTAGGCCGTTGCCACCTTGTGCGGGGTATCGGTCGCCAGCAGATGCGCATAGCACCAGCCCGACGCCGGGGTCGCCTTGAACCCGCCGTAGCACCAGCCGCCATTGAAATAGAGGCCGTCGATATGGGTCTTGTCGATGAAGGGGGAGCCGTCCATCGACATGTCCATGATGCCGCCCCAGCTGCGCAGCATCCGCACCCGGCCCAGCGCCGGGATCAGGGCCATGCCGCCTTCCATCACGTCCTCGACCACCGGCAGATTGCCGCGCTGCGCATAGGAATTGTACATGTCCAGATCGCCGCCAAACACCAGCCCGCCCTTGTCCGACTGGCTGCAATAGAAGTGGCCGGCGCCAAAGGTGATCACCCCGTCCAGCACCGGCTTCAGCCCTTCAGAGACAAAGGCCTGCAGCACGTGGCTCTCGATCGGCAGGCGCATCCCCGCCTTCTCCATCACCCGGCTGGAGGATCCGGCAACGCAGCTCGCCACCTTGTTTGCGCCGATGAAGCCTTTGGTGGTCTCCACGCCCAGGCATTTGCCGTTCTCGATCTTGAAGCCGGTGACTTCGCAGTTCTGGATGATGTCCACGCCGCGAAGGTCGGCGCCGCGGGCATAGCCCCAGGCCACCGCGTCGTGGCGCACGGTGCCGCCGCGGCGGTGCAGCAGCCCGCCCTTGATCGGGAAGCGCGCATTGTTGAAGTTCAGGAACGGATACATTGCGCGGACGCCGTCGGTGTCCAGCAGCTCCGCGTCCGATCCGTTCAGGATCATCGCATTGCCCCGGCGCCGCGCTGCATCGCGCTGCGCGTCGGTGTGCACCAGGTTCAGAATGCCGCGCTGGCTGACCATGGCGTTGTAGTTGAAGTCCTGCTCCAGCCCTTCCCACAGCTTCAGCGACAGCTCATAGAACGGCTCGTTGCCGTCCAGCAAATAGTTGGAGCGGATGATGGTGGTGTTGCGGCCCACGTTGCCGCCGCCGATCCAGCCCTTCTCGATCACCGCGACATTGGTGATGCCATGGTTCTTGGCCAGGTAATAGGCTGTTGCCAGCCCATGCCCGCCGCCGCCGATGATCACCACATCGTAGCTTTTCTTGGGTTCCGGATCGCGCCAGGTCGGGCGCCATCCCTTGTGGCCCGTCAGGGCCTCCTTGATCACTTTCAGGCCGGAATACCGCATGATGTCCTCATCAAATGTCTCCGGCAGAATTGTTGAGAAATGCGTCATTTCACAGGGGGATTTCGGACGTCAGCCGCGCCATTTGCGTCATACGCAGGAAATCACCGGTGCAGACGCAGCAATGACCTTCTCAACCCAGCGGACAGATTTAGCGGTCAAACTATTGATTTTAAACGAAAAGCAAACCGACGACTCAACCTTTCTCCGAAGCTCGCGATCAGACCCATTTGCGTCACGCACCCGGCCATCCGCGCCAAATGCGGCAAATCCGACTCACTCCGGCAGATCGATCCGATCCAGCTCGTTCAGCAGATCCAGCAGAGCCTCATAGCGCTCAACCCCCATTTTCAGGCGTGTCTGCTCCATCAATTCCAGGCTGGCCTCCAGGTTGTCAGCAATGATCCTTTCCCCCGCAGGTGCAATCCGCACCACCTGACGGCGGCGGTCTTCTGTGTCGCGCTCCCGGCTGATCAGCTGCTTCTCCTCCAGCTTCTGCAGAATGCGTGTCAGGCTGGGCAGCAGCAAACAGGCCTTATCCGCAATCTGCGTCGGATCAATCGGCCCGCTCTCCTGCACCACCCGCAGGACGCGCCATTGCTGTTCGGTCAATCCCGCACCGCTAAGCAGCGCGCGGATCGGCCCCATCACACGCTCCCGCGCCCGCAAAAGAGCAATCGGCAGCGAACGGTCGGTGGAGGGCATCATCCTGGTCATATGTGATTATCGCCCTGCTTCCGGCTAAACGCAATTGCCGCTTGGGTTTCTTCTGCTTGACTCGCAGCAGTGCAATTGCTAAACATGTTAAGTAATTCAGGAGAGGTACCGCAGATGCCGCACATCACGCTGGACTACTCAGCCAACATGGAAGGCCGCACCGACATCGCTGCGCTGTGCTGCCACCTGCGGCAGGCCGCAGCGGCGACCGGCACCTTTCCCCTGGCGGGCATCCGGGTACGCGCCTTTGCCGCCAATCACGTCTCGATTGCCGACGGCGATCCGCAGCACGGCTATATCGACATCTCAATCCGGCTGCGCGCGGGCCGCGACCTGGACACCCGCAAACGCGCCGCGCAGGCGGTGTTCGACGCGGCGCAAACCTTCCTTGAACCGGCCCTGCAGCAGCACTCCATCGCGCTCTCGCTGGAGATGCGTGACATCGACCCCGAGCTTTCCCCGAAATGCGGCACCATCCGCGACCACATGCAAAAGGCGGACCCGTCATGAGCGATCTGGCCACCAACATCGAAACGCTGAACAGCCACCTGACCCGTTTCCGCGAAACCGGCATTTTGAACCTGATCGGCGGCGAAAGCCGCCCCGCCGCCTCCGGCGCCACTTTCGAAACCTCTTCACCAGTAGACGAGAGCACCATCTGTGCCGTCGCCAAAGGCGGTGCAGCGGACATTGATGACGCGGCTGCCGCCGCCAAGGCCGCCTTCCCCGCCTGGCGCGACATGCCGGCGCTGGAGCGCAAGAAAATCCTCAACCGCATCGCCGACCTGATCGTCGAACGTGCCGAAGAAATTGCCCTCTGCGAGTGCTGGGACACCGGCCAGGCCCTGCGCTTCATGTCCAAGGCCGCTCTGCGCGGCGCCGAAAACTTCCGCTTCTTCGCGGACAAGGCCACCGCTGCCCGCGACGGCCAGCAGCTGCAATCGCCGACGCTGATGAACGTGACCACCCGGGTGCCGATCGGCCCGGTCGGCGTCATCACCCCGTGGAACACACCCTTCATGCTGTCCACATGGAAAATCGCCCCGGCGCTGGCGGCCGGCTGCACCGTGGTCCACAAACCGGCTGAGTTCTCCCCCCTCACCGCCCGCATCCTGGCCGAGATCGCCCACGAGGCCGGCCTGCCCGCCGGCGTCTGGAATCTGGTCAACGGCTTTGGCGAGGACGCAGGCAAAGCGCTGACCGAACATCCCGATATCAAGGCCATCGCCTTTGTCGGCGAGAGCAAGACCGGCTCGATGATCATGAAACAGGGCGCCGATACCTTGAAACGCGTGCATTTCGAACTGGGCGGCAAGAACCCGGTGGTGGTCTTCGACGACGCCGACCTTGACCGCGCGCTCGATGCCGCGATCTTCATGATCTACTCGCTGAACGGCGAACGCTGCACCTCCTCCTCGCGCCTCTTGGTGCAGGAGAGTATCGCAGACGCGTTTGAGGCTAAGCTGATTGAGCGCGTCAACAACATCAAGGTCGGCCACCCGCTGGACCCGGCCACCGAGGTCGGCCCGCTGATCCACAAGGTGCATTTCGACAAGGTCACCTCTTACTTCGAGACAGCCAAGCAGGACGGCGCCACCATCGTCGCCGGCGGCAGCCGCATGGGCGATCAGGGCTGGTACGTCCGCCCAACCCTGTTCACAAACGCCACCAACCGTATGACCATCGCGCAGGAGGAAATCTTCGGCCCGGTCCTCACCGCAATCCGTTTCAAGGACGAGGATGAGGCTCTGACACTTGCCAATGACACGCAATACGGCCTCACCGGCTATGTCTGGACCAACGACCTCACCCGCGCCCTGCGATTCACAAACGCGCTGGAGGCCGGGATGATCTGGGTGAACTCGGAAAACGTCCGCCACCTGCCCACCCCCTTTGGCGGGGTCACGGCCAGCGGCATCGGCCGCGACGGCGGCGACTGGTCCTTTGATTTCTACATGGAGACCGTCAACGTCAGCTTCCCGCGGGCCGAGCACCGCATTCCGAAGCTCGGCGGCTGAGCAGGGCAGGGGGAGGAGACCATGGGAGAGATCGTTCTCGCGGCCAAGTGCACGCATGTGCCGACGATGCTGATGTCCGAGCAGGAGGGGCCGATCAAGGGCACCCGCCAGCCCGCCATCGACGGCCATTATGAAATTGCGCGGCGGGCCAAGGCGCTCGGCGCGGATACGGTGGTGATCTGCGACACGCATTGGGTCATCAACGCCGGGTTCCACATCAACGCGAACAGCCGCTTCGAGGGGCTGTTCACATCCAACGAATTCCCGCAGTTCATTCAGAACCTGTCCTATGACTATCGGGGCAACCCGGAGCTGGGGGATGCCATCGCGGCAACGGCCTCGGACATGGGGGCCTATACGCTGGCACACCATCTCGACTCGCTGGAACTGGAATATGGCTCGCTGGTGCCGATGCGTTTCATGTCACGAGAGCATGACATGAAGGTCGTCAGCATCGCCGCCTGGTGCACGGTGCATGACCACACAGAGAGCCGCATCGTCGGCGAGGCAATCCGCCGCGCGGTCGAGGCCTCGGATAGCAAGGTGCTGCTGGTGGCTTCGGGATCCCTGTCCCACAAGATCTGGGCTAACAAGGATTATGCCGCCAACAACGGCAC
>JABXIA010000277.1 GCA_013373325.1 Paracoccaceae bacterium
ACAGCCACCCGCTGATGATGGTGGTGGCATCCCGGGTGATGATGCCGCTGGCGCTGATGGTGGCGGCCTACATCTTTTTCCGCGGCCACAACCTGCCGGGCGGCGGCTTCATCGCAGGCCTGGTCGCAGCAATCGCCATCATCATGCAGTACATGGCCTCCGGCTTTGCCTGGGCGACCGAGCGGCAGCGCTACCCGTACCATGCCATCATCGGCTCCGGCGTGCTGATCGCCGCCACCACCGGCATGGGCGCCTGGTTCAACGGCAAGCCGTTCCTGACCAGCGATTTCGGCTACCTGCACTGGCCGCCGCTGGAGGAATTCGAATGGGCCACCGCCGCGCTGTTTGACCTCGGCGTCTTCCTGGCGGTTGTCGGCGCGGTGCTGCTGGCGCTCGAAAGCCTGTCGCGCTTTGCCTGGCAGCCGGGGATCAGTTCTGAGCACGCAATGGACATCAACCCGGCCCGCGACGAAGCGGCCAAGACCGGGACGGAGGGATAACCATGGAACTTCTCGTTGCCTCTGCCGTGGGCATCCTGACGGCGGCAGGTGTCTACCTGATCCTGCGCCGCCGCAGCTTCCCGGTGATCCTGGGCCTGTCGCTGCTGACCTATGCGGTCAATGTGTTCCTGTTTGCCACCGGCAGGCTGGTCACCGGCGCGCCTCCGATCCTCAATAAATATGAGGAGGTCGCCTATACCGACCCGCTGCCGCAGGCGCTGGTGCTCACGGCCATCGTGATCTCCTTCGGCATGACCGCCGTGGTGGTGATGATCGCGCTGGGGGCGTATCTGTCGTCCCGTGACGACGCTACCGCAATGCCGGTTGAGGCCGACGGCGCCGAGGAGGAGGCATGATGGAACACCTGCTGATCGCACCGGTGGTTCTGCCCGCCCTTGTTGCGCCCTTCATCATCATGGTGCTGCGCCACCACCTGGACCTTCAGCGGATCTTCTCGCTGGCCAGCGCGGTGCTGCTGGCAGGCGTCACCCTGGCGCTGGCCGCACAGGCCGCCGATGGCACCGTCAAAGTCTACGAACTGGGCGACTGGCCCGCACCCTTTGGCATCGTCCTGGTGCTGGACCGGCTGTCGGCGATGATGATCGTTCTGACCTCGCTCCTGGCCCTGCCGGTGCTTCTCTATGCCATCGGTTCCGGATGGGACACCCGAGGATCCAACTTCCACGCGCTGTTCCAGTTCCAGCTGATGGGCATCATGGGCGCCTTCCTGACCGGCGACGCCTTTAACCTGTTTGTCTTCTTCGAGGTGCTGCTCATCGCCTCCTATGGCCTGATGATCCACTCCGGCGGCACCCGGAGGTTTCAGGCAGGCGTGCAGTATGTGGTCTTCAACCTCCTGGGCTCCACCCTGTTTCTGTTCGCGCTTGGGACGCTTTATGCGGTGACCGGCACCCTGAACATGGCCGACCTCGCGGTGAAAGTCGCCCAGATCCCGGCGGAGGACACCGCCCTCCTGCGGGTCGGCGCGGTGATGCTGCTATTGGTGTTTGCCATCAAGGCATCCCTCCTGCCGCTGCATTTCTGGCTGCCTTCGGCCTATGCCAACGCACCGATGCCGGTGGCAGCACTCTTTGCCATCATGACCAAGGTCGGCGCCTATTCGATCCTGCGCATCTACACCCTGGTCTTCGGCCCCGAGGTCGAGGCCACCGCAGGCCTGACCGAAAGCTGGCTGCTGCCCGCGGCCCTCCTGACCCTCGGCGCCGGCGCTATCGGTGTCCTCGGCTCCAAAAAGCTGGGCCGCCTCGCCGCCTTTGGCGCCATTGCCTCCATGGGCACGTTGCTGATTGCCATTTCGCTGTTCACCCAGACCGCAGCCGCAGCCGCGCTTTACTATCTGGTGCACTCCACCCTCGCCGCGGCGCTCTTGTTCCTGGTCGCCGATCTGGTGATGGAGCGTCAGGGCCAGTGGATCCTGCCGCAGCTGCCGATGCCGCAGACCGGACTGATCTCGGCCCTGTTCTTTGCCGCCGCAATCGCATTGGCGGGGATGCCGCCGCTGTCGGGCTTCCTGGGCAAACTGCTGGTGCTGGACGCCACCCGCGGCGCCGCGCTGGCCCCTTGGATCTGGGGTGTGATCCTGCTGGGATCGCTTGTCACCATCATCGGCATGGCGCGTGCAGGCTCGCTCCTGTTCTGGAAAGGCCACGGCCTGCCACCTGAGGATACGGACACCAGCGCAGAGCCGCCCGTTGACACATTGCCCGCCCGGCCGGCACAGCTGCCCTTCGTGGCCTGCTTCGGCCTGCTTGGCGGACTGGTGGCGCTCACGGTCTTTGCAGGTCCCGCCACCCGCTATGCTGAGGCAACGGCGGCGCAGCTCTATGCGCCGTCGGCCTATATCGACACCGTTCTGGGGAGGACCGCGGAATGAAACTGATCTGGCGGCTGTTCCCGCACCCGTTTCTCACCCTTCTGCTGACCCTCACCTGGCTTCTGATGGTGAACCGCTGGTCACTGAACTCCCTGGTCTTCGGCTTCATGCTGGGGGTGGTGATCCCCTTCGTGACCCAGCCCTACTGGCCCAACCGCCCAAACCTGCGGCGCCCGCTCAAGATTGCGGAATACATTCTGGTGGTGCTCCTGGACATCGTGCAGGCCAATATCATTGTCGCCCGCATCGTGCTGTTCAAACCCAACGCCGACCGCCGCCCCAACTGGATCACCATCCCTCTGGACCTGAAAACACCCGAGGCGATCACTGCGCTGGCCGGCACTATCACCATGACCCCGGGCACCCTCTCGGCGGATGTCTCGGATGAGGGCCACGCCCTGCTGGTCCATTGCCTCGATGCCCCCAACCCCGACGCGGTCCGGGATGAGATCAAACAGCGCTACGAGCGCCGGCTGATGGAGATTTTCGAATGATCGAAAGCGCTGCCACCTTCGCCTTTGCCTGCTTCGCGCTCGCCATGCTGATGAACCTCTGGAAGGTCGTCACCGCCCCCGATGTGGCCGTCCGGATCCTGGCGCTCGATACCATGTTCATCAACGCCATCGCCCTGATGGTCCTTTACGGCATGGCACTGGGAACCGAGATCTTCTTTGAGGCTGCAATGATCATCGCCATGCTCGGCTTTGTCTCCACCGTGGCCTACGCGCGCTTCATCCTGCGCGGCAATATCATCGAGTAAGGGGTAGATAGATGGAAACCCTGTTTGAAGTCCTCGTCGCCGCCTTTCTGGTCACCGCCGGTATCTTCGGCATTGTCGGCTCCTACGGGCTGATCAAGCTGAACGACCAGATGTCCCGCCTGCACGCGCCGACCAAGGCCACGACCCTCGGCGTCGGTGGCGTGCTGCTAGCCTCCATGCTGCACGCAGCCGCGTTTGAGAAATACCTCTCCTACCATGAGCTGATGATCACCCTGTTCCTGTTCCTGACCGCACCGATCACGGCAAATTTCATTGCCAAGGTGCATATCCACCGGCAGGAAACCCGCGACACCATGCCCGAGGCCGGCGGCGATGATCACTGGGCCACCCACGACACGCCCGAGGACGAGGAACGCCGCCACGCGGAACAAACCCCGCCTGCCGAAGACTGATTGCCCATACTCAGGAAGGCCTGACCCGTGATCGACCCCTCCCGCCTGCCGCTGACCCGTGACCTGGTGCTGGTGGGCGGCGGCCATACTCACGCGCTGGTCTTGCGCAAATGGGGGATGAAGCCCCTGCCCGGCGCCCGGCTGACGGTCATCAATCCCGGCCCCTCGGCGCCCTATTCCGGCATGCTGCCCGGCTTCGTTGCAGGCCACTACCAACGGGACGAACTGGACATCGACCTCGTGCGCCTCGCCCGTTTTGCCGGCGCCCGCGTGGTGCTGGGCGCGGCTGAACATATCGACACGGCTGCCCGGCTGGTGCATGTGCCGGACCGCCCGCCGATTGCCTATGATGTCGCTTCCATCGACATCGGCATCACCTCCGCCATGCCGGACCTTCCGGGCTTCGCTGACCACGGCATCCCGGCCAAGCCCCTTGGCCGCTTCGCCGCCCGCTGGGCTGCCTTCCGCGAAGGGGACGGCCCCGCCCATGTGGCCGTGATCGGCGGCGGCGTCGCCGGGGTGGAGCTGGTTCTGGCTATGGCCTATGCCCTCAAGTCCCGCGGCCGCCTTGCCCAGGCAACGCTGATCGACAGCAGCAGCGCCTTGAGCGCGATCGGCGGAAAGGCCCGCCAGACCCTGCGCCGCGCCCTGGTCGAACACGGCGTGCGGCTCGAGGAAAACGCAGCGATAGAACGTATCGAGGACGGCTACATCGTACTGCAGGACGGGCGGGAAATCCTCTCGGATTTCACCACCGGCGCCGCCGGCGCCCGCCCATACGGCTGGCTCGCGGACAGCGGGCTGGACCTGAACGACGGCTTCATCCGTGTCAGCGAAACCCTGCAAAGCTCTGATCCGCAGGTCTTTGCCGCCGGCGACTGCGCCCATATGGAATTCGCCCCGCGCCCCAAGGCCGGCGTCTACGCGGTGCGCCAGGCGCCGGTGCTCTACCACAACCTGCGCGCCCTGATGACCGGCGATCCGCTGCGCAGCTACAAACCTCAGAAGGACTACCTGAAACTGATCTCCATGGGCTCAAGGGAGGCGCTTGGCGAACGCTTCGGCACCCCCCTCTCCGGTCCGCTGATGTGGACATGGAAGGACAGGATCGATCAGGCCTTCATGGAGAAGTTCCGCGACCTGCCCGCCATGGAAGCACCGGACCTGCCCGCCGAACACACCCTCGATATGGAGCAGGCACTGGGGGACAAGCCCATGTGCGGCGGCTGCGGCGCCAAGGTCGGGCGCGACGCGCTGCTCGGCACGCTTGCGGGGATTGGCAGCACGAACCGAGAGGATATTACGCCTTTGCCCGGCGATGATGCGGCGCTGCTGACCACAGGCAACGTCAAGCAGGTGATCAGCACCGACCACCTGCGCAGCTTCACCAACGACCCTGTGCTGATGACCCGCATCGCCGCCGTGCACGCGCTTGGCGACATCTGGGCCATGGGGGCGGAACCGCAGGCGGCCACCGCCAACCTGATCCTGCCGCGCATGTCTCCCGCCCTGCAGGCCCGCACCCTGGCAGAGATCATGGATGCCGCCTCTGCCGTCATGCAAAACGCCGGCGCCGCTATCATCGGCGGCCATACCTCGCTGGGGGATGAGCTGACCATCGGCTTCACCGTCACCGGCCTCTGCCCCCGCCCCGCCATCACCCTCGCCGGCGCCAAACCCGGCGATGCGCTGATCCTGACCAAGCCCCTCGGCTCCGGGGTTCTGATGGCAGCGGAGATGGCCGGCGAAGCCAAGGGAGACTGGGTGGTGGCTGCGCTGGAGCAGATGAGCCCGCCGCAGGGCGCCGCCGCCCGCATCCTGCAGGACGCCCACGCGATGACCGACGTCACTGGCTTCGGCCTCCTGGGCCATCTGCTGGGCATCTGCGAAGCGTCCCGCACCGGGGCAGAGCTGTCCGCCGGCAAGATCCCCCTGATGCAAGGCGCCGCTGAACTTGCGGACCGCGGCATCCGCTCCACACTGTTTCCTGCCAACCAGGCCGCCCTGCCGGAGCTGAGAACCACCGGCTGGCAGGATCTGCTGTTCGATCCGCAAACCGCCGGCGGCCTGCTGGCAGCTGTGTCTCCCGGGCAGGCTGATGAACTGCTGGCGCAGCTCACCGCAGCCGGATACCCGGCCGCCCTCATCGGCAGGATCACGGATATTTCCGGCAAGATCACCCTCAGCGCCTGACCGCCGCGCGCCAGCGCGGCGCCACGCCCAACGGGAGCGGGGCCGCGCAGAGGCCCCGGCGACGGGCGGGAGAGCCTCTGTCAGAGACCGGACATGACCTCCGCCACCTGCACTGCGGCGGCATTCAGGCCTTCTTCATCCAGCGCATCGGCTTCGACCGTGGCGGCGACCTCCGCGCCAATAGCTGCGCGGGACTTGCGGTAGGCGGGGTCGTAATGCTCCACCATCAGTGCCTCGGTCAAAGCAGCCTTGTCGCCTGCCTCGATGCTGGCAAACCAGCCGTCCACCACCGCGCCGGAGCGGTGCGCGCGCAGGGCACCCAGCTTGCCGCGCAGCTTTTCCGCATCCGACAGGATATCGTCATAGGCATCCACCAAGTAGCGGCAGCGCGCCGCCACCGGCACCTGCAGTTCGATCCGCAGGGCCTGCTTCATCGCGTCCCAGACCGCAGGCGGAATGATCCGCTGGCCGATCTTGCTCGATTCCGCTTCCACCAGCACCGGACAGGCCGGGTCCAGCTTCATCAGCGCCCCCGCCAAGGCGGACTCAAACCCCTTCTGGGAGGGCTGCGGCGTCGGCATATCCCCCAGCAAGGAGCCGCGGTGATTGGCCAGCCCTTCCAGATCCAGCACCTGAACACCCAACTTTCCTGCGCGCTTCAGCACCTCTGTCTTGGCAGATCCGGTATAGCCATCCAGCGCCACCAGCCTATAAGGCAGCGCGGATTGATAGAGCGCCGCATTCACCAGCCGGCGGTAGCTCTGATAGCCGCCCTCGACCACCTCTGCACGCCAGCCGATCTGCTGCAGCATCCAGGTAAAGGACCCCGACCGCTGGCCGCCGCGCCAGCAATAGACCAACGGCTTCCAGCTGCCCTCGTGGTGGCTCAGACTCTGCTCAATATGGTTCGCCGCGTTTCTGAACACCAGCGCCGCGCCCAGCTTGCGCGCCTTGAAAGGGCTGTCCTGCACATAAATCGTGCCGACCTCCGCCCGCTCCTCATTGTTCAGAACCGGCAGGCTGATCGCCCCCGGCACATGATCCTCGGCATATTCCGCCGGGCTGCGCACGTCGATCACGGTGTCGAACCCGTGCGCGTAGAACTCTTGCAATGAGGTGAATTTCAGCGCCATGGCCCATGCCTACCGCGCCCCATGCGCAAGGAAAAGCCGCAAATGCTGCCGCCGCGGCGATAAGTCTTGCGCGCATTGCGCACAGGGCGCTATGGCACGTCCTGCGCACAGACCACTCCCGCGAAATATGCCGGGATCCAGACCGCCAAGGACCAGAAGGCCATGACGACCGACCCTTTGGACATCCACTCCCTGCCCGGCCACCTGATCCGGCGGCTGCACCAGATTTCCGTGGCCCAGTTCATGGACCATATGGCCGCAGAGAGCGTGGACCTCACCCCGGTGCAATTCTCTGCCATGGCCGCAATCCACCGCCACCCCGGCATCGATCAAGCTTCGGTTGCAGGCCTCATCGCCTATGACCGCGCCACCCTGGGCAAGGTGGTGGACCGGCTGGTGGACAAGGGGCTGGTGCAGCGATGCGTCTCCAAGGCCGACCGCCGTGCCCGCGAGGTCAGCCTGACCCGCGACGGCGAGGCCCTGCTGGAGCACATCCTGCCCATCGTGCGGGCGTCCCAGCCCGGCATTCTGACCGGCCTTACGGAAGCCGAGCAGGAAACCTTCGTAGCGCTGCTGCAAAAGGCGACGCTGGCTGGCAACGACCTCAGCCGTGCGCCGCAGCGCGACCTGCCCGCCCGCCACGCTGCCGAGTAGCCTTCAAATCAGCTGCCCGCGCGGGATATCCTCCTCTCCGAACGGCTCGATCAGCTCCGGCCCCTCGGCGCGGTTGGAGTTCACCGCCGGATCCACCCGGTGGAAGTCCAGCACACCCTCCGCCCCCGGCTGCATCAGCCGCGCCGCGCCATGGCCCTCCTCTCCCAGCCATTTGCCCCACTCCCCGGGCTCCAGGATCAGCGGCATCCGGTGGTGGATGCCAGACAGCCCCTGGTTGGCAGCCGTGGTGACAATGGCGCAGGTCTTCACCGGATCAGCATCACCCCAGCTCTGCCACACGGCGGCAAAGGCGATGGGCGCCGCATCGCTGCGATAGATGTACCAGGGCAGCCGGGCGCCCTCCTCCGACTTGGTCCATTCATAAAACCCGGTGGCCGGGATCAGGCAGCGCCGCTCCCGGGCTGCGGCGGCAAAGGCGGGCTTTTCCGCAATCGTCTCGGCCCGTGCGTTGATCAGCAGCGGACCGGCAGACTCGCTCTTGTACCAATGCGGCAGGAACCCCCAGCGCATGGACACCAGCTGCCGCCCGGCTTCGCCCGCCTGCACCACATGCACCGGGTTTGTCGGACAGACATTGTAATTAGGCACCCTGGGCAGATCATTTGCCGGCTGCGCCGCAAACAGCTGCGCCATTGCATCCGTGGGCAGGGTTATGGCAAATCGTCCGCACATGCTGATTTCTAACCCGGGCTGCGGCGCATTTGCAAAACCTCCCTGGCTCACCGCTTTTCAGCTGCCCTGACAGGATGATAGATAGGCCTCATGACTCTTCAGAACGATCTCCAGTCCGCCCTGGGTTTTCTCAACCAGGGCAAGTTCAAACAGGCGCTGAAACAGTCCAAGGGCGGCATGAAGCGGCACAAGAGCCACCCGGATTTCCCCAATATCGCCGGCATCTGCCTGTCAGGCCTCGGCAAGCACCGCGACGCCGTTCCCTACTTCAAGAAGGCGCTGGCGCTCGCCCCCGGCTTTCATGACGCCCGCAAGAACCTGGCGCAGACGCTTTTGTTCATGCAGCAGGGCGAACCGGCAATGAAACTGCTGGAGCGGGTGCTGAAGGACCAGCCCGGCGATCAGGCGGCGCTCTATCTGCAGGCACAGGCGCATCTGGTGATGAATGATCCGCAAGCCGCGATTGAGGCCGCCACCGCCGCGCTGGCCCGCGACCCGCGCCAGCCGCGGATGCTGCGGCTGCGTGCCACCGCCTGGAACACGCTGGGCGATGAAAATGCGACGCTGGCGGATTATCAGGCCGCGATCAAGGTAAACGCCAATGACGCCGACGCACTTCAGAACGCCAGCCTGCTTCTGGCCCGCCTGATGCGCCAGGACGAGGCCACCGAGGCCGCCCGAAAAGCCGTGGCCGTGGCCCCCCAGAACGTCGAGGCCCGCCGACGCCTGGCCAGCCAGCTGATCTCCAACGGCGAAAGCGGTGCCGCGCGCGAACAGTGCCTGGCGCTTCTGGAGCTGGACCCCAAGGACACCCAGGTGCTTGAAATGCTGGCCCGCATCAGCAGCCGAGAGCAGAACGCGGATCTGCTGCCGATTGCGCAAAAGGCGCTGAAAGCCGCCGCGCCCCGGTCGCTCGACCGCGCCAACGTCAGTTTTGCCCTGGCCCGGATCGCTGATCAGGCGGGTGACAAAGACGCCTTCGCCGCCCACAACGACGAGGCCAACGCCTGTATGGCCGCGCAGACTCCCTATGATTACGAAGAGAGCGAGCGCCAGTTCACTCGGATCATAGCCGCCTTCCCGGATCAGATCACGCCGGCGGATACTGCGCCGGAAGGCCCCCGCCCGATCTACGTGGTAGGAATGCCGCGCTCCGGCACGACTCTGACGGAAACCGTGATCGGCCTGCACCCGGATGTATTCCCCTTGGGCGAGCGCGGCGTGCCGGCCTTCCTGCTGCATCCCTTTATCGAAAAGGATCAGGACTTCACGCCCGAGGCCGCCCGCACCTTCGTGGCAGAGGACATCAGCCGCCTGCCTGAAATGCCCGAGGGCACCGCAGCCTATGTCGACAAGATGCCCGACAACTACCGCCTGCTGGGCCACCTATGCACCGCATACCCGGATGCACGGTTTGTTCATCTTTGCCGCGATCCGCGCGATGTGGCGATGTCGA
>JABXIA010000021.1 GCA_013373325.1 Paracoccaceae bacterium
CCGCCTTGGCTGCCAGCAGTGCGTGATTGGCGGAGAAGCTCAGGGGCACGTTCACCATGTGGCCGTCGTCGCTCAGGGTTTTGCAGGCCTTCAGCCCGTCCCAGGTCAGCGGCACCTTCACCGCGATGTTCTCGGCGATCTCCACCAGCTTGCGGCCTTCGGCGATCATGGTCTCGGCATCGGTTGCGGTGACCTCAGCAGAGACCGGCCCGTCGACCAGATCGCAGATCTCCTTGGTGACCTCAATAATGTCGCGGCCGGATTTCTTGATCAGCGACGGGTTGGTGGTGACACCGTCCACCATGCCCAGATCGTTCAGCTCGGCAATGGCGTCGATCTCGGCGGTATCTACGAAGAATTTCATGGGGCAGTCCTTTGGATGGGTTGGCCTCGGTCGCTTCTGCCTTTACCTCATGGGATTACGGGCGGCAACATAGGCAGCACCATGAGCGGGCAGGAGTTCTTTCAGGCAGGCGAACGGGTTGGGGTTCTGACCACGCAACCCCTTGACCGTCTTCTGGATTACCGCGCGCCGGAAGGCGGCTGTTTCCTCGGCGCCTATGTCGAGGTGCCGCTGGGCCCGCGCAAGGTGCTGGGCGTGGTCTGGGGGCCGGGTGCGGGTGACTTCGATTCGGCCAAACTGCGCGCGGTGATACGGGTGCTGGACGTGGCGCCGATGCGGACAGAGATGCGCCAGTTCCTCGGCAAGGCCGCCGATTACACCCTGACACCCATGCCCGCGATGCTGCGGCTGGCGACCCGTGCGCCGGGGCTTTCAGATCCGCCCTCGATGCGCAAGATCCTGCGCCGTGGCGACGGTGTACCGGACCGGATGACAGATGCCCGCACCCGCGTGCTGGAGGTGCTGGAGGAGTTCGGCGGCCTCGCCTTCACGCCAAAGGAACTTGCCGATATGTCCGATGTCACGCCGTCGGTGGTGAAAGGGCTGGTCAAGCAGGGCGCCCTGCGCGAGGAGGAAGCCCCCCGCGACACTCCTTATCCGCATCTGGACCCGGAATTGCCCTCCAAGCAGCTGACCGAGGACCAGGCCAAGGCTGCCGCCGCGCTGGCCGAAGGTGTCCACAGCGGGCGATATGGCACTACGCTGCTGAAAGGCGTCACCGGCTCCGGCAAGACCGAGGTTTATCTGGAGGCCGTCGCCGCCGCCCTGCGCGCCGGGCGGCAGGCGCTGGTGCTCTTGCCGGAGATCGCGCTGACGGCGGAGTTCCTCACCCGCGTTGAGGCCCGGTTCGGGGCCAGGCCCGCCGAGTGGCACTCCGGCGCGACCATGACCGAACGCCGCCGGGTCTGGAAGATGGTCGGGCAGGGGGCGGCACAGCTGGTGATCGGCGCCCGCTCTTCGCTGTTCCTGCCGTTCCGCGATCTGGGTCTGATCATCGTCGATGAGGAACACGACACCTCCTACAAACAGGAGGACGGGGTTCTGTACAACGCCCGCGATATGGCGGTGCTGCGGGCCGCCATGTGTTCGGCGCAGGTGGTTCTGGCCTCGGCCACGCCGTCGCTGGAGACCTGGGCCAATGCCGAGGCCGGGAAATACAACCGGCTGAACCTCACCTCCCGTTTCGGCGCCTCGGTGCTGCCGGACATGCGGGCGGTGGATATGCGGTCAGAGGATCTGCTGCCTTCCACCTGGATCTCGCCGACCTTGAAACAAGCGATGACCCTCAGGATGGAGCGCGGCGAGCAGTCGCTTCTCTTCCTGAACCGCCGCGGCTTTGCCCCGGTCACCATCTGCCGCGCCTGCGGTGCGCAGGTGGCCTGTGACCATTGCGACGCGCGGATGGTGGAGCACCGTTTCATGAAGCGGCTGATGTGCCACCAGTGCGGCGAGACCAAACCGGTGCCGGAGGCCTGCCCCTCCTGCGAGGTGGAGGGCAAGATGGCCCCGGTCGGCCCCGGCATCGAGCGGCTGGCGGAAGAAGCCACGGGCCTGTTCCCCGAAGCACGCATCGCGGTGCTCAGCTCCGACCTGTTCGGCTCCGCCCGCGCCCTGAAGCAGCGGATCGAAGAGATTGCCGCGGGCGAGGCGGACATCATCCTTGGCACCCAGCTGGTCGCCAAGGGCCACAACTTCCCGCTGCTGACGCTGGTTGGGGTGATTGACGCTGACCTTGGCCTGCAAGGCTCCGACCTGCGTGCGGCAGAGCGGACTTTCCAGCTGATGCGCCAGGTGGCGGGGCGGGCAGGCCGCGCTGAGCGCCCAGGCGAAGCCTTGATGCAGACCTTCCAGCCGGAGCACCCGGTGATCCGCGCGATCCTGTCAGGCGATGAGGAAAGCTTCTGGAAGGCCGAAGCGGCCGAGCGCCAGGCGGCAGGCGTGCCGCCCTACGGCCGGATGGCCGGGATCATCCTGTCGGGACCGGATCTGGCAGCAGTCTTTGACCTCGGCAACGCCATGGCCCGCAAAGACGGCCCGCTGCGCCAGATCGGCGCCCAGCTGTTCGGCCCGGCCCCAGCCCCCATTGCCCGCGTCCGCGGCCGCCACCGGGTGCGTCTGCTGGTCAAGGCGCCGAAAGGCGTGCCTTTGCAGGAGGCGCTGGCCCGCTGGACCGCGCCGCTGCGCCTAAAGGGCGATCTGCGCCTCAGCATCGACATCGACCCGCAAAGCTTTTTCTGAGGACAGGCGGGGCGCTGCCCCCGGCCTGCGGCCTCCCCCGGGATATTTTCAGCCAGATGAGGGCCGGATCCTGTGTTCATCTGGCCGCAAATATCCCGGAGCGCGAGGCAGAGCCTCGCATGAAAGGCCTCTGCGCGCTGGTGCGAAGCTCATTGTGCAGGCGGGTTTTCCCCTCGCCAGACCGGCGGAACAGGCGTAAACCCTTGCTCATGTTCAAACCGATGCCCCTCTCCGAGGCCCAGGGCCTCCCGTTCTGGCGCCGTCCTGTGACGCTCCTGTTCCTGATGGCGCTGGCGATGCCGATTGCCTTCAACACCTGGAGCGCGCTGCTCAACAACTTCGTGATCGAGGCGGCCAATTTCGACGGAGCCGACATCGGCCTGCTGCACACCGTGCGGGAAATTCCGGGCTTTCTGGCTGTTGGTGTGATCGCGGTGATCCTGTTCATGCGCGAGCAGGTGCTGGGGCTGATTTCGCTGGTGATGCTGGGGGTGGCCACCGCCGTCACTGCCTGGTTCCCCTCGCTTGGGGGCCTCCTGATGGTGACACTGCTGAGTTCCATCGGTTTTCACTACTACGAGACGGTGAACCAGTCGCTGCAGCTGCAATGGCTGCCCAAAGACCGCGCGCCGCAGACACTAGGCTGGCTGGTGGCGGCCGGGTCGGCAGCCACGCTGGTGGTTTACGGACTGATCGTGCTGACCTGGGAAAGCCTTGGCCTCAGCTACAATACTGTGTTCCTGGCCGCAGGCGGGCTGACCGCTGCCATCGCGCTGTTTGCGCTCTGTGCCTATCCGCAGTTCGATGCGCCGCACCCGCAGACCAAGAAGCTGATCCTGCGCAAGCGCTATTGGCTGTACTATGCGCTGCAGTTCATGGCGGGTGCCCGGCGGCAGATCTTCGTGGTCTTCGCGGGTTTCATGATGGTCGAGAAATTCGGTTTCGAGGTGCATGAGCTGACCGGGCTCTACCTGGTCAACCTGGTGATCAACATGACTGTGGCGCCACTGCTGGGCAAGGCGGTGGCCGCCTTTGGCGAACGCCGCACGCTGATCTTTGAGTACGCAGGCCTGGCCATCGTGTTTGCGGCCTATGGCGGCATCTACTGGTTCGGCTGGGGCGTGGTCATCGCAGCAGTGCTCTATGTAGTGGACCATGTTCTGTTTGCCTTGGCGCTGGCGCTCAAGACCTATTTCCAGAAGATCGCCGACCCGGGCGACATCGCTCCCACGGCGGCGGTGGCCTTCACCATCAACCACATCGCCGCGGTGTTCCTGCCAGTGCTGCTGGGCCTGCTCTGGGTCTATGAACCGGGCCTGGTCTTTGCCCTGGCCGCCGCGATGGCGCTGGTCTCGCTATCCCTGTCCCTGCTGATCCCGCGCCACCCGGAACCGGGCAACGAGACCATCTTCAGCAAATACGCACGGCCTGCGCCCGCGGAATGACCCGTCCGCCCCGCCAAGGGGCGGAGCGCCCGCGCATGAGTTAAGCGCGGGCGCTGCCTGGCCTCAGGCCAGGCGGATGCTTGACGCGGGGCGCGCGGCGGCCTAGGCGCTTGGCAACAGTTTCAGGAGCAACGCCATGCCCACATACACCGCCCTCACCACGCTCTCCGCAAAAGCCCAGGCCGAAGCGCTTGGCGAAGCCATGGAACGGCTCATTCCGGAACCCACCGGCATCGGCGTCTTTGAAATGGAGGACGGTTCCGGCCTGTGGGAGGTTGGCGGTTACTTCACCGAGGCGCCCGACGAGGCAGGCCTTGCGCTGCTGGCCGCGATGCATGAAGCCAAGCCCTTTGTGGTCTCGGAAGTGCCGGAAACCGACTGGGTCGCCCATGTGCGCCGCGAGCTGGCGCCGGTCGAGGCGGGCCGTTTCTTTGTCTACGGCTCCCATGACGCGGACAAGCTGCCCGCGGAAAAGATCCCGCTGCTGATCGAGGCTGCGATGGCCTTTGGTACCGGCCACCATGGCACCACGCTGGGCTGCCTCAAGGCGCTGGACCACCTGCTGGACGAGGGCTTCCGCGGCGAAAAGGTGGCTGACATCGGCTGCGGCACCGCGGTGCTGGCGATGGCCGCTGCGCGGGTCTGGGACGGCGCCATCCTGGCCAGCGACATTGATGAGGTGGCGGTTGAGGTGGCCGAAGCCAACCTGAAGGCCAATGGCATGGAAGGCCAGGTCACCTGCCTGGAGGCTGCGGGTTTTGACAACCCGGAATTGCAGGCGCAGGCGCCCTATGACCTGATCTTCGCCAATATCTTGAAGGGCCCGCTGGTGGCCCTGGCGCCGGACCTGACAGCGAATCTGCGCCCGGGCGGCTATGCGATTCTCTCCGGAATCCTGAACGAGCAGGCTGACGACGTGGTCAGCGTTTATGCACAGAACGGCACCAATCTGGCGCGTCGGGACGAAATTGGTGAATGGACAACGTTACTTCTCCGTAAAACGGACTGATTGAACTAAGTTTGCGGCAAATTTGAGATGCTTGCCCCATTTTCGCCGCATTTTTAGCCAATCATGGGCCATCCGCTGGTGGGGGCCAGTTCGGAGACTAGTGATGGTCGAACATCGTGATCAGTTTCAGTCGCGGTTGAAGCAAATCAACCGCAAGCATGCGGCCCTGTCCGAGGGGTTTTCCGCGAAGATGCGGCCGGACGGGCTGCTGGTGATTCAGCCGCGCCGGGTGCAGTCCCGGATCTCGGCCCGCACGGTGGTGTTCTTCGCCGCCGCCTTTTTGCTGTTCAAAGGGTTCCTGATCGCTGCGCTTGGTTCGGCCAGCTATGATGACCGGGTCGTGAAGCTGGCAGGCGGCAGTGCCGTTGAACGTGCCGGCGCCTTCCTCATGCAGGCAGAACCCGCTTCCCTATACATCGCTCAGAAGATCGGTCCGGTTCTGCGCTAAGCGCTGCTCCGCTCTGAAGATGAATATCAAAGGCCGCTGGCAGGGCAGCGGCCTTTTTCATGTTCTCCCCGGCCCGCTAGGGCTGCAGGACAACAAAAAACGCCGCGGCCTGTTCAGGTCCGCGGCGTTTCCCTGTGCGCCCCAAGGGAGGAGGGGGGCGAAATCAGGGGTGTCTTAGAAAAGGGTCTTGCCGGTGGCCACGCCATCGATGTCGCCGCGGCACATGCCGATGTCGGCCAGCTCGCGGTCGGACAGGCCGTTCAGCGCGTTGCGGGTCACGCGGGCGTCGTTCCAGGCGGCGAATGCGCCGGTCGCGGCGGCAATCAAAGCGCCGACACGGCCAAACAGGCCGGTGGAACCATAGGTGGTGCGGGTGGTATCAAATGCGGCCATATCCGTGTCCTCTGATTAGCTGTTTGCATCCGTCGCGTCATTGCGATGGCCGGCATCTAGTTGCGAAATATTTGCCCGGCAAGACCTGAAAATGCATGTGTCATATGCGCTGTGCGCATAGCTTTCCGCCTTGTAAATAAGGGGTTTCCCTTGCGGCGCCGAACAAGTGCGAAAATGTCGTTTCCGCCATTATGAACGGTCGTTACCAGGCTGCACTTGTGCTCTCAGCGAGAACAATCCGATGTGAAAGCAATTGGACATGTTCGCCTTTTGTGCTAATCGTAGGTCAAAATAATTTCCGGCAAACGGGCCGGCATGCGGGCAGGGGCAGGCACATCATGCGGATTTTGGGAATTGATCCGGGGTTGCGGAACCTTGGATGGGGTGTGATCGAATCGCGCGGCACCCGTCTCAGCCATGTCGCCAACGGGGTGTGCACCTCTGACGGCGACGACCTGGGGGAGCGGCTCTTGTCCCTGCACAATCAGGTCACTGAGATCATCGAAGCCTTCTCTCCGGATCAGGCGGCAATCGAACAGACCTTTGTGAACAAGGATGGCGCGGGCACGCTGAAGCTGGGCCAGGCCCGCGGCGTGGCGCTTTTGACGCTGGCCAAGGCGGGCCTGCCGGTGGGAGAATATGCGCCCAACCGGGTCAAGAAAACCGTGGTGGGGGTGGGCCACGCCGAGAAGGAACAGGTGATGCATATGGTCAAGCTGCAGCTGCCAGGCTGTTTGCCCAAGAACGCCGATGCGGCGGATGCGCTGGCGATTGCCATCTGCCACGCTTATTACGGCGGCACGCAGCAGCGACAGCTGAGGGAGAAACGCGCATGACCGGTAAGCATTCATGATTGGGAAACTGACGGGCCGCCTCGACTACCGGGCGCAGGACCATGTGCTGATCGACGTGCGCGGCGTTGGCTATATCGTCTATTGCTCCGACCGCACCATGGCGGCTTTGCCGGGCGTGGGCGAAGCCATTGCGCTCTACACCGACATGGTCGTGCGCGAAGACCTGATGCAGCTCTACGGCTTCACCTCGCTGGTTGAGAAGGAATGGCACCGGCTGCTAACTTCGGTGCAAGGCGTAGGTGCCAAGGTCTCGCTGGCGATCCTCGGCGCCTTGGGTCCGGACGGGGTGAGCCGGGCGATTGCCCTTGGCGACTGGGCCACGGTGAAGGCCGCCAAGGGCGTCGGCCCCAAGACTGCGCAGCGCATCGTGCTGGACCTCAAAGACAAGGCGCCTGGCGTGATGGCTATGGGCGGTACGGTTGTTGATGCGATGGACGGTCCCGGGCTGGAGGTGGTGGAGGACGCAGATCCCGCGCCTGCCGCCAAGCCCGTGCGCAAGGCGCCGCCGAAGAAGCCCTCCGGCGCGGCCGCGGCCTCTGCCGGGGCGCTGTCGGCCTTGGGCAATCTGGGGTATGGCCCCTCGGATGCGGCTGCTGCAGTGGCGGAGGCGGCTGCAAATCACCCGGACGCGGATGAGCCGGAACTGATCCGTGCCGCGCTGCGCCTGCTGGCACCGAAGGGGTAATGGGCATGGGATTTGAGGTTTCGTGTTCCGCCTGGCTGTTAGGCCGGGCAGCGCCCGTCCCGCCCCCCACGGGGCGGGCGCTTCGCTTCCACCCCGCCGGAACGGGCGCTTCGCTTCCACCCCGCCGGAACGGGCGCTGCCCTGACCGCTGCTCCACAGATTGCGGATAGATAGTTATGATTGACGCCGACCCCGCCCTGCGCCCCGAGCCGCTGCCCGAAGACAGTGCTGCAGACAACGACCGCGCCCTGCGCCCGCAGGGCCTTGGCGAATTTATCGGTCAGGCCGAGGCCCGCGCCAACCTGCGCGTCTTCATCGAAAGCGCCCGGCGCCGCGGCGAGGCGATGGATCACACGCTGTTCCACGGGCCTCCCGGCCTTGGCAAGACCACGCTGGCGCAGATCGTGGCGCGTGAATTGGGCGTGAATTTCCGCATGACCTCCGGCCCGGTGCTGGCCAAGGCGGGCGATCTGGCGGCAATCCTCACCAACCTCGAAGCCCGCGACGTCTTGTTCATCGACGAGATCCACCGTCTGAACCCGGCGGTCGAAGAAGTGCTCTACCCGGCGATGGAGGACTTCGAGCTGGACCTTGTAATCGGGGAAGGCCCGGCGGCCCGGACCGTCCGGATCGAGCTTCAGCCCTTTACCCTGGTCGGCGCCACCACCCGCATGGGGCTTCTGACCACGCCGCTGCGCGACCGCTTCGGCATCCCGACCCGGCTGCAGTTCTACACCATCGACGAGCTGTTTGAGATCGTCAGCCGCAATGCCCGCAAACTGGGCGCGCCCGCCGATGACGCCGGCGCCCGCGAGATTGCGCGGCGCGCTCGTGGCACCCCAAGGATCGCAGGCCGGCTTTTGCGCCGCGTGGTGGACTTCGCGGTTGTCGAGGGCGATGGCACCATCACCCGGGAGCTGGCCGACGGCGCCCTGACGCGGCTGGGGGTGGACCAGCTGGGTCTGGACGGCGCCGACCGCCGCTATCTGAAGCTGATTGCGGAGAATTACGGCGGCGGCCCGGTGGGGATCGAGACGATTTCGGCAGCCCTCAGCGAAAGCCGCGACGCGCTGGAGGAGGTGATCGAGCCCTACCTGCTGCAGCAAGGGCTGATCCAGCGCACCCCGCGCGGACGGATGCTGGCGCAAAAGGCCTGGACCCACCTCGACATGGCGCCGCCGCGCAGCCAGAACGACCTGTTCGGGTAGCACCGGTCTTTCCTGTTGCAAAAGGGGCTCCCGCCTGCTTCCGGCAGCCTGGCGCAGCCAGGAGACCGGGTAGGCGCGGGAGCCCCCCCCCCCCCTTGCCGCCGCGCGGTGCAGACGGCATAGACGGGGCAGCACCAAGGAGACGCCCATGACCGCCCAGCTGCCAGACCTGACGCCGGAACAGATCGAAAGCCTGTTCACCCGCCACGACGGCTCTTACGCCTTTGCCCGCTGGGGCCGGCCTGTGGCGCCGATCGTGTTCGGGGTGCAGGACGAGACACTCAAGACCGTCAAGGGCGCTCTGGAGGCAGTGATGACGCTGGCAGGCCACCAGATGGCCGAAACCGATCCGGAGCTGGGATCGAACCTGATGTTCTTCTTCTTCCGCGGCTGGGATTAACTCCTGGAGGTGCCGGACCTCGACCGGCTGATCCCGGGCCTGCAGCCGCTGGTCGCGCGGTTGAAAGACGGTGATGCCAGCCAGTACCGCGCTTTCCGCTTTGACGATCAGGGCGGCATCAAGGCGGCGTTTGTTTTCCTGCGGATGAAAGGACCAATGGCGCAGATGCCGGCCGAGACGCTGGCGCTGACCCAAGCAGTGCAGGTGGCGCTGATGTGGGGTGATGCGGCCTTTGCCGAGGCGTCGCCGCTGGCAGTGCTGCCGGACACCGGCGCCACCATCCTGCGGCCCGAAATCGCGGGCGTGATCGCCGCGGCTTATGACCGGATGATGCCGGTGGCGGCAGAGGATAAATCCCACGCCCTGCGGCTGTTCGCCCGCCTGCAGGCGCCGGCGGAACCGCCGCAGAGCTGATGCGCGCCTTTGCCGGACTGCCGCTGCCGGATGCAGCCCTGGATGCGCTGGAACGCGTGCAGGAGGGGCTGGCCGTGGGCCGCCACGTCCCGGCTGAAAACATGCACCTGACGCTGGCTTTCCTCGATGACCAGCCAGAGGCCGGACTGCAGACCCTGCATCAGTTTCTGGGGGAGATCAGTGCGCCGCCGCTGCAGCTCACCTTCAGCGGGCTGGACACCTTAGGCGGCAAGCTGCCGCGGGTGCTGGCGGCTCAGGTGCAGAAAACGCCGGAGCTGGCGCATCTGCGCGACCGGGTGCGCAGCGCCTGCCGCACCGCCGGGATCGAGCTGCCGCGCGAACGCTTCCGCCCGCATGTGACGCTGGCGCGCTTTCCCCGGCATCTGGAGGCCGTGCAGGTGGAAAAGATCGCCCGTTTCCTGTCGGCAACAGCGCAGTTCGGGCTGGAATGCGAAGCAGCCAGTTTCGCGTTGTTCCAGTCCACGCTGGCTCCGGAAGGCGCGCGCTATGACGTGCTGGCGCAATATCCGCTGAGCGATATCCCTCCGCAAAGGGGATACAAATGAATGCCTTGGGCTTGGTGCTGGAATTCTTTGGCATTGCTTTCGCATTTTCCCTGGCCTGGTGTTTTCTCACATGGGCACCATTGCTGAGGCAGGCGAAGCTGCCTGGGCTCAAACAGGTTGGTGAAAACGCGGTGCACAGCTCCCGCATTTCACGCTGGTGTGCGGTCTGTGCGGCGGCCCCGGCGATTGTATGGATCCTGGTGGCTGGAGATGCTGGTGCGTGGCCAGTTCAACTTCTTTGCATTGTGGGTGCGGTTTCAGGTTCCATTTCCTTTCGGACGGCGGGCCGTGCGGTATGGCGGTGGCGCGAGGAACAGGAAGAAGCCGGTCTGAAAGCTGAAAAGTTAAAAGCCGTGTTTCAATCCGCAGGGCTTGTTGCCATCTTGGGCCTAATTCACTGGGTAGAGCTACTGTGACAGAAATCCACCACCAATTCCCCGTCCGGGTCTACTACGAGGACACCGACATGGGCGGGATCGTCTATCACGCCAATTACCTGCGCTTCATCGAGCGGGCCCGCAGCGACTGGGTGCGCGGCATCGGGGTGGATCAGAACGCCATGCGCGAGGCCGGGCTGATCTATGTGGTGCGCCGGATCGAGGCGGACTACCTGGCGCCTGCCAAATTTGACGAGGAGCTGCTGGTCACCACCTCCGTGCACAACGTCACACCCGCCCGGATGGTCCTGAATCAGGAGGTCACGCGCGGCGGGCAGGTGCTGTTCCGCGCCGAGGTGACCATCGTTTGCATAACCACAGGCGGCAAACCGGCCCGGCTTCCGGCAGAGATTCGCGCATTACGGTAACATTTGGCGCCCGCGCGCCTGTTTTATTGGCCTTTGCCATTGAACTGCGCTAGCGTCTTGCCAAATAAGGCCGGATAAACGGCCGGGAAAAACCGTAGAGCAGGCGAATGGAAGCAGAAACTCTGGCGCTGGCGCAGGAGATTGATTTCTCCATGTGGGGCCTTTTCGCGCGGGCCACCGTAACCGTTAAACTGGTGATGCTGATGCTTGTGGGGGCCTC
>JABXIA010000209.1 GCA_013373325.1 Paracoccaceae bacterium
GACCTCTTTAGCGGGATTGTTTAACGTGGCCCGCAATCCGGTAACAAATCGCCACGATGTGATGCAGGGCTTTACGCATCTTGCGGGATTCGGTCAAGCGGCAGCATTTCCAGCGGTCACAGGGATGTGAGCGCCGCCGCCCCTTGCCCGCCCCCGTGCCCCGTGCTCCTGTGGCCGGGCACATTGACGGAGGCACGCGATGCAGGACCCCATCCGCCTGTTCTACTGGCCCACGCCGAATGGCTGGAAAATCTCCATCGCGCTGGAGGAGATGGGCCTGCCCTACGAGGTCACGCTGATCGACATCGGCAAAGGCGATCAGTTCGCGCCCGAGTTCCTGAAGATCTCCCCCAACAACCGGATGCCCGCGATCATCGACCCGGACGGCCCTGGCGGCTCGCCGGTCTCGCTTTTTGAAAGCGGTGCCATCCTGCAGTACCTCGCCCGCAAGACCGGGCAGTTCTACGGCGCGGATGAGCGTGCCCGCCTGACTGTGGATCAATGGCTGATGTGGCAGATGGGCGGCGTCGGTCCGATGGCCGGTCAGGCGCATCATTTTCTGAAGTACGCTCCCGAGGATCTGCCCTACGCCAAGGACCGCTACCGGGGTGAGGTCGCCCGCCTCTATGGCGTGCTGGACCGGCAGCTGGCAGAAAACGAGTTTGTGGCGGGCTCAGATGTCACGATTGCCGACATGGCCATCTGGCCCTGGGCCTCGCTCTGGGAAGGCCAGCAGCAGACTTTGGACGACAAGCCGCATCTGGCCCGCTGGCTGGATCTGATGTGGTCGCGCCCCGGCGTCGTGGCCGGCCGGGCGCTGCACGCGGACCTGCGCGCGGACCGGTCCGATACAAGGGCACAAGAGGTGATTTTCGGACAAACCCGGTGACGCGCGCAACCGCAGCGCACCGCAGGTGCGCTGCCCGGCCCAAGGCTTCAAGCTTCATCTTTGATGATGTGCGAAGGCGCGGGAGCCCGCCTCTGCCCGCCGGTGGTTACTCCGCCGGGCCCGCCTCCTCCTCGTCGCCGTATTTCTGCAGCAGCTGGCCTTGGAACATAAAGAAGGCAAACATCGCCACCGGCAGGCCGAAGGTCTTGAAATAAACCCATGTCTCGGTGCTCTGCGTGCGCCAGATCAACTCGTTTGCCACCGCCAGGCCAAAGAAAAACGCGCACAGCCGCCGGGTCAGGATCATCCAGCCCTCCTGCTGCAGCGGCATCAGCTCTTCCATCACCACCTTGAGCCAGCTTTGCCCGCGCATCAGGCCGATGCCCAGCAATCCGCCAAACAGAAGATACAGCATCGTCGGCTTCATCTTGATGAAACGGTCATCGTTGAACCACACCGACATGCCGCCGAACAGCACCACCAGAATGAGCGTCGCAAATTGCATCCGCGACAGATGGCCCGTCAGCTTCCACAAAGCGAGCGTGGAGGCCACCATCAGCGGGATGAACGCCGCGGTGATCACGATGAAGCCCTTGTACTCGCTGCCCCCGATCAGAAACACCTCATCCTTCAGCTTCAGATAGCCAATGAAGAACAGGACAATCGGGCCCAGTTCCAGCACCATCTTCAGGGTCGGGTTGATCTTCTTCGCGGCCATGGGGCCTCCTGTCTGCTCTGCTTGCGGGCTTTAGCCGCCCACTTCCACTATCACGGCGCCCAGGGCGATCAAAGCCATCAGGGCAATCCGCCGCGGCCCCACGGTTTCCTTCAGCACCAGCCAGCCGATGAGGGCGGCAAACACCGTCGAGGTCTCGCGCAGCACCGCCGCCTCCCCCACCTTGTCCAGCCGCGTCGCCAGCATGATCGCGCCAAAGGACGCAAAGGCCACCAGCCCGCCAAAGAAGCCCCTGACCATCAGCGGCCCGGGTGCAGTCGGTTCCGCCATGCTGCGCCAGCGGCTGAAGGCAATCACCGGAAACACCAGCCCGTCGATCATGAAAAACCACGCGAGGAAGGTGAACGGATCCGCCGTCGCCCGGATGCCATAGGCGTCATATGTGGTGTAAGCGGCCACAAACAACCCGGTCACCACAGCCAGCCCCAGCGCAATCCCCAGCGTGTCGCGGTTCACCGTCAGGTAGCGGTAGTTGTATCCCGCCAGGCCGAAGATCCCCGCCAGCAGCACCGCCACCCCCAGCCATTGCACCAGGGTGAACACCTCGCCGAACAGGAAGAAAGAGCCAATGACCGTGAACAGCGGCCCGGTGCCGCGCACCACCGGGTAAACCACCGTGTAGCTGCCCTTGGTATAGGCCAGCGCCTGGAACAGCTTGTAGAAGACGTGGATCACCCAGGCGACGAAGAAGATCAGCCACATATGCGGCTCCGGCCAGGGCACCACAAACAGCGCAAACGGCGCCGCCATCACACAGTAGGAAAAGTCAATCGCCCCGCGCGACAGCCAGGGATCATGCCGCCCCTTCTGCAAAGCGCCGAACACCGCGTGCAGGAACGCCGCCCAGATGGCCAGAAACAGGGCTGCCTGATGCCCGGCCTCGGTGCCTTCCAGGGAGATCAGCCAATCGCTCAAACAAGAAACCTTTTCTCATTCCGGCAAAGCCGGGGGCCAGCCCCCGGGCCCCCGGGATATTTCCAGCCAGATGAAGGACGGATCAGGATTTCTCCAAACCGGTCAGAGCAGCCGCAAACTCTTCCGGATCAAAAGGCGCCAGATCGTCAATCTGCTCGCCCACGCCGATGGCATGGATCGGCAGGCCGAACTTGTCCGCCAGCGCCACCAGCACGCCGCCCTTGGCGGTGCCGTCGAGCTTGGTCATCACCAGGCCCGACACATCCGCCAGCTGCTGGAAAGTGCCGACCTGGCTCAGCGCGTTCTGGCCGGTGGTCGCATCCAGGACCAGCAGGGTATTGTGCGGCGCGGTCTCGTCCTTCTTGCGGATCACACGGACGATCTTGGCCAGCTCCTCCATCAGGTCGGCGCGGTTCTGCAGCCGTCCGGCGGTGTCGATCATCAGGAGGTCAGCACCGTCTTCCTGGGCCTTGGTCATCGCATCAAACGCCAAGGAGGCCGGGTCGGAGCCTTCGGGCGCGGTCAGCACCGGCACGCCGGCCCGGTCGCCCCAGACCTGCAGCTGTTCGACAGCGGCGGCGCGGAAGGTGTCGCCCGCGGCGATCACCACCTTCTTGCCAGCGCCCTTGAACTGGCTCGCCAGCTTGCCGATGGTGGTGGTCTTGCCGGAGCCATTGACGCCCACCACCAGCACCACCTGCGGGCGCTTGGCATAGATCGGCAAGGGCTTTGCCACCGGTTCCATGATGCGCGCCACTTCCTGCGCCAGCAGCTCCTTGATCTCGCGGCTGGAAACCTTCTTGCCCATCTGCCCCTCGGCCAGGTTGGCGGTCACCCGCAGCGCGGTGTCCACCCCCATGTCGGCGGCGATCAGCAGCTCCTCCAGCTGCTCAAGCATATCGTCATCCAGCGCCCGGCGCGGCTCCGCCGCAGCAGAGCGGCCCATCAGGCGGCCCAGCAGGCCCGGTGATTTCTTCTCAGGCTCCTGCGCAGGCTGCGGTGCCGGTGCGGGCTTGGGCGCTGCCACAGGCTGCGGTGCAGGTTCAGGCTTTGGCGCAGGCTCCGGCTCAGCAACAGGTTCGGGCTGCGGCACCGGTGCCGGTGCGGGCTGTTCGGGCGTTACTGCCGGGGACTCCGCCAGCGCCTCAAACTGGGCCTCAGCTTGAGTCTCCGCAGCCTCTGCCGCGCTACTGTCCGCGCCCTCCTCGACAATCGCATCGAGCCCCTGCTCGAGCTTTGAGGAGGATTTGAACAGCCGCTCCTTGAGCTTTGAGAAAAACGCCATCTTGGTCTCCGCAAAAGGGTCTGCACCCCACCTAATGCGGTTTCAGCCGGAGTGCAAAGCGCTAGGCGCCGCGAAACTCAGGAAAATGCCGCCAGAAAGCCCGCTTGCGCCCCCCAGTACAGCGGCCAGACGGCATAAGGCGTGATCCGGCGCAGCGCGTGATCCTCCGGCAGCACAAAAGTTTCCGCCGCCAGCACCATGTCCGACAGCATGAAGGCGCAGGCCGCGGCAAAGACCCAACTGCCAAACGGCAGCGTCAGCGCTGCCGCCCCCATGCCGAGGATGATCGGGATATAGGCCAGCACCGGCCCCTTCAGCGCCCCGGCGCGCGGCGCCAGGATCTTCGCCATCACAACACCCAGCACCAAAAGGCCCGCCGCAATGGCGGCCCCGGGCATCTGCAACAGCCGCACCGGGTCGCTGTCCCCGCGCATCAGGAACAGCACCGCATAGACCAGGTGGCCTGCGGCAAAGGCCCCGACACCTGCCATGAACGCCCCCTCGCCGTCGCGCGACAGGAACAGATCGCCCAGCGCGCAGAGGCCCAGCGCCACGGCCAGCAGCCAGGGCGCGCCCGTCAGCAGCGCCGCCAGCGCCAGCAATGCAACAGAAGCGGTCTTCAGCACGCTGCGCGTCAGCCCCGGCGGCTGCGCAGCCATCGGCAGATAGATCACCGCACAGGCTGCGGCGCCTGCCCACAGTGCCAATTCCGTTGTCATCACCTGCCTCCCCATTGATTTTCCGCCACTCTGTCCGCGCAAACTGCCCCCGGTCAAAGGTGACCCCGCGGGAGCCTGTTCAGAAAACGCAAGGCTTGGAGCATCCGCTGCTCCTGAGGCACAATGGCCTCATGCGTTTCTTGATGATTCTCCTGCTGGCCGCCCTGCCCGCCCCGCTGGCGGCGGGTGAACCGCTGAGCGCTGGCGAGTTTGACCGCTACACCCAGGGCCGCACGTTGTTTTACGGCTTCGGCGGCGCCATGTACGGGGTCGAACGCTACCTGCCGAACCGCCGCGTGATCTGGTCCTTTCTCGATGGCAAATGCCAGGACGGCAGCTGGTACGAGGAGGCAGGCCGGATCTGTTTCATCTATGAAAACCGGGACGATCCGCAGTGCTGGACCTTTGAGCTGACGCCGCGCGGGCTGACGGCGCGGTTCGAGGATGACCCCGCCGCCACCGAACTGTATGAGGCCGAGGACATCGGCGAGGATATGCTCTGTTACGGCCCCAAGGTCGGCACCTGAGGCCGCTGCAGATGCTCGGCTAGAACAGCGAACCCTGACCGCCGCCCTCTGCCGGAGGTTTCGGCGCGTCCTTCTTCGGCGCCTGTGCCGCCCCGCTCTCCAGATCCAGCGTGCCGTCTGCAAATTCGATCTGCAGGGCGCCCGCCTTGGCGGCGGCAGACCGGGTGGTCAGGATTTCATCGCCAGACCGCACCACCGCATAGCCGCGCTCCAGCGTCGCCTTGTAGCTGAGGATTTCCAACTGCCGCCCGGTGGCGGTCAGGGCCTGACGCTGGCGGTCGATGCGCGCGGCCTGCGCTGCATCCAGCCGCTGCGCCAGCCGCCCCAGCGCATCTTTCTGCGCCGTCATCTCGCGCTGGATCGGACGCAGGCTGAGACGCGAGGCGAGGTTCTGCAACCGGTCGCGCCGCCCCTCAACCAGTTGCCGCAGAGTGGCCGGGCGCAAGGACGCTGCCGTTTCGCTCAGGTGCAGCCGCCGCCGCTGCACGCCGGAAATCAGCGCGCCGGGCAGCCGGTCGGATATCCGGTCCAGCCGCTGCCGCGGAGTTTCCAGCAAGGTATCGGGTTTGGGCAGTGCGCGGGCCAGATCGTTCAGCCGCTGGCGCCTCAGCTGCACCGCCTGCCCCGCCGCCCGGGTCAGCCGCGCGCCTTGGTTCTCGCTCCACGCCATCAGTTCCAGCCGCACCGGCACCGCCAGCTCCGCCGCCGCGGTCGGGGTCGGCGCCCGGCGGTCGGACACAAAGTCGATCAGCGTGGTGTCCGTTTCATGCCCGACAGCTGAGATCAGCGGGATCTGCGAGGCGGCAGCCGCACGCGCGACGACCTCCTCGTTGAAACCCCACAGATCCTCGATCGAGCCGCCGCCGCGAGCGACGATGATCAGATCGGGCCGCGGCAGTGCGCCGCCCGGTGTCAGGCGGTTGAAGCCTTCGATGGCGCGGGCCACTTCGGGCGCGCAGTTCTGTCCCTGCACCGCCACCGGCCAGACCAGCACCTTGCGCGGAAATCGGTCGCGCAACCGGTGCAGAATATCGCGGATCACCGCGCCCGACGGCGAGGTCACCACCCCGATGATCTGCGGCAGATAGGGCAGCGGTTGTTTCCGCTCCGGCGCAAACAGGCCCTCCGCCTCCAGCTGCTTCTTGCGCTTTTCCAACAGCGCCATCAGCGCGCCTTGGCCGGCAACCGCAACCTCATCCACGTTCATGTTGTACTTGGACTGCGCGCCAAAGGCCGTCAGCCGGCCGGTGACAACCACCTCCAGCCCTTCCTCCGGCACCACCGACAAACCGCTGATCTGCCCCTTCCAGGTGGTGCAGGCCAGCACCGAGCGGTCATCTTTGATGTCATAGTACAAATGCCCGGAACGCGCCTTGAACACGCGGCCCACTTCGCCCTTTACCCGGATGCGGCCGAAGGTGCCCTCCAGTGTGCGCTTCACCTCGCCGGAAATCTCCGAAACGGTGAATTCCGGGGCGTTCTGGCCCGGCTGCGGGTCGTCAAACAGGTCGGACATCGGGGGCTGCTCTCCTGCGGCCTTTGGCCGGTCTTGTTTTGAAGTCGCGCGCAGCATAGAACGCGCAGCAAGCAAGGCAAGCCCCGGGTGGCACCCCGCGGGCCACAGGGCTCAGGCAGATCGGAGAATGCGTCAATGAACATCCTTATCCTCGGCAGCGGCGGGCGTGAACATGCACTGGCCTGGGCAGTGATGCAGAACCCCAAATGCGATCGCCTGATCGTGGCGCCGGGCAATGCAGGCATCGCCCAGATCGCCGACTGCGCGGCCTTTGACATCGAGGATGGCGGCACAGTGGCCGCCTTTGCCGAGGAAAACGCCATCGACTTCGTGATTGTCGGCCCCGAAGCGCCGCTGGCGGCAGGCGTCGCCGACCGGCTGCGCGAGGCTGGTCTGCTGGTGTTCGGCCCCTCCGAGGCGGCAGCAAAGCTGGAAGCCTCCAAAAGCTTCACCAAGGAAATCTGCGACGCGGCAAACGCCCCCACCGCAGGCTACGGCCATTTCACCGATGCCGAGGCCGCCAAGGCGCATGTGCGCGAGCACGGCGTGCCCACCGTGGTCAAGGCCGACGGGCTGGCAGCCGGAAAGGGCGTCATCATCGCCATGACTGAGGACGAGGCGATGGCCGCCATCGACGACATGTTCGGCGGCGTCTTCGGCGGTGCCGGCGCCGAGGTGGTGATCGAGGAATTCATGGAAGGCGAGGAAGCCTCCCTGTTTGTGCTGGTCGATGGCGAGGACGTGCTGGCAATTGGCTCCGCCCAGGACCACAAGCGCGTCGGCGAGGACGACACCGGCCTCAACACCGGCGGCATGGGCGCCTACTCCCCCGCGCCGGTCTTGTCGGCTGAGGTCGAGGCGAAAGCGATGGAAGAGATCGTGAAGCCCACCATGCAGGTGATGGCGGAACGCGGCATGCCGTATCAGGGCGTGCTCTATGCCGGTCTGATGATCAAGGACGGGCAGCCGCGGCTGGTGGAATACAACGTCCGCTTCGGCGACCCGGAATGCCAGGTGCTGATGATGCGCCTGGGCGCCCAGGCGCTGGACCTGATGCACGCCGCGGCTGAGGGCCGCCTGGCTGAGGCGCAGGTGAACTGGGCGGATGACCATGCGATCACTGTGGTGATGGCGGCAGAGGGCTATCCGGGATCTTACGAGAAGTTTTCCGAGATCAAGGGCCTGGACGCGCTGCCCGAGGACAGCAGCAACATGGTGTTCCACGCGGGCACCAAGGCGCAGGACGGCAAGGTGCTGGCCGTCGGCGGCCGGGTGCTGAACGTGACCGCCCGCGGCGAAAGCCTGCAGGAGGCCCGCGACCGCGCCTATGCCATGGCGGACGGGATCGACTGGCCGCAGGGCTTCTTCCGCCGCGACATCGGCTGGCGCGCGCTGAAGTAACACGGCAGGCAAGCGCTCCCGCCGGCTCCCGGTCAATCACAGATTGCCCTTCGCCGTTGGGCGTGGCCGGGCGCTGCCGCGCCCGGCGGCCTGCGCCCTGGCAGGCGCAGGCGTTTGCCGTTTCCCGGTTTGCCCGCACCGCAGCGGAGGGATACCCTGCCGCGGAGGGAGGAACAGGCCATGACGCGCACCGCCCCCCTGCCGCCCGCCACGGCGCAGGAGGTTTGCCATCAGGACAGCACGATGACCGCGCTCCGCCGGCTCTGTGCCGGTGATCCCGGCCTGGAGGATGTGCTGGAGCTGATCCGGCGCAGCTTTGCCGCTATGGAAGGGCGCATTGACCCGCCGTCTTCCGTGCACCGTCTGACGCTGGCCGCCCTTCAGGACCAGTGCCGCAAGGGTGAAATCTGGGTGGCCGGCACGCCGCCTGCGGCCTGTGTCTTCCTGACGCCCCGCCCCGATTGCCTCTACCTGGGCAAACTGGCCGTGGACGAGGCGCAGCGCGGCAGCGGGCTGGCCCGCGCGCTGGTGGAGCTGGCCGCCACCCGCGCCAGAGCGCTTGATCTGCCGGTGCTGCGGCTGCAGACCCGCGTGGAGCTGACGGAAAACCACGCCGCCTTTGCCAGCATGGGATTTTGCAAGACAGGAGAAACCGCGCACCCGGGTTTCGACAGGCCGACCTCTGTGACCATGGAGAAGCCCCTGCCAGCCGGCCCTGCCTGCGGCTGAGCGGCGGCCTCATCCGGCCGCTTGGAGACGCCCCTGAACACCCCAAGCCGATTAAAGGCGGCCCCGGGCCGCGCCCGGACTGTCCGTGTTTTTCTGACTGCAATAGCCTGAGCGCCGGCAGGGCTGCCAGCCCGCCCGATCCCGCCCCGGCCCTTTGCCGGTGCCAGCCGGCACGCCGCTTCCAGTCTGGCCGCCGGGCAAGCGCTTAACCGCTTGCAGCCCGACCCGCAGCCTTAATAGCTGTTCAGATCGCTCAGCAGCAGGAACCGCTTGCGGAACTGATCCAGCATCTCCGGCTCCAGGAAATCGGCCGGGTGGGTGGTGCCAAAGGCTGAAAAGGCGCGGTCCTTCATCTCCACCAGCTGGCGTTCGATATCCAGCTGCGCAATACCGGAGGGCAGGGCCAGCGCGGTTTCGAAAATACTCCGCAGCGGCGGCGACCCGATGATATTGTACCAGTGCGCGTTTTCGCTGCCGCCCGCATCCACAACATCTTGCAGCTCGCGCTCCAGCGCCAGCGCCAGCCGCATGTTCGGATCCGAGTTGCCGATCTCGATTTCAAACTGGCGGGTGGTGTAAAGCTCGGCCAGCTCCTCGGCAAACCCTTCCGGATACTCCCGGCTGACCTCCCCCGCGTTGAAGGAGAAGGCCTGCGCCATGGCCTTCAGGCCGGTGTCATAGTGCATGTTGGCAAAAGACGTTCTGGAGGAGAGGTCGGAGTCAAACGCCTTCAGCACGGTATCGAAATCTGTGCTCCGCTTGCTTTGGCCGAACAGGTCCAGCGTGGCCTCGAACAGGCCCAGATCAAAGACCAGTTCCCGCGGGTTGGTGAAGGTGCCCAGCTTATCGGTGATCTCATCCGCGAACACCTGCATCTTGCTGACAGGCTCAGGCCATTCATTTTGGAACGCCTCGGCAAAGTTGTAATAGGCCAGGTTTTCCGGCTGGTTCACAAAGGAA
>JABXIA010000060.1 GCA_013373325.1 Paracoccaceae bacterium
CCATCGCAACCTTGACCCCGCCCTGGTCCACCGTGCCGCCCTTGTTGAAGCCGGTGGTCTGCACACCCTCGGTCTCCCCCCACAGGCCCATCAGGTCGTACTGCCCCACCACCGGTACCTCCAGCCGCTTGGCCAGCGGCAGCACGTCAATCACATGGTCGAAATGCACATGGGTCAGCAGGATATGGGTAGCGCCTTCAATCGCGGCCTCATGGCTCTCCTCCGGCAGCACCGGGTTGCCGCTCAGCCAGGGGTCCACCAGCAGCACCAGGCCGCCTGCTTCGATACGGAATGAGCCGTGGCCCAGCCAAATGATCTTCATCGGTTTTCTCCTCCCGTTGGCCCTAATGTCGTTCTTGACAGCAGCCTAACAGGCTGCGGGTGAAAAGGAATGCAGACGTGCCGGAAAATAGGCCCGCCACCTTGATTGCGGCCCGGCCGCCCGTTGCAGGCTTGCAGCGCAGGCGGCACGGCGGTAAATGCCTAGCCAACACCAGATGAGGGTTTCCATGTCGATTGACCAAAGCACCGCCGCCAAGGTGGCCAAACTGGCCCGGATCAAGGTCGAGGACGACGCGCTGCCGGCGCTGGCAGACGAGTTCAACAACATCCTGGGCTTCATTGAGCAACTGAACGAGGTGGATGTCGAGGGCGTCGAGCCGATGACCTCCGTCACCCCGCAGCGCCTCAAGCGTCGCGCGGATGAAGTCACCGACGGCAGCCAGCAGGACAAGGTTCTGGCCAATGCGCCGGACGCCCGCGAAGGCTTCTTCGCAGTGCCCAAAGTCGTGGAGTAGTGAGCAGCGTCCTGGAAACCGTCCGGGGGACGGTTTCAGCTGTGAACGGGCGGAGCCCAATGACATTTGCCCAAGAGAGGCGATAAAATGACCGAACTCAATAAATTGACCCTGGCAGAGGCCCGCGACGCGCTGCGCAAGGGCGACACCACTTCCGTTGAGCTGACCGAAGCCTGCCTCAAGGCAATCGACGCGGCTGATGCTCTGAACGCCTTCGTGCACAAGACGCCCGAGCTTGCGATGGAACGCGCCAAGGCGGCGGACGACCGCATCAAGGCGGGCGATGCGCCGTCCATGTGCGGCCTGCCGATCGGCATCAAGGACCTGTTCTGCACCAAGGGCGTGCCGTCGCAGGCAGCCTCGAAGATTCTTGAAGGCTTCAAGCCGGAGTACGAATCTACCGTCAGCCAGAAACTGGCCGATGCCGGCTCCGTCATGCTGGGCAAACTGAACATGGATGAGTTCGCCATGGGCTCCTCCAACGAAACCTCCGTCTACGGCAATGCCGTCAGTCCCTGGCGCCGCGGCAATGACGACGCCCAGCTGACCCCGGGCGGCTCCTCCGGCGGCTCCGCCTCTGCCGTTGCCGCCGATCTCTGCCTGGCGGCCACCGGCACCGACACCGGCGGTTCGATCCGCCAGCCTGCCGCCTTCACCGGCACTGTCGGCATCAAGCCGACCTACGGCCGCTGCTCGCGCTGGGGCATTGTCGCCTTTGCCTCCTCGCTCGATCAGGCCGGCCCGATGACCAAATCGGTGCGCGACGCAGCCATCATGCTGGAAACCATGTGCGGCCACGACCCCAAGGATTCAACCAGCGCCGAACTGGCGGTGCCGGATTTCGAGGCGATGCTGACCGGTGATATCCGCGGCAAGAAGATCGGTATCCCCAAGGAATACCGCATGGACGGCATGCCGGGCGAGATCGAGAAGCTGTGGTCCGACGGCGCCGAGATGCTGAAGGCCGCCGGGGCCGAGATCGTTGATATCTCGCTGCCCCACACCAAATACGCGCTGCCCGCCTATTACGTGATTGCCCCGGCAGAGGCGTCTTCGAATCTGGCGCGCTATGATGGCGTCCGCTATGGCCGCCGCGCCACGCTGGACGCGGGCGACGGCATCACCGAGATGTACGAGAAGACCCGCGCCGAAGGCTTCGGCCACGAGGTGCAGCGCCGTGTGATGGTCGGCACCTATGTGCTGTCGGCAGGTTTCTACGATGCCTATTACAACCGCGCCCGCCGTGTCCGCACCTTGATCAAGAAGGACTTCGAGGACGCTTTTGCCGCCGGCGTCGATGCGATCCTGACCCCGGCCACCCCGTCTGCAGCATTTGGCCTGGGCGAGATGACTGAGGCGGATCCGGTGCAGATGTACCTCAATGACGTCTTCACCGTCACCGTGAATCTGGCGGGCCTGCCCGGCGTCGCAGTGCCTGCGGGCCTGGACAGCCAGGGCCTGCCGCTGGGGCTGCAGCTCATTGGTAAGCCCTGGGAAGAGGGTGATCTGCTGAACACTGCCTATGCGCTGGAGAATGCGGCGGGCTTTGTAGCCAAGCCGCAGCAATGGTGGTAAACATCTGCGCAAGCAATTGAGCAGAGCTGACAGGTACCCCATGCGCGCATTCGCATTTTACGCCGCCGCAGGCAGCCTTCTGGTTATGGCTGCCTGTTCCCCTCAGGTTCCGGACAGCGCCGCGGGCGTTGGCATCGACGGCGACCCGTTCGCGCCGCCGCCGGCCGCAGGCACCACGATCAATGGCGATCCGCTTGTGCCGCCGGCGCGGGTGTCCACCGAAACCGTTCCTTCCCAAGCTGGAACCGCACCGCGCAGCACCGCCGCCACTACGTCTGCCGGCACCTTCAGCGCTGCTGCGGCGTCTTCCGGTGATGCCGATATCGCGCGTGAGACCGAGGCGGCACTGGCAGCCTCCCGCCCCGCTGCGGCCTCCGCGCCGCTGGATGCGAGCCCCTCCAACCCGGCACCGCAGCTGATCGGCAACGCGGGTATCTCGGACGAAAATGACTTCCAGGCGGTTTCGTCGCGCCAGTCAATTGAAAGCGATGCCGCGCGGCTGCAGCGCCAGCGGTCGCAGTACCAGCAGGTTGAGCCCACTGCAGTGCCGGAGCGCGGCGGCGATACCGGGCCGAACATCGTGAAATACGCGCTCAGCACCTCCAATCCCAAGGGGGTGCGGCTCTATACCCGCGCAGGCATCAACCTGCGGGCCCGCAGCCAGCGCAACTGTGCCGAGTTCGCCTCACCCGATCAGGCCCAGATCGCCTTCCTCGAAAGCGGCGGCCCACAGCGCGACCGCAAGGTGCTGGACCCGGATGGTGACGGTTTTGCCTGCGGCTGGGATCCGGCGCCCTACCGGCTGGCCGTCCAGAACTGATGACGTCTGATACGGGCAGGGCTGATCAGCCTGGCGCCATCTGGCATCCCAGCCCGAACTTCGGGCCGCGCAGGGACGGCCTGACGCCGTCCCTGATTGTTTTACACTACACAGCCATGGACAGTGCCAAGGCGGCGCTGGACCGGCTTTGCGATCCGGCAGCAGAGGTCTCCGCCCACTACCTGATCGGTGCGGATGGGACGCTCTGGCAGATGGTGGCCGAGGACAGCCGGGCCTGGCATGCCGGTGCCGGAGAATGGGCTGGGCAGGACGACATCAACTCCCGTTCGATCGGCATCGAGCTCGACAACCGCGGCACCCATCCATTCAGCGAACCGCAGACGGCGGCGCTGGAAGCGCTTATGCGCGGCATCATGCAGCGCCGGGACATCCCGCCTGCGGGGGTGATCGGCCATTCCTGCATGGCGCCGGGACGCAAATGGGACCCGGGACCGCGGTTCGACTGGGACAGGCTGGCCCGGCAGGGGCTGGCTGCAGGTCTAGCGAGCGCATTCCCGCCGCAGACCGTGACCTCAGCGCACTTTCGTGAGGCCGCTGCGTCTGCCGGGTTCACAGCCCCTGCAGACGACCTGACGCTTCTGGCGGCTGTGCGGCTGCGGTTCCGCCCCTGGGCGCGCGGCCCGCTCTCGGCAGAAGACTTTCTGCCTTTGCATCCGCTGACCCGCTAAAGGGGGCTTGAGCCAGGCTCTGCCTCGCGCTCCGGGATATTGGGGGCCAGATGCATAGCGGATCCATTTTTCATCTGGCTGGAAATATCCTGGGGTGAATTGGCCCTTCGCCAAGAGGGGCAAAGCCCCTGCCGCCGCACTATCCGCTTGACGCCGCGCGCCGTTGTTCCTACGCCTCACCCCGCGCAGAAGGCTGGATGGCCGCGGGGAGCGTCTGCTCCGCGAGGAAAGTCCGGACTCCATGAAGCAGCGGTGCCGGGTAACGCCCGGGCGGGGAAACCCGACGGAAAGCGCCACAGAAAACAGACCGCCAGCCTCCGGGCTGGTAAGGGTGAAACGGTGGGGTAAGAGCCCACCGCGCCCCTGGCAACAGGGGCGGCACGGCAAGCCCCACCGGGAGCAATGCCAAATAGGGTCCCCGCGCGGGCAGGTTCCGGGTTTCCGGGATACCGCCGCTAGGTTCGCTTCAGCCGAGAGGGACCGGGTTGGCAGCTTGAGCGGCGCAGCAATGCGCCGCCTAGATGAATGGTCATCGATCCCTGCCTTACGGGGCAGGGGGGACAGGATCCGGCTTACAGGCCTTCTGCGCGTTTCTCCGGCTCATAGGCCGTTGCCGGCCCGGGAATGCCCTTCAAATCAAATTTACCGGCCTTTTGCAGGCCGGCGCCAATGGCGCGGGCGGTGGCCTCGCACAGCAGGATCTGCCCGCTCTGCGCCTGCGCGCAGAGCCGGGCCGCAAGGTTCGGCGCTGCGCCGATTGCCGCATAGTCCAGCCGCCCTTCGAAACCGATCTGGCCCAGCGTCGCCTCGCCGGTGGCAATCCCGATCCCCAGGCCGATCCGGCTGCCTCTGGTTTGAAACGGTCTCAGGGCGCCGGGAAAAGCTGCCTGCATCTGCTCCGCCAGCGCCAGCGCCTGCCCGGCCGGGTCCTCGCAGGGCAGCGGCGCGTTGAACAGCACCAGGAGCCCGTCGCCCAGAAACCGCTCCAGCGTGCCGCCGGCGTCCTCAATCAGCGGTCCAGAGGCCTGATGGAAGGCGTTGAGAGCGGCGATCACCTGCTCGGGGGCAACCGCACTGGCAAAGGCGGTAAAGCCGCGCAGATCCGCAAACAGTACCGTCACGGTGCGGCGCTGGCTGTTCAGCAGGGTGCTGCCGCCGCCCGCGTTCACGATCATCGCCGCCACCGGCTCCGGCAGGAAGCGGCGCAGCCTGTTGGTCCGTTCCAGTTCCGCCACCTGCTGCGCTACCTTGCGTTCCAGCTGACTGTTCCAGGATTGCAGCTCTTCCTTCTGCGCATTGACCTCTTCGTACAGCGCGCCCAGCTCCCGGCTCATGCTGTTGACGTTATGTGCCAGCCCGCCGAATTCATCCTGGTTGGGAACAGCGGCCCTGGCAGTGAAATCGCCGGAGGCGACTGCGCTCAGCGTGCGGCCGATCTGCTCCACCGGCCAGAGCACAGAGGAGGAAATTGCATAGCCCGCGAGCAGCGACAGCAGCACCGCGGCCACGCTGGCCCCGATAACCAGAGACCGGGCACGGGCGTAGGCTTCGGCGGTCTCCTGCGCGCGCAGGTTCATTTCCGCCTCGATCTCCTTCTGGATCGTGTAAGCACTGCGCTGAAGTCTTTGGGCCTTTGGGACGAACTGCCGCTCTACTAAGTCCATAACGGCGGCGAATTCCCGGTCGTTGCGGCGGTTGATGATGTCAAAGGCGACGCGTGAAAGGCTCTTAGCTTCAGCTCTCAACCCTGCCATGCGGCGGCCTTCTGGCGTCTCTTCGCCGCCCAAGCGGCGGACCGCATGGGCCAAGAGAAGCGATAGGTCCTGTGTCTCGTTAAGGGCTTGAACAGAGGGCACGCCCATCCGGCCCGGACGCTCAAGCATGCTGTGCAACGCAAAGGCCATCGCGTCGCTGCTGCTTTGATAGACGCGGTTATATACCGCGATGCGTTCCTGATCGCGGATTAGCTGCCGGGTTCGCTCATTCGCTTGCTGCAGCGTCTGCAGACCCAGCAGTGCAAGCACAATCACCAGGCCTGTCCCGGTCAGAAAGGCGGCCAGCAGCTTGTGCCGCAGCGAAACCGCTAGCCCGGCCACTGCGCGCACTAGGAGATTCGGCTGCAGGTTTGTCTGTCTGGTGTCCCGGTGCTCGGGCATCTGCTGGGCTTTCGGGCTGTCCGCGGTTGGTTAAGCCATTGAAATGGGGCAAACGGGCTGCAAGGCTACGATTTCCCGCATCCCAAGGGCGGAAGACTGCAGAAAACCCCGGTTCCACCCTGTAGGGCAGCAGAATCGGCCTTCCGGGGCGGCTTCCGGGCGATTTGGCTGTTGACTTGGGGCGCAGGGCGGGTAAAAGCCGGGCTTCAGATAGGAATTTACCGAGAGGCCCCTGCCTTTTCGGACGCAGGAGAAGCACCATGGCGAAGCCGACCACCATCAAGATCCGCCTGAACTCGAGCGCGGGCACCGGCCACTTCTATGTGACCAAGAAAAACGCACGCACCATGACCGAGAAAATGGTTGTGCGGAAGTACGACCCGGTTGTGCGTAAGCACGTCGAGTACAAAGAAGGTAAAATCAAGTAAGCCTTCCTTACTGACTGATTTCCGGAAACGGGTCGCGCTGCGCGGCCCGTTTTCTTTTGTGCGCACGGCCGCATAAACCCGCTGCCTGCAATTGTCGGAAAATGCTGCGCGCATTGTCCCGCGCCCCGGCACCTTCTTGCCCCATTTCACACCTAGCCTGATGCCCTGGGTGAACAAGTGAACGGGTGGATGTGCAGTGCGGGTTTTCTTCTTGGCAGCGGTAGTATCAGTGGCCGGTGCGCCGGTCTCAAGTTTTTTTGAGACCAAGCCGGGCGTGCCGCTACCCCCGGCGGTCAGCGCTGAGCCTTTGCCGGCGGCCGCAAAAAATACAAGGCAGCAGGCACAGGCGCAGCAGATCGTTTCCGAACATCACGTCCGCATCAACGGGCGGAAACTGACTTTGAGCCTTGTTCGCGACGGCAGCGCCGGAGTGGCTGTGCTGCAGGCTGCCAGGACAAGCGCAGTGCCAGTGCTGCCCGTGATTGCGGAGGTCGATTTGCTGGAAATGATCCGCAGCGCTTCCGGTTGCCGTGTGAACGGGCTCCTGCGGAGAGTTGCCGGCCGGCAGGGGACACTTGCCATCTCTGCCGGCCTTGATTGCTCAGGCGCCTGACCTCAGGCGCGCCATTCCGCGACGGTCAGCACGGGCTCCAACCCCATGCCCTGCATCAGCGCGGCTGAGGCGCCGTTGAATGGCGCATAGGTGGCCGCAATCACAGTGGCCCCCTCCGCCAGCGCCTGCGTCCTCATCGCCTCCACCAGCGCCTTGCCCACGCCCATGCGGCGCCAGGCTTCGGTGACGGAAATATGGTGCAGCATGGCGCGTTTCTCAGCCGCCCGGACGGGCAGGGCGGGGCGGTTCTGCAGTTCATAGATCAGGTAGCCCAGAAGCGCTCCCTGCGGGCTCTCAGCCGCCAGCGCACAGACGTTGTCCTGTTTCAGCCAGTCCTGCAGCCAGGCGGCCAGATCGCTGCTGCCGGGCGCCGGAATGTGGCGCTCTGGCTGCTGTTCTGCGTGCAGTGCGTGCAGGTCCTGCAATAGCGGCAGCAAACGGCCTGCCTCGGCGGCCGGTATCTCAATGATCTTCATGGGTGTTTCCCTTGTTATTGTTGTTCAAATGAAAAGGGGCGGATCCTTGAGATCCGCCCCTCGAATGTTCCCGATTTCGGGTCGGACTATTCTTGTTGTCCCATGAACATCAGCAGGAACTGGAACATGTTCAGGAAGCTGATGTAGAGGCTCAGTGCGCCGTCATAGGCTGCCTTGTCCAGCCACTCCTGATCACCGTGCGTGGCCATAGCGACATAGGTGTTCTTGATGTCCTGAGTGTAGAAGGCGGTGAGGCCTGCAAAGATCAGAACGCCGATCGCGGAAATTGCAAACATCATGGCCGGCGACTGTAGGAACATGTTCACGACCATGGCGACGAGAAGGCCGATGACGCCCATCATCAGGAAGGTGCCCATTCCGCTCAGGTCTTTCTTGGTGGTATAGCCAAACAGCGACAGGCCGGCAAAGGCAATCGCGGTAACCAGGAAAGTCTGGGCAATCGAGTAGGGCGTGTAAATCATGAACACGGTGCCCATGGAAATGCCCATGACCGCCGCAAACGCCAGGAAGCCCAGCTGCACAACCGCCGCACTGCCGCGCCGCATCAGGGCGCCCCAGCCAAAGAAGATGAAAGCCAGCGGCGACAGCATTAGGACAAATTTGACCGGCGACACATAGAGTGTGTAGCCAAGGTCTGTCAAATAGCGGTCTGTACCGATCTGATACTCATTTGGAACCGAAGTGATCGAAAGGCCGGCAATGGCCCAGGCCGCCAGGGCTGTGATCAGCAGGCCCACGGACATGGTGGCATAGACTTTGTTCATATGGGCGCGGAGGCCCTCATCAATCTGCTGGGCGCGGGCGCCCGCAGCAGAGCGGATGGTGTCGAATTGTGCCATATTGAATGGTCTCCGTAATCTACTCCCTCGCTGCCGACACACGAATGGGACCGCGGGCCTCAGCTTTCCCGCCAAATATCGGGTGAAGCAGGCTTCGGTTCAAGTATTTCAGACAAAGAAATACATGAAAAAACAACCAAACGGGCCGCGCTGCGGCGGCCCGTCCGGAATAGTGCGCCAGGAATGGGGCGGCTTTCTTAGAAACTCCAGTGATCCGGTGCTTTCCAGAACCCGCCGCGGGCCTCTGCGTCCGCCTGTGCACGGGTCACGCCGATGTCCTTCAGCGCGCGGTCATCCAGCCGTGCCAGCTGTCGGCGCTGGCGCCAGGCAGCCATGTGCAGCCGCAGGCGGGCGGTCAGGGACAGCTGGGGCTTGGCGCCGTGGCAAGAGGTGGTGCAGGTAGAGGTCGCGAGGGTCATTGGCTTGGTCCTTCAGTTGGGTTTGTGATGCATCCCTTCTGGGTGATCAATTGTGTTGATGAATATGGGGCGCTATGGCATATTTTGAAAACGAATGTTTTTGATCCAATGAATCAGGTTTTGTGATGGTAAGAAATCTCGATATCACCACGCTCCGCTCTTTTGTGGCGGTGGCGGAATACGGCGGGGTGACCCGTGCCGCCGGTTTTCTGCATCTGACCCAGTCGGCGGTCTCCATGCAGATGAAGCGGCTGGAGGAGCTCTTGGGGCTGGAACTGCTGGACCGGTCCGGGCGCACCATTGCGCTGACGGCCGAGGGGGAGCAGATGCTGGGCTATGCCCGCAAGATGGTGGCGCTGAATGACGAAGTGATCAGCCGGCTGACCGACCAGGCCTTTGAGGGCGAAGTGCTGCTGGGGGTGCCGCATGATGTGGTGCACCCGGTCATCCCGCAGGTGCTGAAGCGGTTCAGCCTCAGCTATCCGCGGGTCAATGTGAACCTGTGCACCTCAAATACCCGGGATCTCAAGACCGAGTTCGCCCGGGGGGCTTTCGATTTGATTCTGACCACCGAAACCGGCGCGGGCGAGGGCGGTGAGACCATTCACAGCATGCCGCTGCGCTGGGTTGGCGCGCCGGACGGGGCGGTCTGGCGGCAGCGGCCCCTGCGGCTCGGCTTCTGCCGCAACTGCAGTTTCCGCCCGGTGGCGACTGCGGCGCTGGATGAGGCCGGTATCGAATGGGAAATGGCGCTGGACAGCGACTCGGACCGCACTGTCGAGGCAACGGTCAGCGCCGACCTGGCCGTCGGCGTGCTGCTGGAGGGCACCCAGCCGTCCTATCAGGAACTGATCGGCCCGGGCTGCAGCCTGCCGGAACTGCCGATGCAGCATATCAACCTGTACGGGGCGGAGCGCGTGCATGCGCCCTATGTCGAGGAACTGGCGGCGTTCATCCGGCAGGGTTTCCAGGGGCTGTGGGCCACGCCGCTGCGCGCCGCCAGCTGAACCGCTGGCCGGGCGGCGCTCCCGCGCCCGTAGGCTGCCCTGGCTTTGCCAGCGCACCCTTGGCGGTCTTGGGCCAGGCTCAGCGCTGCAAGCGCTGAGCCTGGCCCAACCGCTGCGGTGCATTTCGCAGAAATGCGCTGGTTGCGGGCGGGAGCCCTTACGGCGGCCGCTGGGATTGTCAGTTGCCGCCCATGGTGATCACCACTTTGCCGGTGGACTTGCGGCTGCGCAGCAGTTCCAGCCCTTCCGCGGCCTGCGCCAGCGGCAGGGTGTGGCTGATGTGCGGCTTGATCAGGCCCTCGCCGTGCCAGGCAAACAGCGTTTCAAAAGACTGCCGCACCGCTTCGGGGCGGAACTTCAAGTAGCCGCCCAGGTAGAAGCCGATCACCGTCAGATTCTTTACAAGCAGATGGTTGGTCGGGATCTGCGGCACTTCGCCTCCGGCGAAACCGACCGGCAGCAGCCGTGCTCCGGGATTGGCAGAGCGGAAAGCGGCTTTCCAAACGTCGCCGCCAATGGCGTCATAGACCACATCAGCCCCGCCAAGCGCCTTGACCGCGCTGCGCAGGTCCTCGCCGGCATCGATCAGATGGTCAGCGCCTGCGGCCGCGGCTGTATCCAGCTTGTCCTGGCCGCGGGCCTGGGCGATCACGGTTGCCCCCATCAGCTTGCCGATTTCCACCGCGGTCAGCCCGACGCCGCCTGCGGCACCGGTCACCAGCAGGGTCTCACCAGGCTGCAGGCGGGCACAGTGATCCAGGGCCATATGGCTGGTGCCATAAGCGATCTGTATCGCCGCGGCATGCTCAAAACTCATCGTGTCCGGGATCCTGATCAGCCGCGTGGTATCAAAGACACCCGCTTCGGCCAGTCCGCCGGAGCCGCCGAACACTGCCACCCGGTCGCCAATGGCAAAACCTGCGGTGCCGCTGCCAAGCGCCGTCACCACCCCGGCCGCTTCCAGCCCCAGGGTAAAGGGGGGCTCAGGTGTATCCTGATAGGTGCCCTTTATCATTAGCAGATCGGCAAAGTTCAGGCCGCAGGCGTGAAGGGCAACTGCCGCTTCACCCGGACCGAGTGCCGGGCATTGCGTTTCCGTCAGGATTGGCGGTGTGCCAAAAGCGGAGACTTGGAAAGCCTGCATGTGTTCTCCTCACCTTCTGCGGGAATCACCATGATTCGCCGGGGCACACTGCCGGGGCGCACCTGCGGCCTGCACCTCGCTATTTCTGGGGAGGTACGCGATCCGCAGCCAATTGGCAATAAAACGTTTGGAAAAATGCTGCGTGAAATCATGCGCTTGAGGCATTAGTCCCCGTCATGCGCGACGGCAGTCTTGCAATCAACCGCAAGGGTTGTACACTTTTGCTCAGAGGTTGAAGACTGATCGCGCTGATGGGGAAACATGTTTCCGGCAGGCATCCAAAACTGCCAGAACGGTTTGATTGGTAGAGCGGTCCGGGTTTTGGCCAAAATGACAGTTAGGAGAAACGCATGGCTCATCCCGTAGACGTGCATGTGGGAAAGCGCATCCGCCACCGCCGGTGGCTGATTGGCATGACGCAGCAGCAGCTTGCCGAGCAGGTCGGCATCAAGTTCCAGCAGATTCAGAAATATGAAACCGGTGCCAACCGGGTCAGCGCTTCCCGTTTGTGGGATATTTCCGATGCGCTGGAAGTTCCGGTGAGCTTCTTCTTCGAAGGCTTGCAGGAAGAGGGCAAGGCCCCGGCGGAGAAGGCCTCCGTGCCAGAGGACCTGATGGGGGACAAGGAAGCCCTTGATCTGGTGCGGTCTTACTACTCGATTCCTGAAAACCAGCGCCGCCGCCTGTTTGAGCTGGCCCGCGTGCTGAGCGACGTCGCCTGAAGACGGGGCAGGGCCTGGATCCGGATCCGGGCCCGTCAGGGAATTGCAGCGCAAAACCGGAGAGTGGCGGGGTTTGCGCTTGCAATGAAAACGCCTGAGTGGCACCCGTTGGGGTATGACACAGGCATCACTCACGGACCTCGACGTAGCGAACAGGATGGCAGACGCGGCACGCGCTGCCATCCTGCCGCATTTCAGAACCCCCTCCCTGAATGCCGAGAACAAGCTCGATGGCGGGTTTGACCCGGTGACCGTGGCTGATCGTGCCGCCGAACAGGCGATGCGTACGGTGCTGGCAGATCTGCGCCCTGATGACGGCATTCTGGGTGAAGAGTTCGGTGCCGCGGCCGGCAGTTCCGGCCGCACCTGGGTGCTGGACCCGATCGACGGCACCCGCGGCTTCATCAGCGGCACACCGACCTGGGGGGTGCTGATTGCACTGGCTGATGACAACGGCCCGTTCCTTGGCGTGATCGACCAGCCTTACACCGGCGAGCGTTTTTGCGGCGGGGCGGAGATTGCTGCAATGACAGGTCCGTTGGGTGAAATGCCGCTGCGGACCCGCAGCACTGCTGCACTTTCCGAAGCAATTTTGTTCACCACATTTCCCGAAGTCGGAACCGAGGACGAACGGGCAGGGTTTGAACGCGTCGCAAAGCAAGCCAAGCTCACGCGCTATGGCATGGATTGCTATGCCTATGCGCTGGTGGCGGCAGGCCAGGCGGATCTGGTGATTGAGGCGGGCCTCAACGCCTATGACATCCAGGCGCCGATTGCGGTGATCCAGGCGGCGGGCGGCATCGTGACTGACTGGGACGGTAACCCGGCACACAACGGCGGCCGGGCTCTGGCCGCAGCCAATGCGGATATTCACGCCGCGGCTCTGGAACTGTTGCGGCAGACGCAAACGGGTTGAAACTGGCGGCCCCGGCCTCTAGTTTCAACGAAGGCCGGTTCTTCGCCCGTTTTCCATCGGCCGATCACACATTCCCATGAAGCGGGCTGTCTATTGGAGTGTGTGGATATGACAGAGATCCTGATTCAAAACGCCGATACCGTCCTGACAATGGACGATTCCCGAAGTGTGCTGCACGGCGCTGACGTGCTGATCCGGGGCGGCGTGATTGCCGCTGTGGGGCAGGGGCTGCAAACCGGCGGCGGCGTCGTCTCCGGCCGCGGCTGCGTGGTCACACCCGGGCTGGTGAACACCCACCACCACCTGTACCAGAACCTGACCCGCGCGGTGCCGGGCGGACAGGACGCGCTGCTGTTCGGCTGGCTTCAGACCCTGTACCCGATCTGGTCGCGCTTTGGCCCCGACGAGATGTTCGTTTCCGCCCAGCTGGGTCTTGCAGAACTGGCGATGTCGGGCTGCACGCTCAGCTCCGACCACTTGTACCTCTATCCTAATGGTGCGCGGCTGGAGGATACAATCCACGCGGCCCGCGATATCGGTGTGCGGTTCCATCCGACCCGCGGCGCCATGAGCATCGGCGAAAGCGACGGCGGCCTGCCGCCGGACAGCCTGGTCGAGGATGAGCGCGCCATTCTCGACGACATGGTCCGGGTGGTGGATGCCTTCCATGATCCGTCCGAAGGTTCCATGTGCCGTGTAGGCCTGGCGCCGTGCTCGCCGTTCTCCGTCAGCCGCGAGCTGATGCGGGATGCCGCCCTGCTGGCCCGCGACAAAGGCGTGATGCTGCACACACACCTGGCCGAGAACGATGAGGATATCGCCTATTCCGAGGCTAACTTCGGCTGCCGCCCCGGCCAATACGCAGAGGAGCTGGGCTGGACCGGCGATGATGTCTGGCACGCGCATTGTGTTAAGCTTGACGCGCAAGAGATTGATCTCTTTGCCAGAACCCGCACCGGGGTTGCCCATTGCCCGTGTTCGAACTGCCGCCTTGGCAGCGGTATTGCGCCAGTGCGTGCGATGCGGGATGCAGGCGTGCCGGTGGGGCTGGGCGTTGACGGTTCTGCCAGCAACGACATGGCCAGCCTGAGCGCCGAGGCGCGTCAGGCCATGCTGCTGCAACGGGTTGCAAACGGGGCCGACGCTATGAGCGCATATGAAGCGCTGGAAATCGCCACCCGCGGCGGCGCTGATGTGCTGGGGCGTCCCGACTGCGGCCGGCTGGAGCCGGGAAAGCGCGCCGATATTGCCATCTGGGACACCAGGGGTGTGGCCTCCAGCGGCAGCTGGGACGCCGCCGCCCTGCTGCTGGCCGGCCCGGCCCAAGTCAAACACCTGTTTGTCGAAGGCAGGCAGATTGTCCGCAGCGGCGAACTGACAACCTTGGACCTGCCGCGGCTGATCGAACGCCACGGCAAGCTGGCGCACAAGCTGATGGAAGGATGACACAATGAAGAAACGGCAGCTTGCCGCAGCCTTTCTCTTTTTGTGGGCAGCCCAGGCCCAGGCGCAGGATGTGGATCCTGCTGCTGCGCTGGCCGGGGTCAACGGGCTGCGTGAAGGCTCCGGCCTGCCGCCGCTGGCTTATTCAGCCGGGCTGGAACAGGCTGCGCTGGCCCATGCCGGCGACATGGCGCGCAATGGGTTCTTTTCTCACACCGGCAGCAGCGGCAGCACGCTAGGCACCCGGCTGACGCGCGCTGGCTACGGCTGGTGCGCGGCGGCCGAGAACATTGCAAAGGGCCAGCCAGGGCTGACTGAAGCGATGGCCAGCTGGCAGGCTTCCCGCGGCCACCGCAAAAACATGCTCAGCCGCGAGGTGACCGAATTCGCCGTCGCCCGCGGCGCGGGCAATATCTGGGTTATGGTGCTGGCCCGCCCGGGCTGCTGATCCGGCGCTGCTAGCTGCGCTTGACCGGCTGGCCGCCGATCCAGACCTCGGCAATGGCCCGGTCATCACCCATCATGATGGTCGGGAACACCGCCTCCCAGATATCTTCGGCCCGCCCGGCCCGCTGGGCGATGGCCGGGGTGGAGGCCAGGTCCAGCACCACCAGATCCGCCTCCATGCCAGGTGCGATATTGCCGATCTTGCCTTCCATCCGCAGCGCCGTGGCCGATCCTTGCGTCGCCAGCCAAAGCAGCTGTGCCGCGTGCAGCGGGGTGCCGCGCAGCTGGCCGATCTCATAGGCGGCTGCCATCGTGCGCAGCATCGAGAAACTCGACCCGCCGCCGGTGTCGGTGGCAAGGCCGATCCGCTGGCCTTCAGCCATCAGCCCGGCCATGTCGAACAGGCCGGAGCCGATGAAGGTGTTCGACGTCGGGCAATGGATCAGCGCCGCGCCGAATTCCCGCAGCCGGTGCCGCTCGCGCTCCTCCAGGTGGATTGCGTGGCCATACAGCCCTTTGGCACCGAGAAGGCCGAACTCTTCATAGGTGTCCAGATAATCACGGGCCTGCGGAAACAGCGATTTCACCCACTCGATCTCATCCGTCTGCTCGCTCAGATGCGTCTGCATCAGGCATTCCGGATGCTTGGCCCAAAGCGCGCCCATTGCCTCCAGCTGTTCGGGTGTCGAGGTAGGGGAGAACCGTGGTGTGATCGTATATTCCAGCCGGTCCACCCCGTGCCAGCGCGCAATCAGCGCCTCGCTGTCGTCATAGGCCGACTGCGGGGTGTCGCACAGCCCGTCGGGCGCGTTGCGGTCCATGCAGGTCTTGCCCGCCGCCACCCGCTGCCCGCGCGCCTGCGCCGCGGCAAAGAACGCATCCGCGCTTTCGGGGTGGATGGTGCAATAGCTGCAGACCGTGGTCGTGCCATGGGCCGCGGTCAGGTCCAAGTAGCGGTGCGCGATTTCATCGGCATACCCGCGGTCGCCGAACCGCATTTCCTCTGGGAAGGTGTAGCTGTACAGCCAGTCGATCAGCCGTTTGCCCCAGCTGGCAATGATGGCGGTCTGCGGGTAATGCACATGGGCATCAACAAAGCCGGCCAGGATCAGCTTGCCGGCATGATCCACGAGCTCCGCCTCCGGCAGCAGCGCCTGCATCTCTGACAGCGTGCCGGCGCCCGCAATCTTCCCGTCCTTCACTGCGACGGCTTCCCGCAGCAGGGTTGCGTCCTCTGGGCGGTCCCCGGCAAAGGGAGATGCGGCAAAGGCAAGAACTTGCCCCTTCAGGATGAAACCGGTGCCCATGCGCTGAACCCTTTCCTTGCAAATTGGCTCCGCGCAGGATACCCGCCGAAGGGGTGCGGGTAAATTGCGGCATTGCCATTGTTTTCCAGTGGCGGGCTCTTCTATTTTCCACGCAAAGACCAGGAAATACCGGGGGGGCATCAGATGAGCAGCGGCGACAACATCACCGGCGACCAGTCTCAGGAAGATGCCTATGACCTCGACCGTAAGATGGTCGCGCAGGTTCTGGACGCGGTGGAGCAGGGCGATCAGCAAACCCTGACAGAGCTGCTGGAAGACTTGCACGCAGCCGACATCGCCGACCTTCTGGAACAGATCGATTCCGATGACCGGACCAGGCTGATCCGCCTATATGACCGCGAATTCGACGGCGAGATTCTGTCGGAACTGGATGAAAGCATCCGCGAAGAAGTCATCGAGATCCTCAACCCGCTGGTGCTGGCCGACGCGGTCCGGGAGATGGACAGCGACGACGTCGTCGACCTGCTGGAAGATCTGGAGGTGCCGCAGCAGGAAGCCATTCTGGACGCGCTGGAAGACGCTGACAGGGTCGCGGTCGAACAGTCGCTCAGCTACCCGGAGAACTCCGCCGGCCGCCTGATGCAGCGCGAGGTGGTGATGGCGCCTGAGCATTGGAATGTCGGGCAGGCCATTGATTTCATGCGCAACTCCGACGACTTGCCGGACCAGTTCTACCATGTGGTGCTGGTCGACCCGCGGCTGCACCCGATTGGCAATGTCACTCTTGGCCGGATCATGGCGGCCAAGCGCCATGTGCCGCTGACCAGCCTGGTCGAGGACACCTTCCAGGTCATTCCCGCCGATCAGGACGAGGAAGACGTTGCCTACGCCTTCAACCAGTACCACCTGATCTCAGCCCCGGTGGTCGATGACGAGGGGCGGCTGGTCGGCGTGATCACCATCGACGATGCGATGATCGTGCTGGACGAGGAGCACGAGGAAGACATCCTCCGCCTCGCCGGTGTTGGCGAGGAAAGCTCGCTCGCCGACCGGGTGATCGAAACCACCAAGCGCCGCTTCCCCTGGCTGGCGGTGAACCTGGTGACGGCAGTTCTGGCCTCGCTGGTGATTGCCCAGTTCGAGGCAGCGATTGCCCAGATCGTGGCGCTGGCCGTGCTGATGCCAATCGTTGCCTCCATGGGCGGCAATGCCGGTACCCAGTCGCTGACAGTTGCGGTGCGCGCCATTGCCACCCGCGACCTCACCGGCTCCAACGTCTGGCGGGTGATCCGGCGGGAAGTGCTGGTGGGGCTGGTCAACGGGGTGATCTTTGCCATCGTCATGGGGCTGGTGGGCCTGGCCTGGTTCGGCTCGCCGATGCTGGGCGTGGTGATTGCCGTCGCTATGGTGGTCAATCTGGTCGTGGCGGG
>JABXIA010000214.1 GCA_013373325.1 Paracoccaceae bacterium
CTGGAACGCCCGCTGGTGCCGGTGCTGGCGGATATGGAGCGCAACGGCATCAAAGTGGACCGCGACACTCTCTCGCGCATGTCCAATGCCTTTGCCCAGAAGATGGCGGGGCTGGAGGCGGAAATCCATGAACTCGCGGGCGAGACCTTCAACGTCGGCTCGCCCAAGCAGCTGGGCGAGATCCTGTTTGACAAGATGGGGCTGGAAGGCGGCAAGAAGGGCAAGACCGGCGCCTATGCCACTGGGGCGGACATCCTGGAGGATCTGGCAACCGAGCATGACCTGCCCGCACGGGTGCTGGACTGGCGGCAGCTGTCGAAGCTGAAGTCGACCTACACGGACGCGCTGCAGGACCATATCAATGCGGACACCGGCCGGGTGCATACGTCTTATGCCCAGACCGGGGCCAGCACCGGGCGCATGGCCTCGACCGATCCGAACCTGCAGAATATTCCGGTGCGCACCGAGGAAGGCCGCCGCATCCGCGAGGCCTTTGTGGCGGAAGAGGGCAATGTTCTGCTGTCGCTCGACTACAGCCAGATCGAACTGCGCATTCTGGCGCATATGGCCGGGATCGACGCGCTGAAACAGGCCTTTGCCGAAGGCGTCGACATTCACGCCATGACCGCCTCGGAGATGTTCGAGGTGCCGCTGGAGGAGATGACGCCAGAAATCCGCCGCCAGGCCAAGGCGATCAACTTTGGCGTGATCTACGGCATTTCCGGATTTGGCCTGGCGCGCAACCTGCGCATTCCGCGCAAGGACGCGCAGGGGTTCATTGACCGCTATTTCGAGCGTTTCCCGGGCATCCGCAAGTACATGGACTCGACGGTGGAGTTCGCCAAGGAGCACGGCTATGTGCAGACCCTGTTCGGCCGCAAGATCCACACCGCGGAGATCAACGCCAAGGGGCCGAAGGCGGGTTTTGCCAAACGCGCGGCGATCAACGCGCCGATCCAGGGCACCGCGGCAGACGTGATCCGCCGGGCGATGATCCGGATGCCGGAGGCGATTGCCCATCTGCCCGCGCGGATGCTGCTGCAGGTGCACGACGAACTGCTGTTTGAGGTGCCGGAGGCGGCGGTGGAGGAGACCATCGAAACCGCGCGTCAGGTGATGGAGAACGCCGCCGATCCGGCGGTGCATCTGGACGTGAAGCTGGTGGTGGACGCGGGCCGCGGCTCGAACTGGGCGGAAGCGCACTGAGGCAGGTTTGCCATGGCCGGCGGGGTACTCCCGCCCGGCTTCGATCTGACGATCTCATCCCGTTGGGCCTGGCGCCGCTGGCGCGGCGCGGATTGTGCCGCACCCTCGCCGCACCGGGTCAAGGGAGTGAACAAGCTTCCTGGAAACGCTCTGGGGGAGCGTTTCGCATGTGAACGGGCGGAGCCTAAAGCCTCCGCGCGGCCAGCGCGGCTTGCCCTTGACGCGGCCCGCCCTGAAAACAATCGGCAGCGCGCCTCAAGGGCAGACCTGCCCTTGGGGGCTTCTCAGCGAAATCCCTTCGCGCCGCGCCAGCGGCGCCACGCCCAACGGCTGCTGCTGCATCTTTGATGCAGCTTGCGGCGGGCGGGAGTTCCCCCTGCCCTTTTACCGCCCCGTTTCAGCTGCCCGCGGGCTGCTTGACCAGTTTGGCGACCAGCCTGCGCACCATAGGCGCGGCGGTGAAGGCGACCGCGAAGGCGATCGGCCAGCTCAGGCTCCACGCCTGCATCCAGGCGCTGCCAAAGCCTGCGCCGAAGCCCAGCGCCTTCCAGGTGGCGACGCCAGTCACGATGAAGGACATCATCCCTGACAGGATCAGGCTGAACAGCACGGGTGCAAAACGGGCGGGGAGCATGGGCGGAGTCCTTTTCTCTGTTGCGGCAGCTTATGCCGTGCCAGAAAACACATTTCAATTCACGAATATATATTCCGGCCTGCCGGAGCCATCATGCCGCATCCGGCGGGCGGATGGCGACAGCCACGATGCGGCGCACCAGCGGCGCCACCACCAGCACAACTGGAAAGGCCACCGGCCAGCTGAACGCCCAGGCAGTCAGCCAGGCGGCGGCAAAGCCCTCATCCGCGCCGCCAACCCGCAGGGTGGTGATGCCCGACACGATCGAGGACATCATCAGCGACATAAGGAAACCAGACAGAAGCGGAGCAAAGCGGGCGGGGATCATGGCGGTCTCCGTGACAGCGGGGCATGGGGTGCTGCCTCAGATATGCGGAGCCTTGACTGCGGGACAATCTGCGCCGCTGCACAGATATCTGCGCAGGCTGGCCGGGCGGGCGGTCAGCCCATCCAGCCCAGGCTGTCCTCGGTGCGGCGGGTCGAGGGGGTGTATTCGGCGCTGACCCAGCCGCCGTAGCCGCTTTCGTCGATGGCCTCGAACAGTTCCTGAAATTCCACCGGCCCGGTGCCCGGCTCGCAGCGGCCCGGGGCGGCGCCGATCTGCACATGCACGGCGCGGGGGCCGAAGGTCTCCCACACTTTGAGCGCGTCGCCGTGGATCATCTGCGCGTGGTAGGCGTCATACTGCAGGCCGACGTTGGGCCGGTCCACCGCGTCCAGCACGTCGATTGCCAAGTTGTAGTCGTCGAGGAAATAGCCGGGCTGGTCACCGCTGTTCAGCGGTTCGATGGTGAACTGCTGCTCCGGCGCGCGGTCGGCGGCCCATTGCAGGTTTTCGATAAAGGTCTGCTGCGCCGCTTCGCCCTTGGCATAGCCCGCCATCACATGGATCTTGCCGGCCTTCAGCGCTTCGGCGTAGCGCAGCACCCGGCGGATATCGCGCTGAAACCGGTCGGTGCCTTCGGGCACCGCCGCATAGCCGGGCATGCCGCCGGTGTAATTGGGCGGCGGCGCGTTGATCAGCAGCAGTTGCAGCCCGTTGGCCATCAGCGCGCGCTGGGTTTCCTTGGCGGCGATTTCATAGGGAAACAGAATCTCCACCGCCTCGAACCCTGCCGCGGCGGCGGCCTGGAAGCGGTCGAGATAGGGCAGCTCAGCAAACAGCAGCGAGATATTGGCCGCGAAGCGGGGCATAGGATTCTCCTTGTTGCCTGATGGTCTAGCGCTGCGCGGCGGGGCAGCCAAGGCGTCAAAAGAGCAGAATTTTCATGTTAAACTTTCGTTAACCTGAGGCGGGCTGGTTATTGCCGCCGGCAGTCTGGCAACTGGCAGCATCGGCGCGCGCATGTGGAGATAACACCCTGACCCGCAGCCGGCCTAGGCTGACCCGATCACAGGAGAGTGCAATGTGCGATGCGAGGGGAACCGCCAAGCCGGTCACCAGAATTGACAACAGCCGCGTCCGCGTGACCGAGTGGCACTTTGCCAAGCGGGGCGACAATACCGGCTGGCACCGGCACGAGTTCGATTATGTCGTGGTGCCGCTGTTTGACGGCATTCTGGAGATTGCGCATCCCGACGGGTCGCGTACTGAAGCGGTGATGCAGCACGGGGTGCCCTACTTCCGTCAGGCCGGAGTCGAACACGACGTAATCAACGGCAATGACTTTGCCTGTGCCTTTGTCGAAACGGAGCTTTTGGAGAACGCTCTCTCCAGCTAGGGTTCAGTCCCCGTTCAGCTCAGCGGACGGAATCAGCCGGAAGAACGTGCCGCCGGACCAGACACCGAACCAGCCGTCATGGTGCGCGCCCAAATCCGCCAGCCGGTAAAAGCTCTTGCGGTCGATCAGCGCCTCAAGGCCCGCGCGGATCATGACGTAGGGGGATGGTTCGCCGCTTTCGGGGTCGCGTTCAGCCCGGATCATATGCTCCGGCCCGGCCGCGGCACTGTCGCCGATGTTGGTGGTGAAAGTAATGACCTGATCCCGCCCCTGCCCGGCCACATCGAAATCCACCGCCACAAAGGGCGCGTCCTCAACCGTGATGCCGACCTTTTCCACCGGGGTCACAAGGTAATACTTGCCGTCCTCCAGCTTGAGGATGGAGGCAAACAGCTTGACCAGCTCGAACCGGGTGAAAGGCGTGCCGAGGTAGTACCAAGCGCCGTCGCGGGCGATGCGGATATCCAGATCGCCGCAGAACGGCGGGTTCCACAGGTGGACGGGCGGCAATCCCTTGCCCTTTCCGGCCGCTTTTGCCGCCGCGGCAATGCCTTCGGCATCGGGGGTCACGGGTTTTTGTCCGCTCATTGCTTTTGCCATTTCCTGTCAGCACGATAGAGTAACAGCATATATCCGGGAAACGAGGAATGTCATGCCTGAAACGGACGATCTGCTGGGTGGTATCGAAGCGCTGGAATCCAAGCTGCAGAAGGCGCGCGAATCGATCACCAGACGCTTTATCGGACAGCAGCGGGTGGTGGACCTTACCCTCTCGGTGCTGCTGTGCGGCGGCCACGGGCTGCTGATCGGCCTGCCGGGGCTGGGAAAGACCCGGCTGGTGGAGACGCTGAGCACGGTGATGGGGCTGGATGGCAACCGCATCCAGTTTACCCCCGATCTGATGCCTGCGGACATTCTGGGCTCCGAGGTGCTGGACACGGCAGAGGACGGCCACCGGTCGTTCCGCTTTGTGCCGGGGCCGGTGTTCTGCCAGTTGCTGATGGCGGATGAGATCAACCGTGCCAGCCCGCGCACCCAATCGGCGCTGCTGCAGGCGATGCAGGAGCGGGTGGTGACGGTGGCGGGCGAGGACCGCTCCCTTGGGGCGCCGTTCCATGTGCTGGCGACCCAGAACCCCATTGAACAGGAGGGCACCTATCCGCTGCCGGAGGCGCAGCTGGACCGGTTCCTGCTGCAGATCGACGTGAATTACCCGGACCGCGCGACTGAGCGGGATATCCTGCTGGCGACCACCGGCGTTGAGGAAGACAGGGCCTATCAGGTGTTTACCGCCGCTGAGCTGATTGAGGCGCAAACCCTGCTGCGGCGGATGCCGGTAGGGGAATCGGTGGTCGAGATGATTCTGGATCTGGTGCGCGCCTTCCGGCCCGACGAGCCCGGCGTGTCGGACCATGTGGCGCAAACCGTGGCCTGGGGGCCGGGCCCGCGGGCGGCGCAGGCCTTGATGCTGGCGGTACGGGCACGGGCGCTGCTGGAGGGGCGGCTGGCGCCCAACGCAGAAGACGTGCTGGACATGGCGAAGCCGGTGCTGAGCCACCGGATGCAGCTGAACTTTGCCGCCCGGGCGCGCGGTGAGAGCCTGGCAGCTCTGATCGAGGAAACCGCGAGCGAACTGGCCCGGACCGGGGCCGCCGCGTGACAAGGCCTGCGGCCTCTGACGCTGCAACCGGATTGCGGCACCGGGCGGAGGCGGAGGCCAGCGCCCTGCCGCCCCTGCTAGTGCAGGCGCGGCATCTGGCAGGATCTGTCCTGATGGGCGAGCATGGCCGCCGCCGGGCTGGAACGGGGGATGATTTCTGGCAGTACCGCCCGGCGCAGGCCGGCGACAGCCGCCGGATGATCGACCACCGGCGTTCGGCCATGGGCGATGTGCAATATGTCCGCGAGCGCGAATGGCAGATTGCCCAGACCGTGCATCTGTGGGTCGATACCGGCGCCTCGATGCGCTTTGCCTCCACGCCCAAGCTGCCGCAGAAGGCAGAGCGCGCGCGGCTCTTGGGCCTCGCCGCCGCAGTGCTGATGGTGCAAGGCGGCGAACGCGTGGGCCTGACTGGCGGCACGCTGCCGCCGCGGCGCGGCAATGTTCAGATCCTGCGGCTGGCAGAGGCGCTGATGGATGACGATGCAGAGGATTACGCCCCGCCCGGCCACCGGGCGCTGATACCGCATGCGCGCGCCTTGTTCATCTCGGATTTCCTGGGGCCGTATGAGCCGGTGGAACAGGCCCTGTCCAAGGCCGCCGCGCGCGGCGTCCGCGGCGTGCTCTTGCAGGTGCTGGACCCGGCGGAGGAGGCCTTTCCCTTCTCGGGCCGCACGCTGTTTCAGAGCATCGCGGGCGGTGTCACACATGAAACACTGAAAGCCTCTGCCCTGCAGGAGCGCTATCTGGACCGGCTGGCGGAGCGGCGGGACGCGCTGGAGCGGCTGTGCCGCGAGGCCGGCTGGCGGTTCGGGCAGCACCACACGGGCGATCCGGCGCAGGCGGCTCTGATGTGGCTTTACCACGCTTTGGAGCGGACCGCGCCATGACCATGATTGCAGGCATAGGCTTTACCGCACCCTGGCTGCTCTTGGGCTTGCTGGCGCTGCCGGTGCTGTGGCTGCTGCTGCGCGCCATTCCGCCCGCGCCCAAGCGCCAGCCGTTTCCGGCGGTAACGCTTCTGTTGGGGCTGAAGGATGACGAGAGCTTGTCGGACCGCACGCCGTGGTGGCTGCTGCTGCTGCGCCTTCTGGCGGTGGCGGCGGCGATCATCGGCCTGGCCGGGCCGGTGCTGAACCCCGCGACCGAAGATACCGGCGGCAGCGGGCCGCTGCTGATTGTGATGGACGCCAGCTGGGGCGGCGCGGCGGGCTGGAAACAGACCAGCACCCAGGCCGCGGTGCAGCTGGACGAGGCCGGACGGGCGGAACGCCCGGTGGCGGTCCTGCGCCTGAGCACGCCGGAACCCCTGCAGTTCCGCGCCGCCAGCGACTGGCAGCGGCAATTGGCCGGGCTGACGCCGCTGCCCTGGCAGCCGGGGCCGGAGCAAGTACAGCAGGCGCTGGAGGCAATTGGCGCCGCAGAGGGCGGGTTTGACACCGTGTGGTTCAGCGACGGGCTGGATTATCCGGGTCGAGACGGGCTGATCGAGGCGCTGGGGCAGCGCGGCGAAGTAGAGGTTTTTGAGCAGCCCTTGCCAGTCTTGGGCCTGATGCCTGCAAGTTATACCGGCGGAACCATTGAACTGACAGTGCAGCGCAGCCGCGGCGGGCCGGCGCAGGAGATCTCCGTGGTGGCGCAGGGCAAGGACCCGGGCGGCACCGAGCGCAGCCTGGCGTCGCTGCCGCTGCGGTTTGCCGATGGGGCGCGGGAGGCTTCGGCCGAACTGTCGCTGCCTGCGGAGTTGCGCGCGCGGCTGTCGCGGTTTGAAATCAGCGGCGTGAAATCGGCAGGTGCGGTGGCGCTGACCGATGACTCGTTAAGACGGCGGGAGGTGGCGCTGGTCTCCTCGCAAAGCGCCGATGAGGGCCTCGCCCTCTTGTCGCCGCTGCATTACCTGCGCCAGGCGCTGGCGCCCTCAGCCGAGCTGCTGGAAGGCGCGCTGCGGGATCTGCTGCCTGCCAACCCCGATGTGATCGTGCTGGCCGACGTGGCGCGGCTGGCGCCCGCGCAGGAAGAGGCTGTGATCGATTGGGTTGAGAACGGTGGCCTGCTCTTGCGCTTTGCCGGGCCCCGGCTGGCGGCCAGCGACACCGCGCGCAGCGGTGAAGATCCCTTGATGCCGGTGCGCCTGCGGATTGGCGGCCGCAGCATCGGCGGCGCCATGAGCTGGGGAGAGCCGAAGACGCTGGCGCCCTTTGGCGAAGGCTCGCCGTTCTACGGGCTGGAGGTGCCGCAGGAGGTCTCGATCAGCTCGCAGGTGGTGGCGCAGCCGGATCCGGAACTGGCGGGGCGGGTGATTGCGGAACTGGCGGACGGCACCCCGCTGGTGACGCGCAAGACGCTGGGCCAAGGCCAGGTGGTGCTGTTTCACGTGACCGCCAACGCAGAGTGGAGCAGCCTGCCGCTGTCGGGCCTGTTCGTGTCGATGCTGGAGCGGCTGGCGGTCTCGTCCTCGGCCGCGCAGTCCAAGGCAAAGGATCTGGAAGGCACCACCTGGACGCCGGTCGAGGTTCTGGACGGGTTTGGCCGGCTGGAGGCCGCAGAGACGCTGCCCGGTGTGGCAGGCCCGGATCTGGTGGCGGCACCCGCAGGGCCGGAGCTGCGGCCCGGTGTTTATGACGGCGGGCGGCGGATGCTGGCGCGCAATGTGCTGCGCCCGGGCGATGAGCTGACGGCCGCGCGCTGGCCTGCCTCGGTTGCGGTCAGCGGCTATGGCGCGCCGCAGGAGTTGCCGCTGGGTGGTGCGCTGATCACACTGGCGCTGGGGCTTCTGGCGCTGGATGTGCTGGGCACGCTGGCGGTTTCCGGCCTGCTGGGCCGCGCCCGCACCGCGGCACTGGCGGCAGCAGTGGGTCTGGCGGCGCTGGTTCCGGCGCAGGAGCTGAGGGCACAGGACACCGCCCTGCCCGCCCCCTCGCAAGCGCAGACCCAGGAGGATTTGCGGGCAGCGGCCATTGCCTCGGAACTGGTGCTGGCGCATGTGCTGACCGGGGATGCGCAGGTGGACCGGGTCGCGGCGGCGGGCCTGCGCGGGCTGACGGACACGCTGTTCTTCCGCACCTCGGTTGAGCCCGCCGCGCCGGCGGCTGTCGATCTGGAGCGCGATGAACTGGCGTTTTATCCGCTGCTTTACTGGCCCATCACCCGCAGCCAGCCTCTGCCATCGTCCGAGGCCTATGCCAAGCTCAACACCTATCTGCGGTCGGGCGGGATGATCCTGTTTGACACTCGGGACGCGGATCTGGCGGCCTCAGGTGCGACCAGCCCGGCAGCGCGGCGGCTGC
>JABXIA010000263.1 GCA_013373325.1 Paracoccaceae bacterium
CGCAAGCCATAGCGATTGATGAAGATAATCCCGCTCAGCACACGCCGATCATCGACGCGAGGCTTGCCGTGCGACTTCGGGAAGAATGGGGAAAGCTTGGCCATCTGCCCATCGGTCAGCCAGTAAAGGTCGCTCATGCCACCGCTCCGTTTTCCGAGCCGTGAATCACGCAGTGCAGCGAAAATCAATGCATCCTGACCCTAGGGCCGCCACCGGCTTCTGGATGGCTGCTTTAGGGAAAACGGCTCAACTGCTTCGCGCTCACAGCGCAGCTAGCGCTGCGCCTTACATGAATGTCGTGGTTGGGCTGCCTGGCGTCGTCTGGCAGAAGCGTCCTGGTGAAGTTTCGCTGCAACGCTGCAGCCGCATCGCCGCAAGTCGGCAGTCGAGCCCACAGCCGCCATCTGGCGCCTGGCAGCCCCTCGCATGCGCAGCGGAGCACGAACCGGCGCTTTGCGGCCATTCAAAACACGTCCTACGAGCGATAGCGGTGCCGGACAGAGCTGACATTGATAAGAATGTTGAGAAGGTCAGGAATGCGCATTGAAGCGGCCTTTTGGCGTGGTGACGTTTAGGAGCGCTTTTGCTGCAAAGGGAATAATTTCATGAATGCCTGATACTCAACCGCAACTTGGTTCCTGCGCTGTCAGCTCATGGATTTGCCCGGCGTCCCTCTCGCAAATCGTCTGGGAAGTTGCTCCGCAAGCTACGAACGAGGGTAGTTGCATTGGCAAAGCCGCAACGCAAAGCGATTTCCCCAGGCGCTAAGTCGCTATAGCGCAGCAGTTCACGCGCGCGCGCCAGGCGAAGAAGCAGGTAATATCGTCCGGGTGTGATCTGAAGTTCATCCCAGAACAAACGGCGCAGGGTTCGTTCTGATGTATGGGCCTGTTTCGCAAGAACAGGGATCGTTTGTGGTGTTTCGATCGCTTCGGACATCAGTGCGACGACTTGTTTGAGCTTTGGCGACACCGCCTGAGAGATAGCCTGATCAGGATAAGAGGCGCCGTGCCTTCTGGAATTGTCGTGCAAAAACATTGCGCCGGCATCGAAGGCGACTGAGGCACCGAACCGGTCCCGAATGAAGTGCAGCATCAAATCAAGGGCTGCTGCCGCGCTGCCGCAGGTCCAGAAGCCGCCATCTTGGACGAAACGGTCGGAGCTTACCAAGATGTCGGGAAACTCTTCGGCAAATTCCTCAAGAAGTTGCCAGTGCAGCGTTGCCTTTCGGCCGTTCAGAAACCCGCCACGCGCGAGCACCCAGGCTCCGGTATCGGCGGCAATCACAACGGCCCCCTGCATCAGACGGCCAAGGATGCGAGGCGCTGTTGCTTCCTTCCTGTCGCGAAAGCTGTCTCCACCGATAATGATGACCAGATCGGGAGCAGGCGCCGCGACTATGGGCATCTCGGGAGAAACGCTGAGCCCGCTGGAACTTGCGACGGCGCGGTCACCCTCTGTCAGAATGTTCCAGCTGATGTCGGCGCCGGTCTGATCGCGGACAACGCGCAAGGGCTCAAGAAGACATGCCAGCACCATGTTGGAAAAGGCGTCACACAGGAAGACACTGACATTGATGGAACGCATTGGCAGAACTAATCCGGTTTTTGGCAGTATGAGTATGATCTTTGGCGGCTCAGGTTTCTAGAGTGCTTGGTAGACACATCCAGATCAGGAATCTGCGACAATGCACAATCGCCCCCTTTCCCACATCCGAGTCCTTGATTTCGGGCATTATTTGGCCGGGCCGTTGGTCGGTATGATGCTGGCCGATCTCGGGGCCGAGGTGATCCGGATCGACCCGCCCGGCGGGCCGAAATGGCAGGACCCGGCCTTTGACATGCTGTCGCGGGGCAAGCGCGCGTTGACGCCTGATCTCAAGACCGAGGCCGGGCGCGACACTGCGTATGATCTGGTGCGCCGTGCCGACGTGGTGATCGAGAACTTCCGACCCGGCGTGATGGAGCGGTTGGGGCTTGGCCCGGAGGCCCTCAGGCAGGCAAACCCAAGCATTGTTTCGCTTTCGTTGCCCGGCTTTGCCTCAGCCGATCCGGAGTTCGCCGGTCTTGCCGCTTGGGAGGCCGTGATCGCGGCGCGCACGGGGCAATTCACCGACATGGGCCTGAACCGGCGGCTGTTGGGGATCAACCCTTCGTTTACGCCGCTAGGGCTGGCTTCTGCCTATGGTGCAGCGTTCGGGGCGATGTCTGTGCTATTCGCTCTGAATGCAAGAGAGCAAATGGGGGGCGAGCATATCGAGGTGCCACTGGCCTCGGCCTTGCTCGAGGGGCTGGTCTACAATTGCGAACTGATCGAGAATTACCCCGACCGCTACAAATCTCCGCGCGAGCTGGAACTGGAGCGCCGGGCGCGCGAAGGGTTGCCCAACGATCTGAGCTTTGCCGAGCTGTCGGAATTCCTCGATCCGTTCTACCGCACCTATACCTGTGCCGACGGGCGTGGGTTCTATATCGTTTCCTGCTCGATCGTGAACCATCCCCAACGGGTGCTGGAGGTTCTGGGGCTGGGCGATCTGCTGAAGGAGCTGCCGGATTTCGATGTCTATGTCGATCGGGCGGAATGGCCCGCGGACTGGGCGCTTCGCAGCTATCCGGTTGGCAAGAACGACCGCAAGCGCCTGTCGGACGCGATGAAGGCCGCGTTTCTGACCCGACCGTCGCACGAGTGGGAAGCGCTGTTCGGGGCCGCCAAAGCTCCTGCCACGGCGCAGCGCAGCACCGCCGAATGGCTGGCCGACAGCCATGCGCGCGCGTCTGGGCTGGTCGTCGAGCTTGACGATCCCCGCCACGGGCGGATGCGTCAGATGGGCAATGTGGCTTGGCTCGCTGATGATCCGGGCGCAATGGACAAGACCGCCGGACCGGAGGCCGATGAATTTCGCGGTGCGCTTGCCCGCGTTCTTGCCGAACCGCCGCGAACAGCCATCGGCGGCGATGGCACAGGCGGCTGGCTTGATGGGCTGAAGGTTCTCGATCTGACCAACGTCATTGCCGGGCCGACCATCGGATCGACGCTGGCGCGATTTGGGGCGCAGCTCACACTGGTGCAGCCCGTGCGGCCTTCGGTCGATCCATGGAACGCCGTTGTATTCGGGCTGCACGCACAACGTGGCAAGCAGAGCATTTTGCTCGACCTGCGTTCTGCGAAAGGACAAGACGCGCTTTGGCGGCTGGTGGCCGAGGCGGACGTGATCACCATGAATGGCACCGATCAACAACGCGCAGCCTTGGGTCTGACCGAAACCCGCCTGGCAGAGATCAATCCGCGCCTCATTCTGGTGCAGCTTGATGCCTGGGGCGGGCCATGCCGGGGGCCGAAATCGGATCACCTTGGCTATGATGATCTCGCACAGGCGGCGACAGGGGTGATGACCCGCTTTGGCGGCGGGCCGGACACACCGGAAGAGCATGCGCATTTCGGTACAATCGACGCGCTCACGGGGCATTGCGCCTGTGTGGCGCTTGGTGCTGCGCTGGAACGGCTGAGGCTGACCGGCAAGGGTGGAATTGCCCGCGCTTCTCTTGCTGCGGCTGGCGAAATGATCCAGGCACAGTTCATGTATGATTACGACTGTCGTGCCCCGTTTGACGAACCCTCCGGGCGCGCGGCGCGCGGTTGGGGGCCGTTCTATCGCTGCTATGCCGCGTCCGATCGCTGGATGTTCTTTGCCGCACCGACCGAGCGTCACGCCGCCCTGGCGCGCGTGCCGGAACTGTCCGATCTGGTCGGGCGTGATACCGATCTGGAGGCCGCGCTTTCCGAGCGTTTTGCGCAAAAACCGGTGGCTGACTGGGTGCGTGCCTTTGCAGGCAGTTCGGCCGGTGTCACGCCACTTGGTTCGCTCCATGACACCCGCGACGGTGGGCTTCAGCGGGAAAGCGAAGGCGCGATCGATATATCCAAGGCAACCTTCCGCGCCGTTCGCCACGACCGCCACCCGATGGGTCGTTGGGTCGATCTGGTTGCGCCCAATGCTGTCCGCCCGTCTCAAGCGGAGATCACTATTCCAGGACCTGCGCCGAAATACGGGCAGAACACGCGCGCGATCCTTGCGCGTCTGGGTTATGGTGACGCCGAAATCCAAGACATGATCGACACAGGCGCTGCTGCCGAGAGCTGGTCGGACAAATATCTGCCGGAGTAGACACATGACCCATGATCAGGCGGGCCCCGCCATCACACCGCGCACAAGGGCCAAGGCGCGCCATATCCTTGATCACTACTATATCGGGCCGGCCCGCGACGACCGGGTGCTGGAAATCTGGGGCTACACGCCCGAGATGAGTTATGCCCCGGGCGACCGCGTGTCGCTTCATGTTTCGACGACAGCAACGGAATGGGATCTCGAGATCGGACGCGACGGGCTGATCTATCAGCCGCTCTTGAAGGAAACGGGCCTGCTGGGGGTGCACCATCCCACACCGGCTGACTGCTCGGTCAATGGGTGCGGCTGGCCCGAGAGTTACGCCTTCACGATCCCCGAAAGTTGGACGCCCGGCGGCTATCTGATGACACTTCGCGCCCGTCGCGGTGATGATCTGGTCGAAGAGCACCATATTATCCTGATCAGAAGCGCGCCCGACGCCCCGCCGCCGCCCTACGTGCTGGTCTGCGCGACGGGCACATGGCTGGCCTATAATTGCTGGGGCGGATCAAACCATTACGAGGGCATCACAGGACCGGACGGCAACGCCTTTTCCCCTATCGTCTCGACTCAACGCCCCTGGACGCGTGGCTTTTGCAGATTGCCAGAGGGTGCGCCCCGCGCGCTGCGCGAACAGCCGGTCAGACCCGGAGAGATGGTGCGCTACCCCTACATGGAATGGGCCTATGCCTATGGTTATTCCAAGAAATATGCCTCGGCAGGCTGGGCCAGTTACGAGCGTCATTTTGCTCGCTGGGCCGAGGGCGAAGGGTATGACTTCGACGTGATCACGCTGCATGATCTGCATCGCGACCCAGACCTGCTGAAACGCTATGCCTGCGCCGTATTCGTCGGCCACGACGAATACTGGAGCGCCGAGATGCGCGACGCTGTCGATACTTATGTCGAGGGTGGCGGCAATGTCGCGCGGTTCGCCGGTAACTTCCTGTGGCAGACGCGGATCGAGAACGAGGGCCACACGCAAGTCTGTTACAAGTATATCGCCGACCAGGATCCCTTGATGGGGACAGATCAGGAGCATCTTGTCTCGGGCGCCTTCGAAGTCGCGCCGGTGAGCCGCCCCGGCGCCCTGACTTTTGGGGTCAATGCCCTGCGCGGTGTCTATGCCGGTCTTGGCAATTGCGTGGGCGGCGGTGCGGGCGGTTTCACGATCTATCGCGACGATCATTGGGCGTTTGACGGTGCCGGTATCGGCTATGGTGATGTGCTGGGCGCGCGCTCGCGGATTTTCGGGTATGAGGTCGACGGGCTGGACTATGAGTTCAAGGATGGGCTGCCATATCCGACCTGCACCGACGGTGCGGTTCCCGAAATCGAGATCCTTGCCATGGGGCTGGCCACCAATATCGAGGCGGACCACGGCATCTGGGGCGAAACGCTCTACATCGGGTCGGCCGATGCGGCGTTCAAGGCCCAGGTCTTGTTTGGCGAGGTCACGCCCAAGACGCTTGACGCCTGCAAGCGCGGCAACGGGATGATGGTCTCGTGGAAGCGTGGCAAGGGCGAGATATTCACCGCTGCAACCTGCGAATGGGTCGCTGGACTGATCCGGCAAGATATCCAGGTCGAGCAAATCACGCGCAATGTGCTCGACATGTTTGGAAAACGCTAGGCTAGCAAAGCAAACGAAGATCGGGCGTTGTCCGGTGCAACTGTAAGACACGGTTCGCGCCTGAACACTTCGAGTAGATTGCAGTCATTCGAAGTTTTCGCAGCATCCGTAGCTCTGGGCTCGCTCCTGCCCTACGCTGCGGCGAGCCTGGGCGGGCCGAGAGAGCCCATTTGCGGTCACTGACCGCCAGGCACGCTCTCGCGCCTGCAGCAAGCCGCGACCGGCGCTTTGCGACCATTCAAAGCACGTCCAACGAACGATAGCGGTGCGGGACAAAGCACCATTTCGCTGCGATCTGCTTCAACGGCGGTAAACTGCGCATCTTGCCTGCAGCGGTCCGATGGCAATGGAGCTCGTCCCGATTTCCAGACAGTTTGATTATTGACCCTACGCTGCGCTTTTCCAAGTCATGGTTTCGTATGCTTGCGCGGGGGTTTGGTAGCCGATGGCGGAATGACGTCGCTGGCGATTGTAGAAGACCTCAATGTATTCGAAGATCGCCGCCTTTGCCTGGACGCGCGTTTTGAAGCGCTCCCGATGAACCAGTTCCTTTTTCAGTGATGCGAAGAAACTTTCCATTGGAGCGTTGTCCAGGCATTCGCCGGTTCGGCTCATGGATTGCGTGATGCGTGCCGCCCCGAGCAGTTTGCGGTATTCTCCGCCTGCGTATTGCACGCCGCGATCTGAATGATGAATGAGCCCTGGAACTGGTCCACGGCGCCCCAGAGCCATGTTCAGGGCATCACAGCACAGTTCGGATCGCAGATGATCGTCCATTGCCCAACCGACAATCTCGCGCGTGGCCATGTCCTTGAGGGCGGCGACATAGAGCCATCCTTCATCCGTATCGACGTAAGTAATGTCCACTGCCTGACAGTGCATTCGCATCGCGAATGTCACGAGAAGGGGCGAGCCAAACCCGGTTCGGGGTTGTACAATCGAACCGTTGTTCCAGCAGATTTGGCGACGGTTTGAGGCTGTGATTGCTGTCTGTGGTGCGCGGCTTCCGGCGCTTGCGCAGACGCGGTGAGATACTGTTTTCTTTCATTATTCTGGCGACGCGACGCTCCGAGACTGCCTCGCCATCGGCCTTCAGATCCTGATGGACCCGCTTTGAACCATATCGGTTTTTGCTTTGAGAAAACGCCTCTTTAATCTTAGGCAGCAACTCGGCGTCCCGGTCGGTACGCAGCTTTTGCCGCTGATCTCGGGCAGGTTGTGACTGGACAAAGCCGTAAAACCAGCTGCGCGCAACACCAACAAGGCGACAGAGCTGAGCGATCGGGTAAACAGTCTTGCGGGCAGCGACGAAAGCACGTTTCGCGTTCATGTCTTCGCTGCCCTTGAGGCGAAAAAAGCGGAAGCTTTCTCGAGGATTTCATTTTCCAGCTTCAAACGTTTGTTTTCCTTGCGCAGACGGTCCAGCTCCGCCGCATCCGCCTGTTGCCTGCGCAGTGCCGCCATCGATCCTGCCGCTTCGATCTCCAAGCGCCAGGTCTTCAGCTGGGAACTCGTCACACCCAGTTCCCTGGCCACGCCGGTTTGTGTGGCGCCAGGCTTATAAAGCCGACCAACAGCTGCGGCTTTGAATTCATCTGTGAACGTTCGTCTCGATTGTCCCATGCCATGCTCCTTTCCTGGACAGGGGTAATTTACCCCGGTGTCCGGGAACAGGAACGAAGTTCACAAAACCACCCATCTGCTGTATTGAGGACAATTTGGATGCCTCTTGTCTAAGCAAGAATTAAGTGATCCTTAGCACCAGAAGATGGACTTACTCCCCCCTGCGCGCTAACAGCCCCTACTGCAGCTCCATGCTCTTTTGGCATCAGAATGGCACGCTTGCTCGTGCACATCTTCTTGGTCTGTCCTTCGGACAGAAAACGTTTCTGCATATAACCAGCGCATCTTCAGGAGACCAAGTAACGGCGCCGCGCCAAAATAAGCTTGAACGTGGCGCCATTTGCTTCACCTTTTCCCGGCTACAATCCGATCGAGGATCAGGGCGCAGAACAGGATTGCCAGGCCTGCCAGGATGCCCTGGCCCGCGGCGGCATATTGCAGCGCTTCCAGCACGTCCTCGCCCAGCCCCTTGGCGCCGATCAGCGACGCCACCACTACCATCGCCAGCGACAAGAGGATGGTCTGATTGACGCCCGCCATGATCGTGTTGCGCGCCAGCGGCAAGTCGACCCGCCACAAGAGGTAGCGCGGCGTTGCGCCGAAGGCGAGCGCGGCCTCGCGCACGGTTTCGGGTACCTGCTGCAGGCCCAGAACGGTAAAGCGGATCACCGGCGGGCTGCCGAAGATCATGGTTGCCACTACGCCCGCGGGCTTGCCGGATCCGATGAATGCGACCACCGGGATCAGGTAGACGAAGGAAGGCATAGACTGCATGAAATCGAGCACCGGACGCACAACAGCAAACACCTTGGGGCGGCGGGCGCAGTAGATGCCGAGCGGAATGCCCAGGGTGATCGAGATCAGCGCCGCGGCACCCAGGAGGGCAATGGTGGTCATCGCCTTTTCCCAGAAGTCCAGCAGGCCGAGATAGGCCAGCGCCGCGCCAGTGAAGATTGCCACCCTTGCGCCTGCCGATAGGTAGGCCAGCATCACGATGACCAGCGCCACCACCGGCCAGGGGGTATCGACCAGCACCACCTCGATCCAGTCCAGAAGCGTGCGCATGCCGGCGGTCAGCCCGTCGAAGAACCCGCGGCCCGAGGTCTTGGTCCAGTCGAACGCCGCCTGCACCCCGTCGCCGACGTTCAGCCGCCAGTCGCGGTTGGTGGGGAAGGCGTTCAGCAGCGAGAAGGCATCGGGCATTGCGAATTTCAGCGCCGACAGCACAACCACGGCGGCGGCCAGAAAGGATGAGACGATCAGCCGCGGCATTGACCAGCCGCTAGCGACGCGGCGGTCGGAGCGCCAGCGGGCGAACTGCTCCTCCAGGGTCCAGTTCGCAAGCGACGCCGCCAGGAACTTGACCACCAGCAGCAGTGCTGCGCCGGCAACCAGGTAGATAGTGCCACTGGCATTGGCGGCTGCCGCAGCCTGCTGCGCGCCTTCCAGCGCCGCCTCAAGCGACTCTGCAGCGCGTTTCAGAGACTCGAGCGAGGACGCGCCCGAGGCTTCTGCCGCGGCAATCTGCTGGTGCCGCAGGTCCAGCGTTTGAGCGATCTGCTCGGCGCGCAGGCGGGAGTCCCGGCCGAGGTCGCCGAACAGCCCCATCGCGATCTGGATATAGGCCAGTGTTTCCAGCAGCAGAAAGCCCAGGAACCAGGACCACAGGCCCCGGGCGCCGAACCAGACCGGTCCAAGAAGCGCTGCGGCGCGGTTCAGGGTGAAGCGGTAGCCGGGCGCCTCCATCATGTAGGAGAAAACGCGCTGGTAATAGACTTGTGACTGGCCGGTGAATTCTGCCACCAGAGCATTCAGGCGTCCGGCGGTCTCCGGTTTGATCTGTGATTGGTCGATGTGTTGCATCACCCTTCTCCTTACGCCTGGCTGTCCTGAATGGCGCGGATCAGGCCCGCGCGGTTGATCACCCCGACGGTGGCGCCATCATCCGCCACCTTGACGATGCCGTGGCCGTCCACCGCCAGCTCCATCAGATCGCTGAGGTCCATGTCGGGCCGCGCCTCCCTGGCGTCGGCGGGCAGGGCGCCGTGGGTGGCTTCGAATTCGGCCACCGGCTTCATCACCGAATGGGCGAAGATCATGTTGAGCTTGGAGATGCCCGCCACGAAATCCGCCACGTAGTCATCCGCCGGGTTGAGGATGATTTCCTCCGGCGTGCCAATCTGCACGATGCGGCCGTCCTTCATGATGGCGATGCGGTGGCCGATGCGGATCGCCTCGTCCAGATCATGCGTGATGAACATGGTGGTCTTACCCAGCTTGCGGCTGAGTTCCATAAACTGGTCCTGCAGCTGCTTGCGGATCAGCGGGTCCAGCGCCGAAAACGGTTCGTCCATCAGCAGGATCTCGGGGTCGGAGGCGATGGCGCGGGCCAGTCCGACGCGCTGCTGCATGCCGCCCGACAGCTCGTGCGCGTATTTGTCCTCCCAGCCCGACAGCTCTACCAGTTCCAGCACCCGGTCGGCTTCCTCCCAGCGGCGGGCCTTGCCGGTGCCGCGGATTTCCAGCGGCATTGCCACATTGTCGCGCACCGTGCGGTGCGGCATCAGGCCGAAATTCTGGAACACCATCGCAACCCGGCGATTGCGCAGGTCGCGCAGGCCTTCGGCGTTCAGCCCCATCACATCGTCGCCGTTGATGTAGATATGGCCGTCGGTCGGCTCCAAGAGCCGGTTCACATGGCGCACCAGCGTCGATTTACCGGAGCCCGACAGGCCCATCACGCAGAACAGCTCGCCGCGTTCGATCTGGAAACTGGCATCGGCAACGCCGACCACGCAGTTGAACCGCTCCAGCACCTGCGGCTTGGTCAGCCCTTCGGCGTGAATGGCCCTGAGTGCCTCGGCGGAGCGTGCGCCGAAGATCTTCCAGACGCCGCGTGCGTCGATTGCAATATCCTTTTCCATCCGGACCCCGTCTAAATCAAGGAAGGTACCCCGGCGGCAGGCCGCCGGGGCGCGTGTGTGGGAGGTCGCGTTATTTCAGGCCGAGCCAGGTATCGACAGTATCGCCATTGGCGGCGATCCAGTCTGCAACAACCGCGTCAATTTCATTGCCTTTGACCACCACCTCGTAGGTCAGTTCGGATAGGGCTTCGGCGCTCATATCGATGCTGGACAGGAAGGAAGCGGCGGCCGGATTGCGGTCCTTCAGCGAGTTGGAATAAGCCACGGTTACGGTTTTGACCGGCTCGCCGGTGGACACGTGCGAGTTGTTGTACCAATCCGCATCCTGATCCGGCTGCACCATCTTGTAGGTGCTCGCGTCATGCTCCGGCTCCTCTAGGATAGTCACGTCATAGAGCGCATGAACATAGTGCGGTGCGTAGCAATAGAAGGCAGCGCCTTTCTCCTGATCGACTAGGTCCTTGAGGCGAGAATAGAACACGGTTTCGTCTTCGGTGGTCGGGGTCAGGAAGGTTTCGATGCCGTAGTCGCGCACCCGCACCTTGAAGGTGTTGGTCGAGGCCCAGCCGGAAGCGCCCACCCAGACCTCTCCCATGCCGTCGCCGTCGCTGTCAAACAGCGCCTGCGCTTCGGGAGTTGCGAGATCGAAGATCGATTTGATGTTGTGTTTTTCGACCATGTAGTTGGGCACGCAGATGCCCGCGCGGCCTTTGTAGCTGCCAGAAGACAGCGCCACGGTGCCTTTCTGGCCGACATATTCGTCGGTGAAGGAGGCCTGATTCGGCAGCCAGACATCCGGGTGTACGTCGATATCGCCGCGGCCGCCGTCCATCGAGGCGAAGATCACCGCGTTGGCGCCGGGGGCATAGCCGGCCTCACTGCCGAGGCGGGTCTCGATCACCTGTCCGATGATCCGGCTCATGATCTTGGCGCCGGGCCAGCTGGGCTCCCCCACCATGACTTTCTCCTGTGCCATGGCAGCGGTGGCCCCGGCGGCACCCAGGGCGGCAACGGCAGTGGCGAAGGTAAGATGTTTCATCGTTTCTCTCTCCTGTTGGTGTCTGGTTCAAGCGCCTCAGGCGCGCGCCCGCTTGCGCTGCGGGTCTATGAATGGAATATCCGTGACGGTGGCACCGAGGCGTTTCATCCGCCCGTCGAGTTGGCCGATTTCCAGCCGGGTGCCGTTTTCCGCGTGCTCGACACCCAGCCGGGCAATGGCGATGGCGTGCTCCAGCATGGGCGAACGGGCGGCGGAAGTAACGGTGCCGACCTGCCGTTCGCCGGCATAGACCGGGCTGCCGTGCAGCGGCACATCTTTGCAGCCCAGCAGCAAGCCCTTGAGCACCCGGCGCGGCGCGCGAGCGTTGCGCTCCAAGGCTGCTTTGCCGGTGAAATCGGCTTTGGTCAGATCTACGGCAAAGCCGAGGCCTGCCTCAAACGCATCTACGCCCGGAGCGAATTCGGCGTTGGCGGCGGCCAACCCAGCCTCGATGCGGATGATCTCTAGCGCGGCGGAACCCATCGGGGTGATCCCGAATTCCTCGCCCGCTTCCATCACCGCGTCCCAAATTTCCAGCGCGTGCGCCTGGGAGCAAAAAATCTCATAGCCCAGCTCGCCGGTGTAGCCGGAGCGGGACAGCATAAAGGGGGCGCCCTCGCGGTCGTTCAGCCGTGCCACGGTGACACCGAACCACTTGAGCTGCTCCAGCAGCGGCACATGCGGCTGGGTGAAGGCGATTTTTTTCAGGAGGTCGCGCGACCTGGGGCCTTGGATGGCTAGGTTCGGCATTGCGCCGCGCATGTCGTGGATGCGGACCTGCAGTCCCATCTGCTGTGCCAGCGTCTCCAGCACCCGGCCGCTTTCCTCCGAGCCGCAACACCAGCGGAACAGGTCGGGGGCGAGCCGGAACAGGGTGCCATCGTCGATCACCGTTCCACCCTCGTCGCACATCAGTGTGTAGGAGCCGCGCCAGACCGCCAGCTTGGCCACATTGCGGGTGGTGGCCTGCTGTAGCAGTGCCTCGGCGTCGGGACCGGTGATGTCGTATTTGCGCAGACCGCTCATGTCCTGCACCGTCACCGCATTGCGGCAGGCCCAGTATTCGCCGGTGGTACCATGCGACGGGAAGCTTACCGGCGCCCAGAGATCGCGCGCGGGGGCGAAGTGCTGGGTCAGCGGCTCCAGCCGCGCGTGAAAGGCGGAGTTCTGGCTGATCGACATCGGGGCGTCTTCCTTTTCGCGGTAGGCAACAGCGCGGCGCAGGGGTGTTTCGGGGCGGTAGATGCGGACATGCACGTCCGTGGGGTTCCAACCGTTGATCGGGTCGATGTCGTCCGGGCAGGCGGTGGAGACGCAGACCAGATCCTCCAGCGCCCGCATCGCCACATAATCGCCGGGGCGGGAGTGGGACTCTTCCGTCAGGATGTGGTGCGAGTGGGGATCGACCCAAGTGTTCCAGAAAAAATTGATGGCAGGCCAGGCAGCCCGAGGGGCCACGCCGTAGGGCGCCAGCGCATGGGACATGTTGTCGGAGCAGTTCACATGGCCGGGGAAGCCGCGCTCCTCATATCCGCGCGCGGTGCAGGCAAGCCCGAAAGTGTCATGCCGCCCGCAGGTGTCCTGAATCACGTTCAGCATCGGATGCATGCCGGGGTCGAAGAACTTGTCCAAGAGGCCCGGGCCCGGGTAGGCGCGGCGCACCATCGAGCGAGTGGCGGTGCTGTCAATCATCAGCTCTTCACCGCGCTCCAGCGCGCCAGCGCGGAAGGCGGTGAAGTCGGAGCATTGCTGCCCCTCCACGTCGATGATCTGGATGATCTCGCCTTTCTTAACCTCATAGGCAAAGCCGGTGCCGCGGCTGACGGTGAACTCATCGCGGGTGTCGCCGAGCAGCGGCGGCAGCAGCGGCGCGGTGCCCGGTCCGGGCTGCCAGGTGATCTCCATCCCGCCAGAAACGGTGCCTCGCACCAGGTCGTGCGGCAGTGCGGTGCGGAAGATCCAGACCGTGGCCCGGGCGGAGGCCTTCAGGATCAGCGGCTCCTCCGCAGCGGCACGCGTGCAGGCCGGAATGTCGGTGGCGCTGTCACCGCCACGGGCGCGTACCCAGCCCAGAAGGCCGGCGGCGTCACTTTCCGCCAACTGCAGCGTGCCGTCTGCTGCCAGCCCCAGCGCATCCAGCGCCGGGCGGCCCGCCGCGTCAAACGTCGCGATCTGGCAGTCCGAGCCGGTGAGCGACAGCAGATCCCCCGGCCGCATCTCCTGCATCAGGCCTTCGCGCGGGGCGAGGCGGTGCGTCACGCCTTCGCGGGGCGTGGGGAAGCCGGGAAAGGACCGGGCCGGGGTACTGAACCCCATGTTGTCGAAGTCGCGCAGAACTGCGTAGCGGGTCATTATCTTGCCGAATCTAGTTATGTAACTGGTTACATGGTTGATGAAACTGGTTACATGTGTCAAGAATTTCGTTAACCATGAAGTCAGAGCGAAAAAGGAAGGCAGGCGGAATGCAGCGGAACACACCCCGGAAACGCGCCAACCTGCGGGATGTTGCAGCGTCGGCCGGCGTCTCGGTAGCGACGGTTTCGCGCGTGATGAATGCACCGGAAACCGTGGCAAAGGCGACCCGGAAAAAGGTCGAAGAGGCGATGAATAGCCTGCACTGGGTACCTAGCGCCGCCGCCCGCGCGATCAACTCCGGGCGCACCCGGTTTGTCGGGGCGCTGGTGCCGACACTGGACAACGCCATTTTTGCCCGGGTGCTGGCCAGCATGGAAAGCCGGCTGGCAACCCACCGGCTGTCTCTGGTGGTGGCCACAACCGACAATGATCCCGTTCAGGAGGCGGAGAAGGCCAAGGGACTGGTCGATATCGGCGCTGAGGGGCTGATGATTTCCGGCGTCACCCACGCGCCGGAGTTCTACAGCCTGATCGAGCGCAGCCAGCTGCCGACTGTGTCCACATCGTTCTATGATCCAGGTTACCGTCTCCCCACCATCGGATATGATAACGCAGCAGCGGCCCGTACCGCCCTAACCCACTTGACGGATCTAGGCCACCGCCGGATCGCTGTAGTGCATGGGCCTAGCGCCAGCAATGACCGGACGCGGGCGCGCATTTCCGGGCTTGAAGGCCACAGCCCGAAGCCAGATCTGAGTTTCTTTGAAGTTCAGCTGTCCATTGCCGGCGGCTGCGAGGCGGGTCTTGCGATCCTGCAGGCCGCGGATCAGCCAAGCGCCGTTCTGTGCCTGTCGGACGTTCTGGCTTCAGGTGTGCTGTTTGAGCTTCAGCGCCAGGGTGTGTCCGTTCCGCACGAAAAATCGGTGATAGGTCTCGACGACCTGGTCGGCTCAGCCCATTTGTTTCCTGAGTTGACCACAGTTCACCTGCCGGTGTCGCGGATGGGTGCGGCGGCGGCGGATGCGATTGCTTCCTGGGTCGAAACCCAGAAGATACCCGAGCCAAGCCTTCTAAATTCGGATCTCGTTGTCAGGGCCTCAACAGCCCGCACCGGGACAATTGGCGGACATCCCGTTGCTAGAAGAGCGAGGACAGATTTCGGCAAATAGGGCATTCTATACTCCACTTGACACCTTCCTTCACAGCGAGAGCCTGGGCAATCCATTCCGTTAACGACCGGCTACTGTTCAAATCGAGGCGCCGCTAAGTTTCTAGATGAGGCCTTTCAGGCCGGAGCCCCCCTCAACCCAAGTAGGGTGGGCAAGCCTGCCCCCTAGATCCCGTGTCATCGCGCCAACAGAAACTTCCTACATGGCAGTATTCCAGGAACTGCTTCGGGGATGCTGCCGTTCGTCTAATCTGCAGCATCTGTTACTTTCGGGCTCTCCAGACACTTTAGCGGCGTTTTGCCCGAACTCTGGCTATGGAAGCGGCAACGTCAGCGTATCAAATGAAGACGCATAGTCTCAGGTACATAGCATAAGAGGCGAACGGCAGGTCCCAGTCTGCCCTCAATCTCGATCGTGCCGCACTGGCATTGGGCGGCTCACAGCCCACAGCTGCCGTCGGCCAAGCGGAGGCCTTCGCATGCGCGGCATGTAGCGAACGGTGCATAGCAGACACTCAACGCCTGGTTCTGGCAAGACCGCTACGCGGGACCAAGCTGCCATCCCTGTCGACGAGATAGATGGCGGCAAACCTCTCGAAGCTGCCAAGACGTCTATAAGGGAACATTGAAAACCTGTTTCCGAGTACCCAGCCTGCACTATGCCGCGCTGACAGGCTTTAGCCGGCCAATGCGCCTTACCCCGCAAGGCGCGCCCACGGGCCTCTTGCGGGGGTTGCAAATCCGGAAGGTTCAGGCAGACCGGGCGAGAGGAACGCTGCCTTTCTCGTCCCATGCGGAATCCCAACTCTCGGGTGAAGCTTCCAAAGCCTGGCCGGCTGCGCCGCCGCCCTGTCCGCGCAGCACGAACTGGCCCACCAGCTGGTTGAGACCCATGGTCTCGCTGTTCATGACCCGGATTGAGGCGCCGGCCTCTTCCACCATGGAAGCGTTTTTCTGGGTTACCGAGTCGAGCTGGGAAACGCCGATGTTGATCTCATTCAGCCCCTGCGCTTGTTCGGCGGCTTCGCTGGAGATGCCTGAGACCAGCTCGGCGATCCGGCTGACCTGGCTGACCACCTGGCCAAGAGCTTTACCGGCGCCGTCGACCTTCTGCACGCCGTCCTGCACATGCCCGGAGCTGGCGCTGATCAGGGTCTTGATTTCCATCGCCGCATCGGAGGAGCGTTGCGCCAGCGCCCTGACCTCAGAGGCGACAACCGCAAAGCCGCGGCCGACTTCGCCCGCGCGGGCGGCCTCGACGCCAGCGTTCAGTGCCAAGAGGTTGGTCTGGAAGGCGATGTCGTCGATCACTCCGATGATCTGGCTGATCTGGTTGGAGGAGTTCTCAATCTCGTTCATGGCGGCAATTGCGCCCTGGACCACTTCGCCGCTGTGCTCCACATCGC
>JABXIA010000193.1 GCA_013373325.1 Paracoccaceae bacterium
ACCGGCACCGTGACCCTGCCGGAAGGCACCGAGATGGTGATGCCGGGCGACAACCTGAAGTTCTCGGTTGAGCTGATCGCACCGATCGCGATGGAAGACGGCCTGCGCTTCGCCATCCGCGAAGGCGGCCGCACCGTCGGCGCCGGCGTCGTGTCGAAGATCATCGAGTAATTCGCGTCAGCGAATGTTCGAACGGAAAGGGCGCCCTTGCGGCGCCCTTTTTTGTTTGCAAGCGATGATCTCGAGACGCTCGTATCAAGGCTGCGTTGAAGATCATCGAGTAATCAGGTCTCCTGGTACTTGATAGAAAGGGTCTTCCTCGGGAGGCCCCTTTTTTGTTTCCAAGACCGCCTGACGTGAAATTGCAGGTTTGACGCAGCCCTGGGTGGAAAGCGTCATCTCGCTTTGTTAATACGAAATTGGATGCAGCACGGCCTGCACCTTTCTTTTCCAAAAAGGTTTATGAATGTTCAGGATTCTTCCCAAGCTGGGGGCGATTGCTTTAGTTTCTCTAGCGCAGCTGGTTCCAAGCTCCTACGCCTCTGCCGCAGATTGCAGTGCCCCAGTTGATAGCAGCATCAAGGGAGCCGTTATCTGCGATCTGGGAGTTCTGGATGGCGGGGAAAGCAGCTTCGCGAAGGCCGTAAGCGAAGACGGTTTGACCGTCGTAGGAGTGAGTGACTCTTCGGAAGGAGAGCGCGCCTTTTTGTGGACTGAAGAGCAGGGAATGATCAGCTTGGGGGTCCTGGCTGGAGGTGCCGAAAGCAGAGCTACGGGTATTAGTGCTGATGGTTCAGTTGTTGTGGGAAAGAGTGACAGTGAAGCCGGTTGGCGTGCGTTCCGTTGGACGAAAGAAACGGGCATGATAAGTCTCGGTGACGTCGATGGGGACCGGCAAACCGGAGCAACAGCAGTAAGTTCAGATGGCACAGTTATAGTCGGAAGCGTTGGCGGCATCGGAGGTCGTAGTGCCTTTCGGTGGACAGCAGACGACGGCCTGACCTTCATCGGGACCGAAGAACTCAACAGCGATAGTGCCGCGCTTGGTATCAGCGGTGACGGCAAGGTTATCGTTGGACGTGTAGGATTCCGTGCTTTCCGATGGACCAATGCAGAGGGGGTTGTCCTGCTGGCGCCGGTACAAGGCGAAAAACTACGGTATGCCCACGATGCTTCAACAGATGGCTCAATCATCGTGGGTGAAGCGGGCAGCCATAGCAAAACTAAGGCATTTTACTGGAGTTCCAAGGGTGGCACCGATCTGTTGTTGCCAGAGTTCAAAGTTAAGAAAACGGGAGCGCGTGCGATCAGCCAGCTGAACGAGACCGTCGTGGGGTATGTCAAGGGTTCAGGGGGCGAAGTTGCATTCATAAAGGCGAAGGACAAGCCTATGGAGTTTCTTGGATGGCTGCCAGAGCGTGGCGGCACAAGGTTCAGTTCCGCCAGTGATGTAAGCGCGGATGGGTCAGTTGTCGCAGGGTCATCTACGGGAGAGTTTGGTCACCGGGCGGTCTTTTGGAAGCTCTCAGACCGGAATTGAAAGGCAAAACCTGTTGCGGGCGGTTTGAGAACTGCGGGCCATCGGCTAAGGCCCGGTTACGAACCTTCCCTCAGAAACCTCCGATTAACACTTACTAACAAACCCCGAACCCACCGTCCGCCTCAAACGCAACGGTTTCGCGGCGAAACCCCTTGCCACATGGGGCCATAGGGCGTATAGGGCGCGAGTTCGCTGATGCGAATTGGGGCGGGATGATTCCCGCCTTTTGGGTTCGATGAGGGGTTGCGGTGGTCGCAGGCCCTCCTCTCAACCCCAACGCCTGAACAAAAGGCTGTACGATGCAAAGCCAAAACATCCGTATCCGGCTGAAGGCATTTGACTATCGCGTGCTGGATGCGTCCACGCAAGAGATCGTCAACACTGCCAAGCGGACCGGCGCGCAAGTGCGCGGCCCGATCCCGATGCCGAACAAGATCGAGAAATTCACTGTTCTGCGTGGCCCCCACGTGGACAAGAAATCCCGCGACCAGTTCGAGATCCGCACCCACAAGCGCCTTCTCGACATCGTCGACCCGACCCCGCAGACCGTGGACGCGCTGATGAAGCTCGACCTGGCTGCCGGCGTTGACGTCGAAATCAAGCTGCAGTCGTAAGTTCGGAGGGTATTGATTATGCGTTCCGGAATTATCGCTAAGAAAGTGGGCATGACCCGCCTGTTCATGGAAGACGGCAAGCAGATCCCTGTGACCGTTCTGTCCCTGGACGGCCTGCAGGTCGTTGCTCAGCGCACCGAGGAAAAAGACGGCTACACCGCCGTTCAGCTGGGTGCAGGCTCCGCCAAGGCAAAGCGCACCTCGCAAGCCATGCGCGGCGTGTTTGCAGCTGCCAAGGTCGAACCCAAGCGCAAGCTGGTCGAATTCCGCGTTCCCGCGGACGGCCTGATCGAAGTCGGCGCCGAAATCTCGGCCGAACACTTCCTGGCTGGCCAGAAAGTGGACGTGACCGGCACCTCCATCGGTAAAGGTTTCGCCGGTGCCATGAAGCGGCACAACTTCGGTGGCCTGCGCGCCTCGCACGGTGTGTCGATCTCGCACCGTTCGCACGGTTCGACCGGTCAGTGTCAGGACCCGGGCAAGGTCTTCAAAGGCAAGAAAATGGCCGGCCACATGGGCGCAGCCCGCGTGACCACCCAGAACCTGGAAGTGGTGAAAACCGACGCCGAGCGCGGCCTGGTCTTCATCAAGGGCGCCGTTCCGGGCCCGAAGTCCGGCTGGGTTACCGTCAAGGACGCCGTGAAGAAGAAAGCCCCCGAGGGTCTGCCTTTCCCGGCCGCTCTGAAAACTGCGGAAGTTGCCGCGGAAGGTGGTGAAGCATGAAACTTGACGTGATCAAACTGGACGGCGGCAAAGCGGGCGACATCGAACTGTCCGAAGACCTGTTCGGCCTGGAGCCGCGTGCGGACATCCTGCACCGCGTGGTCCGCTGGCAGCGCAACAACGCGCAGCAGGGCACCCACAAGGTGAAGACCCGCTCGGAGACTTCCTACTCGACCAAGAAGATCTACCGCCAGAAGGGCACCGGCGGCGCACGCCACGGTGACCGTAACGCGCCGATCTTCCGTAAGGGTGGTATCTACAAGGGTCCGACCCCGCGTTCGCACGGCCACGAGCTGACCAAGAAGTTCCGCAAGCTGGGCCTGCGCCATGCGCTGTCCGCCAAAGCCAAAGCGGGCGAGCTGGTCATCATCGAGGACGCTGCTTCCGAAGGCAAGACTGCAGCTCTGGCCAAGCAGGTGAAAAACCTGGGCTGGAAGCGCGCGCTGATCATCGACGGCGCAGCGGTCAACGAAGGCTTCCTGCAAGCGTCGCGCAACATCGAAGGTCTGGACATCCTGCCGACCATCGGTGCCAACGTCTATGACATCCTGAAGCGTGACACCCTGGTGATCACCAAGGC
>JABXIA010000173.1 GCA_013373325.1 Paracoccaceae bacterium
CCGGCAGCGGGGTCATCAGATGGCCGCCGGTCTCGGTCTGCCACCAGGTGTCGACGATCGGGCATTTGCCCTTGCCGACAACCTCGTTGTACCAGGTCCAGGCTTCGGGGTTGATCGGCTCGCCCACGGTGCCCAGCACCTTGAGGCTGGAGAGATCGCATTTCTCGACCCAGGCGTTGCCCTGGCCCATCAGCGCGCGCAGGGCGGTGGGGGCGGTGTAGAACTGGTTGACCTTGTGCTTTTCGCAGACCTGCCAGAAGCGGGAGGCATCGGGGTAGGTCGGCACGCCCTCGAACATCAGGGTGGTGGCGCCATTGGCCAGCGGGCCGTAAACGATATAGCTGTGCCCGGTGACCCAGCCCACGTCCGCGGTGCACCAGTAGATGTCGCCATCGTGGTAATCAAAGGTGATTTCGTGGGTCAGCGCCGCATAGGTCAGGTAGCCGCCGGAGGTGTGCACCACGCCCTTGGGCTGGCCGGTGGAGCCGGAGGTGTAGAGGATGAACAGCGGATCTTCGGCGTTCATCTCGGCCGGTTTGCAGTAATCGTCCGCTTCCAGCGCCATCTCGTTGTAGTCATAATCGCGCCCGTCCACCCAGGTGGTCTGGCCGCCGGTGCGCTTGACCACAAGGCATTTTACGGTGTCCTTGGTGTGCAGCAGGGCGGCGTCGGCGTTCGATTTCAGCGGGGTCTTGCGGCCGCCGCGCGGCGCCTCGTCGGCGGTGATGATCACCTTGGCGTCGCAGCCGTTGACCCGCGCCGCCAGCGCGTCGGGGGAGAAGCCGGCAAAGACGATGGAATGAATGGCGCCGATGCGGGCGCAGGCCAGCATGGCATAGGCCGCCTCGGGGATCATCGGCAGGTAGATCACCACCCGGTCGCCCTTGCGCACGCCCATCGATTCCAGGATGTTGGCCATCCGGCAGGTGCGGCGGTGCAGCTCTTTATAGGTGATGTGCTGCGCGTCCTCGTTCGGATCATCCGGTTCCCAGATGATCGCGGTCTGGTCGCCGCGGGTGTCAAGGTGGCGGTCGATACAGTTGGCGGAAACGTTCAGGGTGCCGTCCGCGTACCAGTTGATCGAAACATTGCCGAAGCCGTAATTCACGTCTTTCACTTGGGTGAACGGCTTGATCCAGTCGATGCGCTTGCCCTGTTCGCCCCAGAAGCCTTCCGGGTCGTTCAATGAGGCGTCGTACATCTCCTGGTATTTCGCGGCATCGACATGCGCGCGGGCAACGGTTTCGTCGGATGGCGGATAGACAGCGTCTGCGTGCAGCGCGTTCATTCGGTTTCCTCCCAGAAATTTTATTGGCAAGACAAACGACACCGCTGTGCCGTGGCTGTCAAACCGTTTCCTCCTAGGTACTGATAATACCGCGTGCTGAAAATTTGTGAATAAGCGACCGGTTTTTAAGCATTTCATTGTCAACGAATTTCCGATTTCCTTGGGTGTCTGTAAATGTATTGACACCCGCAAACGCTGCATTCGGGAAAAACAACAGTTTAGGTGTAAACGCTTTTGCGCACATTTTGCGCCTGAGGCCGGGGCGGATTGACCAAAGGGCAGCCTGAGCGGCGGAAACAGGCCCAATCGCGCTGCGGCATATTGTGCCAGGCCGCGCGGCTGCGGCCGGACTGGGGCGCCCCGTGCCCTAAACGCGAGTCGCTGCGTAACGTTTCTGCCACGGGGGTTGGCAGGGCGCGGCCTTGCGGCTAGCCTGTCGGGCAAGCGCCCGCCTGCTGCACGTGCGGCCGGCAAAAAGGGCGCAATTCGGGAGAGTTACATCATGAACAGAATTCTGACTGCCGCCGTTGCGGCTGCTGCCGGCTTTGCAATCGCGGGAGAGGCCGCGGCGACGGAGTGGAACGTGTCCCTGTGGGGCAAGCGCCGCGCCTTCACGGAGCATGTGGAGAAACTGGCAGAGCTGGTCAGCGAGAAGACCAATGGCGAGTTCACCCTGAACATCAGCTATGGCGGCCTGTCGAAGAACAAGGAAAACCTCGACGGCATCTCCATCGGGGCGTTTGAAATGGCGCAGTTCTGCGCCGGCTACCACCGCGACAAGAACCCCTCGATCACCGTTCTGGAACTGCCGTTCCTGGGCGTGAACACGCTGGAGGAAGAGGTGGCCGTGTCCCACGCGGTTTATGCCCACCCGGCGGTGGAGGCGGATCTGGACCGCTGGAACGCCAAGCTGCTGATGACCTCGCCGATGCCGCAGTACAATATCGTCGGCACCGGTGAGCCGCGCGATGAGCTGGCAGAGTTCAAGGACATGCGGGTGCGCGCCACCGGCGGCATCGGCCAGGCGTTCTCGGCGGTCGGCGCGGTGCCGACCTCGGTAACTGCAACCGAGGCCTATAACGCGATGGAATCCGGTGTTGTCGACACTGTCGCCTTTGCTCAGCATGCGCATCTGAGCTTTGGCACCATCAACAAGGCCGACTGGTGGACCGCGAACCTGAACCCCGGCACAGTGAACTGCCCGGTGGTGGTAAACACCGATGCCTATGACGCCCTGAGCGATGCCGAGCGCGAAGCGCTGGACAGCTCGGTCGAGGAGGCGATTGCCCACTACCTGGAGAACTACGGCGCACTGCTGACCAAATGGGACGGTGTTCTGGCCGAGAAGGGCGTCGAGAAGGTGATGATTTCCGACGACCAGCTGGCCGAGTTCCGCAAGGTGGCCGCCGATCCGATCCGCGCCAAGTGGATCGAGGATATGAGCGCGCAAGGCCTGCCCGCGCAGGAGCTCTATGATCTGGTGCAGAAAACCCTGAGCGACGTTCGCTCGGGCAGCTGAGCCTGACGCAATAGGAAGGGGCCGGGCAGAACAGCACCGGCCCCTTTTTGTCTTTGACGATACGGAAATGATGGGGGCAGGGCATGGCAGGCAGCGCGGCGGTGCTGGAGGATGGCAGCCTGATCAGCAGGCTGGACCGAAGATTGCTGAAGGCGGAGCAGCTGCTGGCACTGCTGAGCGGCTTGGCGGTGTTCTCCCTGATGATCCTGGCGGTGGTTTCGGTCGGCGGGCGCAATGCGATGAATGCGCCGCTTCCCGGCTATGTTGACTGGATCGAGCAGATCATGCCGCTGATTGCCTTCATGGGCATCGCCTATGTGCAGCGCCAAGGCGGCCATATCCGCATGGACATCTTCATTGGCGCTCTGCGCGGGCGCGCGCTTTGGCTGTTTGAGCTGGTCTCGGTTGTGCTGATCCTGCTGCTGATGCTGGCGCTGGTCTGGGGCAGCTGGTCGCATTTCCTGCGCTCCTTCGACTTCGCCGCGCCGCTCTGGAGCCGCGACAGCTCCATCGACATTGGCCTGCCGATCTGGCCCGCCAAGCTGCTGGCGCCGGTGGCCTTTGCGGTGCTGGCCCTGCGGCTGATGCTGCAGGTCTGGGGCTACGGGCGGGCGCTGGTGCTGGGGCTGGAGGCGCCGGTGGCGGTGCCGCTGATCCAGAGCGCGGCAGAGCAGGCGGCGGCTGAAGCAGACCAGATGCAGGGCCATGACACAAATGGCAGCGGGCAGGGGTAAGGCAGATGGAACCGATTGAAATCGGCCTGTGGGTCACGGGCGGCCTGCTGGCCATGGTGGTCCTGGGGATGCGGGTTGCCTTTGCTGCCGGCATGGCGGGACTTGCGGGCCTCATCTGGATCTTCTGGGCCAAGTTCGGCTATGACCCGGCGCGCTTTGGCAAAGCGCTGACCATCGCGGTCAAGACCGCGGGCCAGGTGCCGCATTCCAAGGTCTCCAGCCAGGCGTTGTCACTGATCCCCACGTTCATTCTGATCGGCTATCTCGCCTATTACGCAGGCCTGACCCGCGCGCTGTTCGTGGCCGCCAAGCGCTGGATCGCCTGGCTGCCGGGCGGGCTGGCGGTCTCCACCGTTTTTGCGACCGCAGGCTTTGCCGCGGTGTCGGGCGCCTCCGTGGCGACCTCTGCCGTTTTTGCCCGGATCGCCATCCCGGAAATGCTGGCGATCGGCTATGACAAGCGCTTTGCCGCCGGTGTGGTGGCGGCGGGCGGCACACTCGCGTCGCTGATCCCGCCCTCGGCCATTCTGGTGATCTACGCCATCATTGTGGAGCAGGACGTGGGCAAGCTTTTGCTGGCAGGCTTCATCCCCGGTGCGTTTTCCGCCGTAATCTACGGGCTGCTGATTGTCGGCATCGCAGTGATCTTCAAATCCGTCGGTCCGCCGGTCAAGGGGTTCACCTGGGGCCAGCGTTTTGCGGCGCTGCCCGGTGCATTGCCCATCGTGCTGGTGGTCGTGATCATTATCTGCTTTGTCTACAACCCCTTTGGCGGCGATGCCTGGGGCACCCCGACCGAAGGCGGCGCCATCGGCGCCTTCATCGTGTTTCTCTATGCGCTGAAGGAAGGGATGAAATGGGCGGAGCTGAAGTCGGCGCTGCTGGAGACCGCCAAGCTCACCGTGATGATCTTCACCATCATCTGGGGTGTCCTGATCTATGTGCGCTTCCTCGGCTTTGCGGATCTGCCGGGGGCGTTTTCGGATTGGATCACCTCGCTGGAAATGTCGCCGATGCTGATCCTGATCTGCATACTTTTGGCCTATGCGGTGCTGGGGATGTTTATGGACGCGATTGGGATGCTGCTCTTGACCCTGCCGGTGGTCTACCCGGCGGTGATGGCGCTCAATGGCGGTGAAAGCGTTGCCGCGGCCGACAGCGCCTTTGGCATGAGCGGTACGATGTGCGCGATCTGGTTCGGCATCCTGGTGGTGAAAATGGCCGAGTTCTGCCTGATCACCCCGCCAATCGGCCTCAACTGCTTCGTGGTGGCGGGTGTGCGCGAGGATCTGAGCGTGCAGGATGTGTTCCGCGGCGTGACGCCTTTCTTCATAGCCGACGCTGTGACAATCGCGTTGCTGGTGGCGTTCCCGGGGATCGTCCTCTACCTGCCATCCTTGGCCGGCTAGCGGCGGGGCGGCGTGCGCTGCGGCTTGGCAGGCGGCAGCGGGTGGCCTATATGGCGCGGCATGACTGATTTCGCCCCCCTGCACCAGGCCGCGCGGTTGAGCGTTGCCCCCATGATGGACTGGACCGACCGGCACTGCCGCTATCTGCACCGGCTGCTGAGCCAGCAGACGCTGCTGTACACCGAGATGGTGACGGCGCCGGCGCTGGTGCGCGGCGGGGCGCTGCATTTGCTGGAGTTCAATCCGCAAGAGCATCCCATTGCGCTGCAGCTGGGCGGCTCGGATCCGCAGGAACTTGCAGAGGCGGCGCGGCTGGGGGCTGATGCGGGGTATGACGAGATCAACCTCAACTGCGGTTGCCCCAGCGACCGGGTGCAATCGGGTGCCTTTGGCGCGGTGCTGATGCAGACGCCGGAACTGGTGGCGGATTGCGTGGCGGCGATGCGGGAGGCGGTGGAGGTCGAGGTCACCGTTAAGTGCCGCATTGGAGTGGACGAGCAGGAGCCGGAGCAAGTGCTTCCGGATTTCCTGGAGAAGATCCGTGAAGCAGGCTGCCAGCGCGTGACCATTCATGCCCGCAAGGCCTGGCTGCAGGGGCTGTCGCCCAAGGAGAACCGGGACATCCCGCCGCTCGATTATAGCCTGGTGCACCGGATGAAGGCGGCGTTTCCGGACCTGCATGTCTCGATCAATGGCGGCATTGCAACGCTGGCAGAGGCGAAGGCGCATCTGGACCAGGGCCTTGACGGGGTGATGGTGGGCCGTGCGGCCTATCACCAGCCTGCGGATGTTCTCTGCGCGGCAGACCCTGAGATTTATGGCATCGGTGCCGTCAGCACCCCGGCCGATACCGTGCGGCAGATGCTGCCCTATATCGAGGCCCGCCTTACCGAAGGCGCCAAGCTGAACCAGATCACCCGGCATATGCTGGGGTTGTTTGCGGGCAAGCCCGGCGCGCGGCAGTGGCGGCGGATGCTGTCGGAGGGCGCGTGTCGGGCCGGGGCCGGACCGGAGCTGGTGCTGGAGGCCCTGGCACAGGTGGAGAGCCGCGCGGCGGCGTGACGCGGTGCCTCATACGCTATTGCCTTGTGCATGCCGGGTACGGCGGCTAACCCTTTGCCGCAGACGCAAAAGCCCGAGGTGCCCCGCATGACCGATCCTGCTGTGACAGCCGCTCTGTGGCCGGAACCTGCGCTGCTGATGCAGATGGCAGCACTGCTGGTGGTGATCGGCGGTTTTGCCGGTGTGCTGGCGGGGCTCTTGGGGGTCGGCGGCGGCATTGTGCTGGTGCCGGCCTTTTTCTATGCCTTCCAGACACTTGGCTATGGCGGTGCACAGCTGATGCAGATTTGCCTGGCGACCTCGCTGGCGACGATTATCGTGACCTCGCTGCGCTCTGTCATGAGCCACAACAAGAAGGGCGCAGTGGATTGGGAGATCCTGCGGGGCTGGGGGATTGGCATCGCTCTGGGCGCCGTGGCGGGCGTTCTGGCAGCTTCCGCCCTGCGCTCCACCGTTCTGCAGGGCGTGTTTGGCGGGCTGGCGCTGGTCATCGGCTGTTACCTGGGACTGGGCCGGTCTGAGTGGCGGCTGGCCGAGGCGATGCCCAAGGAGGGCAGGCGGATGGCGCTGTCGCCGGCGGTTGGCTTCCTGTCGGTGCTGATGGGGATTGGCGGCGGCAGTTTCGGAGTGCCGCTGATGACCCTGCACGGGGTTGCGGTGCACCGGGCGGTGGCAACCGCTGCCGGGTTCGGCGTGATCATCGCGGTGCCGTCGGTTGCCGGTTTCCTGCTGTTGGAAGTGGACCCCGCCACGCGGCCGCCTTTCACGATCGGGGCGGTCAATCTGGTGGCGTTCTTTATCGTGATTGCAATGACGCTGATCACCGCCCCCTGGGGCGTCAAGCTGGCCCATGCGATGGACCCCAAACCGCTGAAACGGCTGTTCGGGGCGTTTCTGGTGCTGGTGGCGATCAATATGCTGCGCAAAGCTTTCGGGTACTAAGAGCATGAATGAGCAGTTTGAACAGTTCCAGGACAAGGGCTGGGTGCGATTTGCCGATGATTTGCAGGTGTCGGCCTGGGCGGCGGTTGCGCTGCAGCATGGGGTGCGGGCGCTGGATGATCCAGCCTGTGCCGAATGGTTCCAATGCGAGCGGACCTGGTTCATCGGCGTCGATGCCTTGCCGAATGATGCCACCGGGCGGTTGCCGGATGGGCCGCCGCTGGCTGGCGCGCCGGTGGAGTTCATAACTCAGAACATCGGCCCCATTCCGGACTTGCACCGGGCACAGGTGTCCTCGGTCTTTCCCGGCTATCCTCGGCCGCGCCCGGGCGAGGGCGAGGCCGCCTTCCGCTACCGCGTCAAACGTGATGCCGCACATGTGGACGGGGTCAAAATGTACGGCGAGCACCGCCGCCGCAAGGTGGAGGAGCCGCATGCCTGGGTGCTGGGCATTCCGCTGAACGAAAGCAGCCCGGACGCCTCGCCGCTGGTGATCTGGGAGGGCAGCCACAGGATCATGCGCCGGGCCTTTGCTGATGCCTTTGAGGGGGTATCGCCTGAGGACTGGGCGGATGTGGACGTGACCGATGCCTATACCATTGCCCGTGCCGAGGTGTTCGAGACCTGCCCGCGGATCAGGGTGCACGCCAAGCCCGGCGAAAGCTACCTGATGCACCGTCTGTGTCTGCACGGGGTTGCGCCATGGGGTGAGGGGGCATCGGCGCCAGACGAGGGTCGGATGATCGCCTATTTCCGCCCGGAGCTGGCGGATTGGACCACGGGATGGCTGGCGGAGGGGTAGGTGTCAGCTACCAGATTTGCGTTCGATGGACGTTAGACTTGCTCCAGCCAGACACGCAGCGTGTCTTAAGCGGCATTTCCTGACCTGAGATCAGAGGTCGAGTGGAAACGGCCTCAGCGACTTCTTTGGGTGAGCGGGATACGTTAGCTCAAAGCCGTGGACGTTTGCGAGCTTCTTGAATTGCCAATCCGGGTTTTCTATCCGCATTCCTTGCCCAAGGTCTACAAAGCGCCATTTGTCGGCGGTTGCCTTCGGTACCGCAAAGAACGCGTGCTGATCTGACCCGGTATTGATATCCAAGATTTCGAAGCCAACTTGTGATGCCCGAGATTGAGCTGCGAGGTACACGAAGCCGACGGCTTCACCGCGTTTCAGCACTGCCTTGTCCGCTTTTTCAACCAAGTCTTTGATTTCGTCTTGCGACCACGCGATGCCTGCGTGTTCGAAGATTTCTTCGAACCATTGCACCACTTCTGACGCTTCCTCTGCCCAGTCCACCCTGGCGAGAAGGCCGGATTTTTCCAAGGCGTAGCAGATCACCCCCGCCTTGGGGCAATAAGTCATCAGATCATGAAAATCCTCATCGCCGGAAGCTTGACTGCTCAGGGCGCTTTCGGCGGCTTCTTTTGCGCGAGGGTTTTCCAAGGAGAGTTCGTAAACCCCCTGAAGCAGAGTTTCTCCCGGAGGAGTGCTTGTTCTCCCTTGAGCCGGAAGGGGATCTGAATTCGAGAATATGTTTAGCAGGCGTCGAAATAAGTTCATCAAATCGCTTCCGGAATTTGGAGGATTGTCCGCCAGGGAAGCAGGCGCTTCAATCTCTTGCAAGAAAAAGTTTTGAAGCAGCTTCGATCTGTCTTGTCCCTCCACGGATACAAGGCTGGCGCGCTTTGATTTCCCGCACCCGATGTTGATAGGTCAGCAACCCTACCCCAATGTTTCGCACGCGAAACATTGGGTCAGTGCTTATTCCGCATGATTGACAAGCGGTTACCTCACCGCGCGCCGCGTTAACCGCGCTTGAGCCTCGCGCCGCGGCCGCCGCGGCGCTTGACCAGTTTGCTGGCGCGGGCGGGCAGGTCGTTCATGATGGTGGCGCGCTCGTCATTGGTCATCTTGGACCAGTCGCGGATCTCGTCGATAGAGCGGTAGCAGCCGGTGCAGATGCGGGCCTCGGGGTGGACGACGCAGATCTTGATGCAGGGGGATTGGATTTCGTCCCGTTTCCAAACGTCGTCAGTCATCTCTCACCCGTTCTTCAAATGCCGCATCCGGTCCAATGCGCCTTGCAAGATATAGGAGGCCGCGACGTGATCGATAACCTCTGCGCGGCGTTTGCGTGTCGTATCTGCTTCAAGAAGCGCTTTTTCTGCCGCCACGGTGCTGAGGCGCTCGTCCCAGAAGCTGATCGGCAGATCGGTGAGCTGGCCCAGATTGCGGGCAAAGGCGCGGGTGGACTGGCAGCGGGGGCCTTCTGAGCCGTCCATGTTGCGTGGCAGGCCTAGCAGGATGCCGCTGATGTCGCGCGCCTTGATAATTTCCAGCAGGCGCGCGGCGTCGAGCGAGAACTTCTTGCGCTTCACGGTTTCCAGCGGCGTTGCCACCGCGCCGATGCGGTCGGAGACGGCGACACCGATGGTCTTGGTGCCAAGGTCCAGCCCCATCAGCGCGTTCATCGGCGGCAGGGCGGCGGCAAAGTCTTCAAAGGCGTCGTGAATCATTCTGTCAGTCCTGCCTGTGCGGCGATGGTTTCCAGCAGTGCCAGCGCTTCGGCGTCGGCCTCAAAAGCGCCGCGGGCCTCGTCATAGACGGTGCGGGCACGGTCGGTTTCCCCCAGAACCGACAGGGCACCGATCAGGCTGGCCCATTCCTCGGCGCTGCCGCCTTCGGTTGCCAGCCGGTCGGACAGGCGGGTGACCATGCCGCGGATCATTTCCTGCTGTTCTTCGGGGGTCAGTTCGCTGGCGCCGGCCATGTCCTCGGCGCTGGGGCCGGGCAGGGCGGGGGCGGTTCCGCCGCCGGGGGTGATCGGGCGGTATTCGACACCGGCGCGGAAGGCCATTTCCTCGATCTGGCCCTGAATGCCCTTGACCCACAGGGCATCCGCTGGGCCGTCGCGCAGGGTTGCAGCCCATTCGCGGTAGGCAAGGTCCGGGCGGCCGATCTGGCCCAGCATCAGGCCCCAGTAATAGCGGGCAGGCCCGTGGCTGGGATCAATGGCGCGGGCTTTTTGCAGGTCGGTCTGCGCCTCGGGCGAGACGTAGCCGCCGGCCGCCATGATCTTGAGTTCGGCCAGTTCGGTGAAGTCGCGGGCGTTCACTTTGCCCTCGGCCAGACGGATATAGCTGGTCTTGGCCTGATAGGCGGCCTTGAAGTTGCCGAGGTTGGCCTCGTGCTGGGCCAGCAGGGCCTGGCCGCGGGCATCATCTTTGCGCTCGCCGGCGGTTTGGCGCAGCTGTTCGACAAGCTGGAGATAGCCCTCTTCCACCTCGGGCCGCTGGATCGCCGGAACGTCGGCCTCGGCCTCAGCCTGCGAGGGGCGGTTTTCAGCGCGCTCGCCTGCCAGCCGGATACGGTCCTGCAAGCCCAGATCGCCATAGCCCGGCGCGCCAAGCTGCCAGTACAGGCCCAGGGTGCCGCCGGTGATCAGCAGCGCGGTGGCAATGGCAAAGCCCAGCGACAGGGCGCGGGGCTGGACGGGGCCGGATTTGCGCTTTTGCAGTTGCGCGTCAGCGGTCAGAATGCGGCGCGAGATCTCGGTTCGGATGCGCTCTGCGTCGGCTTCGGCAATGACGCCGCGGGCCAGATCCTTGTCCACTTCGCGCAGTTGCTGGCGGTAGACACGCAGGTCGTAGGCCGCGGCAGGTTCGCCTTGCTCGCGGGCGCGAATGATGATCATTGCCAGCAGCAGCGCGGCCGCAAAGGCGATGAGGGCGGTGACTGTCCAGAAAATCATGCCGTCTCCGAAGTTTGGTTTTCATCTATATGCGGGGCGGGATGAACAAAAGGGCCAATCTGCCGCGGGATGCTGCAATGCGTCCTTTCGATATGTCGCAATAACGCAGAAACAGGGCGATAAACGGCACTGGTCAGCCATGCGTTTCGGGCATACCCGCTATCAGACACGAACCATCGGATTCGCTCATGAAACGCTATTCAGTCTTTGCTGTTGCGCGGGAAGCCCTGCGCTATCACACCGGATGGGAGCGCGCCTGGCGCTCGCCGGAACCCAAACGCCACTACGATGTCGTCATCGTGGGGGCGGGCGGGCATGGCCTCGCCACTGCCTACTACCTGGGTAAGAACTTCGGCATTACCAATGTCGCAATTATCGAGAAAGGCTGGCTGGGGGGCGGCAATACGGGCCGGAAC
>JABXIA010000040.1 GCA_013373325.1 Paracoccaceae bacterium
CCGGTCCCACGACACCTGCCCAGGTGGCGGAATTGGTAGACGCGCTAGCTTCAGGAGCTAGTGTCCGTATGGACGTGGAGGTTCGAGTCCTCTCCTGGGTACCATTCCCTTACTTCTCATAATTTCAGACCGCACGGACTGCTTCTGTGCCGGCTTAGGTGTGCAATGCTGCTATCCGAAAGGTAAAACGGCAGGACGCGCCTGCCGTTTCTTCTTGGATAGCCGTTTAAATGGAAGCCAGCTTCAGTTCGCCGGTTTGACGGCTTCATGAGATTCGCTTGCTGCATCCTCGGCGGCTTCGACAATCTCCGCATCCTCGACCGGTTCCGTGCTTTTGTCCTCAAGCGCGCCGGTGATCAGCGGCAGCATGTGGGCGGCTGCGACGCTGGCAACTTCCGGCGTTTCCGGGCGTTTCCAGGACAAGGTGTCAAAACTGGAGCAATGCTCGCAGACCGGCGCCCATTCGGCATGTATGTGGTTGCAGCTGTCGCAGACCCACTGGGGCCCGCGCGGTGCGGTCAGCGCCTTGGCCAGCCAGCCCTGCACCACCTTGTCGCTGGCGCCTTCGCCGCGTTCAATTGCCGCCATCAGCGTCAGCGCGCGGGCATCCGGCGCCCGTTTGGCCAGGTCATTCAGCCAGCGGCGGGCTTCGGGGAAATCCTCGGCCACGATGTTCAGCTCCGCCATCACTAGGCGGGTCTCGTCATTCAGCGGCTTGATACGCGCCAGCTGGTCGAACCGCTTGACGCGCTCCGCAGCGGTTTCCTCCGGCTCGATTTCGGCAAAGGCGTGGGCCAGATCCGGGTGCGGCTGGCTTTCCCAGGCTTTCTTCAGAAGCCGGACAGCCGGGCGTTTCTTGCCCTTGGCAATATAGGCGCGTGCAGCCATGGCCGCAGCCGGGACCAGATCCGGCGACAGGCGGTTGGCCTCAATTGCCTGCTCCTGCTGCTCGACGGTTGCGCCCTCATCCAGCACCCCCTTGGAGGCCGACAAGGCCAGAACCGCATCGCGGCGCTTGTACACATCGCGCGGCAGGGTGCCGGTCTTGAGCTTGGTCGACAGCGTCTTGCGCGCGCCTGCCCAGTCTTCGGCCTGCGCCTGCAGGCGCAGCAGCGTGTCCTGCACCTCCTCGTGCTTGGGGCGCAGCGCCAGCGCCTTTTCGGCCAGCTGGCGGGCGGTATCCGTGTCGCCTTCCGAGAGCTTCTGCTTCATGATCCCGCGCACCCCGACAAAGCGGGTCGGCTGGTTGGAGAGCAAACGCTTGTACGCCTCCGCGGCCTTGTGGGTATCGCCGCTCATCTCCGCCGCCTGCGCAACCAGCAGATCGGTCAGCTCCGGATTCTGCAGATACTTCTCCGCCCGCGCCGCCTTGGCCAGCGCCAGGCGCCCTTCACCAGAGGCCAGCGCCATCAGCCCGTCCGACAACGCCTGATAGCCTTTGCGCTCACGGCCCTTGTCCCAATAGCGCGACAAGGCGGTTTCATCACCGTTCAGAAAGCGCAGCGTGGCGACCAGCAGCGACAGCAGTTTCAGGAACAGCCACAGACCAGCAACCAGCACGCCCAGCGCAATGACGGACTGCAGCGCGCCAAGGGTGTATTCCGTGCCGGCAACGGTGATCTGCACCCCGCCTGCTGTTTCCATCAGCAGGCCTGCGCCAAAGGCCAGAAGCGCGACAATTGCGACAAATACGAGGATCTTAAACAACGACCAGAGCATGGCGGCTTCCTTATTTGGCTTGCAGGCTTTGGGCCAGTTCAGCAGCTGCAGTGACAGCAGCCGCCCGCGCATTTGCCGCGGCTTCCCAGTTGGACAGGGCCGCACGGGCCGTTTCGGGCAATAGAGTGAGTTCGGTCAGCGCATCCTGCAGCTTGCCTGCGGCCACCGCGGCCTCGGCACGGGACAGGACCGCATCCGGCCCATCTCCCTCCTGCGGGGTTACAGAGCGCGCGCCCAGATGCCGGTTCACGTAATCCAGCAAGCCGCCGCTGCCCTTGGTCTCCTCGCGTGCCGCGGCCAGCGCATCCCGGGCCGCCGGGGCAAAGCTGTCGCGCAAGGCTGAAATTGTGGCAACACCGCTGTCTGCCGGACCGGTCAGGGCTGCGGGCACGTCCACACCCAGGTTTGAAAGCTCCTGCACATTGGCGGCATAGCTGTTGCCGCTGTCCAGCGCAGAGCGCAGCTGCGCCAGCTGGGTCTGGGCGCTGGCGATCCGCGCGGCCTCGGCGCTGGCGGCATCCATTGCCTGGGCCTCCGCCAGCATCTGTTCAACTTCGGACCGCTGCGCGGCAAGGCTGTCCTGCAGCTTGGCCAGTTCAGCTTCAAACGCGGCCACAGCCTCCGGCGAGGTGCCTTCGGGCGGCTTGGTTTCCAGCGCGGCAATACGGGCCGCCAATGCATCCAGATCCGCCCGCAAAGCCGCATCCGGGGCCGGCGCGGTTTTCAGCGGTTCAATGTCCGCGGCCAGGGCATCAATGCGGGAGGCAAGCGGCGCAAGGTCGGGCGCCTGAGTGGCCTCCACCTGCTGTTTCAATGCAGCAAGGGCTGCCTCCAGCTCAGCCTGGCCGGACTCTAGCGCGGTCAGTTCAACCCCACCGCGCATAGACGCTGGCAGAACGCTGTCGAGCCAGCCGCCCTGGCCGGCCACGAAGCCGATTACAGCCGCCACTGCACCGCCCAGAACCGCAGATCCGAAGCCGCCGCGCTTTTCCACAACCCGTTCGATTTCGCGGGGCGCTTCAGCCGCGGCAAGCGGTTCGACCGAAGCCTCTTCCCGCTCTGCAGCGGTATCCTGCTCAAAGGAAACCGCCTCGGTCTCGGTCTCGGTCTCGGTCTCGGTCTCGGTCTCGGTCTCGGTCTCGGTCTCGGTCTCGGTCTCGGTCTCGGTCTCG
>JABXIA010000170.1 GCA_013373325.1 Paracoccaceae bacterium
ATATTGTCCTGGCCGAATGCGTGGGCCATGTCGAAAATGGCCTGCTGTTCCTCTGTCAGTGCAAAATCCATGCGCCGCTCCTCCCGCCGGTTAGATGAATTGAACAGTTGTTTATTTAATAGCGGCCGTGGGACGTTGAGGCAAGCTGCGCAAATGCAAAGCCGGCGTGCAGCAATGCCGCGGCTTGCAGCCCCGGGGTCAGGAGAAAATTAAGAAACTTCGGCGAAACTCTGTCTCAAACCGGTCATGTGCAGGTGAACCCTGCAATACGCATTCCAAAAGGAGCAGGCGACGTGTCAAATTCAGGGGCGCAGCATTTTCTGGCATCCAACCTCGGCGGATCCGCAAAGGGGGGTGGAAAAACGCCAGACTTCCCGGCGGCTGTGGCCAGCAATGAGCGGGCAAATTTCACGATGGCGATGCGCCACGGCCTGCTGAAATCAAACGACGTTCCGGTTCGCGAACAAGTGGTGCGCCTGATGAAACTGTCACGCCGTAAGGCGGTGGAGCGCAGTTTCAAGGATGCGGTCTACCTGATGGAGCAGGCGCTGGAACTGGATCCCAAGAACCGCTCGATCCACACCGCGCTTGGTGAAATCTACGAGCTGATGGAGAAGCGCGACAAGGCGATCCTCTGCCATGTCGAGGCGCTGCGGCTGGAGCCGCAGAACCCGGAATGCCTGGCCTATATCGGCAGCTACCTGATGCGGATCGGGCAGGATGAGGAAGCCATCAACTATTTCCAGGATTGCCTGAAGTTCGCGCCGTCGAATGAAGTTGTCTTTGCCCGCATGATGCACCTGAAGCGGCGCAAATGCGATTGGTCCGAGTTCGGGAAGGCCCGCAAGAAGATCAAGAACTTCTCCAAGGTGATGAAGGCGATTGACCCGTTCTCCTTCCTGAGCGTGGTCGACGACCCGGAAATGCAGAAACAGTATTCTGTCCTGGCCGCGAACGCCAACAAGGTCTGCAAGGAAGAGACCGCCAGCTTCACTGCGCCGCTGGCAAAGAAGGACAAGATCCGGATCGGCTATTTCTCCTGCGACTTCCTGGATCACGCGACCATGTATCTGATCGGGCGGATGTTCGAACTGCATGACCGCGACCGGTTCGAGATTTACATCTACGACTATGGCGCCATGACCCAGCAGGAAGGCCGCCTGCGGGCAGAGAAATCCGCGGACGTCTACCGGCAGGTTGGCGGTGTTGCCAGTGAGACTATTGTCGAACAGGCGCGGGCAGACGGGCTGGACATTGCCATCGACCTGAAGGGGCACACCAAGGGCAACCGGATCAACCTGTTCGACCACCGCATGGCACCGGTTCAGATTTCCTACCTCGGCTATCCCGGCACATCCGGCGTGGACGCCATCGACTACATGGTTGCAGACCCCGTTGTGGTGCCGCCGAAGTACCGCAAGCACTATACCGAGAAAGTCCTCTATTTGCCGGACTGCTACCAGTCCAACGATGACAGCCGCAAGGCTTCGGGCAATGTGCCCACGCGGGCCGATGTCGGCCTGCCGGAAGATGCGCTGGTGTTCTGTTCCTTCAACAGCCCTTACAAGGTGTCGCCGGAGGAGTTCGACATCTGGATGAAGCTTCTCAAACTGGTGCCGGACAGCGTGCTGTGGTTTTACGCGGCCCACGACGATATCCGCGCCAACATCCGTTCCGAAGCGAAGCGCCGCGGCATCAGCCCGGAGCGGATCGTGTTCGCCGGTTTTGCCAAGCAGGAGGACCATCTCGCCCGCCTGCCGCTGGCCGACATCTTCCTGGACACGTTCTTTGTGAATGCGCATACCACTGCCAGTGACGCCTTGTGGGCGGGTGTTCCGGTGGTCACCAAGGTTGGCAAGCAGTTTGCCGCACGGGTCGCCGCCAGCCTGCTGCACTCTGTCGGAATGGATGAGCTGACCACGTCCACGCCGCAGCAGTACCAGGCGCTGGCGCTGAAGCTGGCCCGCGACCGGGACTATCTGACGGATGTGAAGGCGCGGGTGAAACAGGGGATCGAGACAGGTCCGCTCTATGATACAGAGACATTCACCCGCAACTTTGAGGCGCTGCTGGAAAAGACGCTGGAGCGTTTCAATGCCGGGCTGAAGCCGGACCATATAAGCCTGAGCTGAGACCTCAGACCAAAGAGAAAGGGCGCGGTTTTCCGCGCCCTTTGCTGTTGGGGTTTGCCTGTGCGGGCAGGCAGATCAGAGCAGCCGCACCTGGGTGCCGATCTGTACAAGCTCATACAGCTCTTCCACATGCTGGTTATAGAGACCGATGCAGCCGGAGGAGCTTTGCCGCCCGATCTTGCGGGTGTCATGGGTGCCGTGAACCAGATAGGCCGGCCAGTCCAGATACATCGCGCGGGTGCCCAGCGGGTTGTTCGGTACACCGCCTTCGATACGTTCCGGCAGAGACGGGTCGCGTTCCCGCATCGAGGCGGTCGGGGTCCAGCTGGGGTTTTCCCGTTTGCGCACGACCTTGGTGTAGCCGCGTTTGGTCAGATCCTCGGTCATCGGAACCGAGGAGGGAAACAGCCGGTACGTCTGGTTGTCCGGCCCCCAGTAATGCAGCGCACGGGAGCTGATGTCGGCCAGCAGGCAGCCTGCGCCCAGGGTCTCGAAATGGTCCTGCCAGTTCTGCTGCATGAACGCCGAGGTGTTGCGCTGCACCGGCACTTCCTCGCGGATCGCCGGTTCGTTCTGCGGAAAGGCGTCGGTGGACTGGGCACGCAACAGGGCCGGGGCGGCCAAAGTGGCGCCAAGGCCCATCAGGGTTGCGCGGCGGGTGATGCGGAGTTTGGTCATGTTGCCTCTACCGTGCTGCTCGAAAACTCCGCCGCAAGATAAGCATCGCTGCGGGTTTTCCTAGGGGCGGCATAGCGGAATTTCACCGCCTCACAAGCTTGTGTTGCGCCGGGCGGCGGAACACCGCCGCCCCGGCGTCAATCGCGTATCAGGCCGGCAGGTTGCGGGCCTGGGCAAAGGACAAAAGACGCTTGCTGTCCTCGTCCCACAGGTGCAGCCGGGCATTGGCCAGGCTTTCCCGGATGGTCATGCGGTTGCCCTCGGCCAGTTCAGCATGGTCGCGCAGCACCTCCGGCAGGCGATAGAACGGGATACGGCTGTAAAGATGGTGCACATGGTGGATGCCGATATTGGCACTGAGCCATTGCAGCACCGGCGGCAGCACGTAATGCGAACTTCCGTGCAGCGCGGCGTCATGCAGCTGCCAGTCTTCTTCCTGCTCCCACTGGGTGGTCTCGAACTGGTGCTGCACATAGAACAGCCACAGGCCGGCGGTGGCAGCGATCAAGGTGGCCGGCAGAAAGATCAGCACCAGCGGCATCAGTCCGCCGAAGTACCAGATCAGCCCCAGCGCGGCCAGGATCGATGCATTGGTGCCCATTGCGCTGATCCAGTAGCGGGCCTGGCCTGTCAGGCCATAGGGGATGCGGTTCTGCAGAAAGAACAGGTAGCCGGGACCAATGCAGAACAGCGTCACCGGGTGGCGGTACAGCCGGTAGACCAGCCGGTCCCAGCGGCTGGCCGCGCGGTATTCTGCGACGGTCATCGTGTGAATATCACCCATTCCGCGTTTGTCCAGGTTGCCGTGGGTGCTGTGATGGATCGAATGGGTGCGGCGCCAGACGTCATAGGGGGTCAGCGTCAGCACGCCGATGATGCGGCCCACCCAGTCGCTGACATGCCTGTTGTTAAAGAAGGACCCATGCCCGCAATCGTGCTGGATGGTGAACAGGCGCAGGAGGAAGGCAGCGATGCAAACTGACAGCGCAAGCGTCAGCCAGTAGCTGACCGACAGCGACCACCAGGCCAGCGCCCAGAGCACCAGAAAGGGCACCACAGTCACGGCCAGCTCAAAGCTGCTGCGAAAGGAATTGGGTTCGCGGTATTGGGCCAGGATCTTGACCCAGTCGCGGGCGGTCTTTGCAGCCGCCTGCGGCTGGTCCGGTACTTCTGTCTTGCTCATGCGCCTGCCGTTTGTCTTTCTCTTCCAGACCGGATAGACGAGTTACGCTGCGGAACAAGCAAAAACCGGCCTGTGCGCCTGCATTTCCGGCGAATTTCCGGCGCCATTGCAGGAACGCCATCATTTCGGGGGAATTTGGGCAGGTTCCTTGCAGAAATGGCCGCAGGGCGGCCTCCAGTGTGCAGGCCGCTTCTGGCACCTGCGAGTCACAAGCCGCTGGCTTTTTCCGTTGCCAGGATCTCGAACGTGGCCTTGCCCTCGGCGTTGTATTTGCGGACCGTGTCGCTGTTGCGCACCACAGTCAGACAGCGGTAGCGCCCACCGTCCTTGGGCATTGAGACGCAGATCTGGTTGCCGTCGGTGATCGCATAGGCGCCAGCCCCGGACCAGCCGCCACCCTCCAGTTCCCCAATCAGCCAGTTGCCGGGTTCATAGTAGAACCGGAAGGTCTTGGTGCCTGCCTTGGCGGTTACCGCCTTTCCCACAACCAGATCGGCGATCTCTTCCGCGGTCATTGCGGTGCCGCCGTTGCTGAAGGCAGTTTGCAGCTCCGTTTCAGCCGATGCCGCACAGGCGAAAGTTGCAGCTGCTGCAGCGGAGGTTAAGAAGGTTCGCAGTGTCATTCTCTTGTCCTTTCAGGTTGGTCAGAAATCTGAGGCAGCGGGCGCCTGCTGCTCCAGCCTTGGCCCTGCAAATGCGCAAAAGCTTGATAATCTGATGACTTTTTCTGATTTCTGTATGACAATCGCTGTCTGGAGAGGCAGATGTCCGGCATGTATGTTTTTGATGAGTTCGAGTTTGATCCGGGCGGCACCGGGCTGCGCAGGCAAGGCGAAGACGTCGCGCTGGAGCCGCAGGCGCTGCAGTTGCTGGAAGTTCTCATCCGGAACCGCGGCCGGGTCGTCAGCAAAGACGACCTGATCGCGGAGATCTGGCAGGGCCGGGCAATCACCGATGCGGCGCTCAACACCCGGATACGGTCCGTGCGGCGCGCGCTGGGGGATGACGCGGCGCAGCAGCGATACATCAAGACCTTTCCAAAACGCGGCTACAGCTTTGCCGCGGAAACACAGGGAGATGCTCCGCCAACGCTCCAAAACCGCAGGGGCGTTGGGCTGGCTGGCGCGCTTGCGTCGCTGGCAGTTCTGACGGTCGCCCTGCTGTTCTGGCTGTGGCCGGCGCCAAAGGCAGCGGTTGAAGCAAGGCCCTCGCTGGCGGTGCTGCGGTTTGAAACCTTGGGCGAGGAGGGAGCCGAGCCTTTCTTCGCCGAGGGGTTGACGGAGGAGCTGACAACCCATCTGGCGCGGTTCCGGGAGCTGTTCGTGATATCTGCGGCGACCATGCGGGCCTATCCCGGTGATCCGTCGGCACAATTGCAGGCGGCACGGGACTTGGGACTGAGCCATGCCTTGCGCGGCAGTGTCCGGCGGGACGCTGGCCGCATCCGCATCACTGCAGAGCTGATCGGTCTGCCGGAAGGGCGCACGTTGTGGGCGGAACAGTTCGAGCGAGAGCCGGCCGGTGTGTTTTCAATTCAGGACGGGATCACCCGTGCCATCGCCGGGCGGCTGCTCCCAGAGATCGAAACGTCGCAAGCCTCCGGACAGCTTTCACGCCCGACAGAGGACCTGAGCGCCTGGGACCTGTACCTGCGCGGACGGTTGCAACAGGGCATCCTGACGGCGGAAGCGCAGAGGGAGGCGCTGAGGCTGGCGCGGCTGGCGGCAGAGATGGACTCGGGCTTTGCTGCCGCCCGCAGCCTGAAGGCGCGGGCATTGGGAACGCAGTTTTTCCACGGCTGGGCTGAAGAGGGGCAAGCGGTGCTGGATCAAGCCATTGCCGCGGCACAGGCCGCGATCCGGTTGGATAACAACGACCCGCAAGCCCATGCGGCGCTTGGATATATCTACCGTTTTACCGGCAAGGGAGAGCCTGCGATTGCCAATCTGGAACGCGCAGCGGAACTCAATCCCAACGATGCCCGCATCCGGCTGGAGCTTGCCCATACGCTGGACTGGTTCCGCCTGCAGGAACGTGCACTGCCGCAAGCTGAGATGGCGATCCGCCTCAGCCCGCGCGACCCGATGCTGCACGCCATGTATTTCTACAAGGATCACATCCTGTTCCACCTGGGCCGCTATGACGACGCGCTGGAGGCCGCACGGCAGATGCGGGCGGTTGCGAAAAGCCCGGTTTGGCAGGTCTATGCCCATCTGCTGCGTGCTGCCAATCTTTCCCGGCTGGACCGCAGTGATGAGGCGCAGGCAGCCATAGAAGCGGCGCTGGCTATCAATCCAAAATTGTCGGTTGCGGCGATGCTCAAACAATTTGAGGGCAGCAAGAACCACCCGGAAAACCGGCGCATTTGGCTGGAAAGCCTGCAGGCCGCGGGGCTGCCGGAGGAATAACAAGCGGCAGAAACGTAAAAGGCCCCGGAGTGTCCGAGGCCTTTTCCTTTTAAGTGGCAGGGGTTAGTCCATTGCCTTGAAGTTGAACTCGCCGCCTTCCTTGATGCCCGAGGGCCAGCGGGAGGTCACGGTCTTGGTGCGGGTGTAGAACTTGAAGCTGTCAGGGCCGTGCTGGTTCAGGTCACCGAACATCGACTTCTTCCAGCCGCCGAAGGTGTGATAGGCCAGCGGCACCGGGATCGGCACGTTGATGCCCACCATGCCGATGTTCACGCGGGAGGCGAAGTCGCGCGCAGTGTCGCCGTCGCGGGTGAAGATCGCGGTGCCGTTGCCGTACTCGTGATCCATCGCCAGCTTCAACGCTTCCTCGTAAGTGCCTGCACGCACAGTGGAAAGCACAGGGCCGAAGATTTCCTGCTTGTAGATGTCCATGTCGGTGGTGACATGGTCGAACAGGTGGGCGCCGACAAAGAAACCGTCCTCGTAGCCCTGCAGTTTGAAGTCGCGGTTGTCGACCACCAGCTTGGCGCCCTGGTCGACGCCGGACTGGATCAGGCCCAGGATGCGTTCCTTGGCAGCTGCGGTCACAACCGGGCCCAGGTCCACGTCGTCGCCGGCGGTGTAGGGGCCGACCTTCAGCTTTTCGATGCGCGGGATCAGCTTCTCGATCAGCTTGTCGGCGGTTTCCTCACCCACCGGAACCGCAACCGAGATCGCCATGCAGCGTTCGCCGGCCGCGCCGAAGCCTGCGCCGACCAGCGCGTCAGCGGCCTGGTCCAGATCGGCGTCGGGCATCACGATCATGTGGTTCTTGGCGCCGCCGAAGCACTGGGCGCGCTTGCCGTTGGCGGTGGCGCGGGAATAGATGTACTGCGC
>JABXIA010000042.1 GCA_013373325.1 Paracoccaceae bacterium
GGGAGAAACGGGGGCAGCAATGCTTGCCAAACGGCCTGCGGGGCGCAACGCCTCTGCGCTGAAATACGATATCCTCACAGCGATGGGGGCTTATGCGCTTGGCCAGGGCAAGGGCGCGCAGAAGCTGGTTCTGCGTTTCATGACATTGATGACCGCGCGCTACAACTGGCAGCGCGATGAGCTGGCGGTGGGACAGCGGGAGATCGCCCGGCTGTGGGACGTGGATGAGCGCACGGTGAAGCGCGAGATGGCGAAGCTGCGCGGCATGGGCTGGCTGGTGGTCAAACGCCAGGGCGCCCGCGGTCGGGTCACCGAATACGGGATTGATCTGGAGCGGCTGCTGGCAGACACGCAAGAGCGCTGGGGGGCTGTTGGTCCGGATTTTGAGCACCGGATGCAAGGTGCGGATGAGCCTGCGCCGAATGTAGTGCCCCTGCGCCCCGGTGCGGTGCCGCCTGCGCCGGATGTGTCGGACGGCCACGAGTGGAGCCTGGCCAAGGCGGTGCTGCATGCGGAAGATCCGGCCAACTATGCCTCCTGGGTGCAGGGGCTGGAGCGCGCGGGCAGGGCAGGGGGGAGGCTGGTGCTGAAGGCGCCGAGCCGGTTCCATGCGAATTACGTGATGTCCCATCTGATGCCGCGGCTGCTGGCGGCCTGCCGGGATGTGGACAGCGACGTCTCCGCGATTGTTGTGGAGGCGTGAGGCCGAAACCGCACGCCTGCGGTTGAACCCCTTGGGCCCAAGGCATTATGTGGGCGGGCAGGGGGCCTGGTGTGACAGGCCCCGCGGAACAAGGAGCAGCCGGATATGAGCGGCGTGCAGGAAAAGATCTGTGTCATTGGCCTCGGCTATGTGGGGCTGCCGCTGGCGGCGGCCTTCGGTCAGCACCGGGCGGTCGTGGGGTTTGACATCGATCCCTCGCGCATTGCCGAGTTGCGCAAGGGCGAGGACCGCACCCGGGAGCTGGAACCCGAAGAGCTGGCGGCGGCGGAGTTCCTGCGCTTTACCGCCGACCCGGCGGAGATTGCGGACTGCTCCATCTATATCGTCACCGTGCCGACGCCGGTGGATGCCAGCCACCGCCCGGACCTGCGCCCGCTCTTGGCGGCCTCGGCCATTGTGGGCGGGGTGCTGAAACCCGGCGATCTGGTGATCTATGAATCCACCGTCTATCCCGGCGCGACTGAGGAAGACTGCGTGCCGGTGCTGGAGGCGCGGTCGGGGCTGACATTCAACGCGGATTTCTTTGCGGGCTACAGCCCGGAGCGGATCAACCCCGGCGACAAGAAGCGGCGGCTGAAGGATGTGGTGAAGGTGACCTCAGGCTCCACGCCCGAAGTGGCGGAGCGGGTGGATGCGCTCTACCGCGAGGTGGTGGCCGCAGGCACCCACAAGGCCGCCAGCATCCGGGTGGCTGAGGCCGCCAAGGTGATCGAAAACAGCCAGCGGGATATCAACATCGCGCTGGTGAATGAGCTGGCCAAGATCTTCAACAGGATGGGGATCGACACCGAAGCCGTGCTGGAAGCGGCTGGGACAAAGTGGAATTTCCTGCCGTTCCGCCCCGGTCTGGTGGGCGGGCACTGCATCGGGGTGGACCCCTATTACCTGACGCATAAGGCGGAGCAGCTGGGCTATCATCCCGAGATCCTGCTGGCGGGCCGGCGGCTGAATGACGGTATGGGCGCCTATGTCGCCGGTGAGATGGTCAAGGCGATGCTGAAGCGCGGCCTGCCGGTGGCGGGTGCGCGGGTGCTGGTGATGGGGCTGACATTCAAGGAGAACTGCCCGGACCTGCGCAATACGCGAGTGATTGATGTGGTGCGCGAGCTGCAGCAGTACGGCGCGGTGGTGGATGTGTTTGATCCCCATGCTGACCCGGCGGAGGCGCAGGAGGAATACGGCATTCCGCTGGTGGCGGAGCCGGGGCAGGGGGCCTATGCCGGGGTTGTGCTGGCGGTGGCGCATTCGGAGTTCCGCGACATGGGTGCAGCAGCGGTCCGCGCCTTGGGGTCCGAGGGCGCGCTGGTCTATGACCTGAAATATGTTCTGGCGCCGGACGAGGCGGATTTGCGGCTCTAACCGGGGAAATCTCCCGCTCATTCTTGAATTGCTGTATCCTTGCCCCTGCCGGTGAGGAGGTTAGTCATGAGCGATGTTCTGGAAGGCCGCTGTTTGTGCGGCGCGGTGAAAATCCGTGTCGAAGGCGCGCATGATCCGCGCCCCGGGGCCTGCCACTGCCGGATGTGCCAGCGCTGGAGCGGCGGGCTGTTCCTGTGTTTTGAGGCTGATGCGGCGGCGGTAACGGTGGAGGGGCCGGTTGCGCGCTACCAGTCCTCTGCCTTTGCGGAGCGGGCGTTTTGCAGCACCTGCGGTTCGCATCTGTGGATGCGGGACGTGGACAAGGAGGGCGGCCCTTATGACCTGATGCCGGGGCTGTTTGATGACGCGCTGGCCTGGCCGCTGAGGTCCGAGATCTATGCCGACCGGGCGATGGCATCGGTGCGGCTGGAGGGCGGTCATAAGCGGGCCACCCGGGACGAATGGGAAGCTCAGAACCCGTTTATCGGCGGCGACGTCTGAGAGTCGGCGTCAGCCCCCGACGCGGGGCAGTTTCGGGCCGCTCCAATAGGCGCCGCTGTCCTGGCGCAGGGCGTCATAGGCCTCAATCCGGCGCCGGGCGTCCTTGCCGCCGGCCTCGATCAGATGGGTGAGCAGGCATTCCAGCACGGCCATCGCGCCGCCGATGGCGCCGAAGGGATGCAGGGAGTTGGCGGCGACCGCCAGCACGTGATCGGTGCGGATGCCGGGGGCGATCACTTCGCTGTCGGAGATCAGGATCACCGATGCGCCGCGTTCGCCCGCCAGTCGCAGCGCCTGGATGGTGCCGGCGGAGTAGGGGGCGAAGGTGA
>JABXIA010000405.1 GCA_013373325.1 Paracoccaceae bacterium
AGCGGCGCGAAGGAGATCACCGCATCCAGGCGGTTGCGGAACTCCGGTGTGAAGGTGCGCTCAATGGCGGCGGTGTCCTCGCCCTCGCGGCGGTCGCGGCCAAAGCCTATGGCGGCCTTCGCCATGTCCGAGGCGCCCGCGTTGGAGGTCATGATCAGGATCACATTGCGGAAGTTCACCGTGCGGCCGTTGTGGTCGGTCAGCTGACCGTTGTCCATCACCTGCAAGAGGATGTTGTAGACATCCGGGTGCGCCTTCTCGATCTCATCCAGCAGCAGCACGCAGTGCGGGTGCTGATCGACGCCATCGGTCAAGAGGCCGCCCTGGTCGAACCCGACATAGCCCGGCGGTGCGCCGATCAGGCGGGAAACCGCATGTTTCTCCATGTATTCCGACATGTCGAACCGTAGCAGTTCCACACCCAGCTGGTCTGCCAGCTGTTTTGCCACCTCGGTTTTGCCGACACCGGTCGGACCAGCGAACAGGTAGTTGCCGATGGGCTTTTCCGGCTCGCGCAGGCCGGCACGGGCCAGCTTGATGGCGCTCGACAATGCGGTAATGGCATCGTCCTGGCCGAAGACGACGCGCTTCAGCGACTTCTCCAGATCCTTCAGCACCTCGGCGTCGTCCTTGGAGACGTTCTTGGGCGGGATACGGGCGATCTTGGCCACAACAGCTTCGATCTCCTTGACGCCGATGGTCTTGCGGCGCTTGCTTTCGATGATCAGATGCTGCGCGGCGCCGGCCTCGTCAATGACGTCGATGGCCTTGTCCGGCAGCTTGCGGTCATTGATATAGCGTGCCGACAGCTCCACTGCGGTCTTGATTGCATCGCCGGTGAACTTGATGCCGTGATGCTCCTCGAAATAGGGCTTCAAACCCTTCAGGATCTCGATGGAATCTTCCACCGTCGGCTCGTTCACGTCGATCTTCTGGAACCGGCGGGACAGCGCGCGGTCCTTCTCGAAGTGCTGGCGGAACTCCTTGTAGGTGGTGGAGCCCATAGTCCGCAGCTTGCCGCCCTGCAGCGCAGGCTTCAGCAGGTTGGACGCGTCCATGGCACCGCCGGAAGTTGCACCGGCACCAATCACGGTGTGGATCTCGTCGATGAACAGCACGGCGTCCGGATGCTCTTCCAGCTCGGAGACCACGGCTTTCAGGCGTTCCTCGAAATCGCCGCGGTAGCGGGTCCCCGCCAGAAGCGCGCCCATGTCGAGCGAATAGATGGTGGTCTCTGACAGGATTTCCGGGGTTTCACCCGAGACAATGCGGCGCGCAAGGCCTTCCGCGATGGCGGTCTTGCCGACTCCGGGGTCGCCCACCAGCAGCGGGTTGTTCTTGCGGCGGCGGCACAGCACCTGGATGCAGCGCTCCACCTCATGGTCGCGGCCGATCAGCGGGTCGATATCGCCGTCGCGGGATTTGGCATTGAGGTCGACGCAGTATTTTGCCAGCGCCGACTCTTTCTTTTCGCCCTCGGGCGCGGCGGTCAGGTTGTCCTCTTCCTGCTCGGTCGCGCCGGTCACCGGACGGGATTCCCCGTAGGCCGGGTCCTTGGCAACGCCATGGGCAATAAAGTTCACCGCGTCATAGCGGGTCATCTCCTGATCCTGCAGGAAATAGGCGGCGTCGCTCTCGCGCTCGGCAAAGATGGCGACAAGCACATTCGCCCCCGTTACCTCAGTCCGTCCCGAACTCTGGACGTGGATCGCGGCGCGCTGGATCACGCGCTGGAAGGCTGCGGTCGGCACCGCCTCCGATCCGTCGATATCGGTCACAAGGTTGGCAAGATCCTCATCCACGAACTCGACCAGCGACGATCGCAATTCACTCAGGTCGACGCTGCAGGCGCGCATCACGCGGGCCGCGTCGGGCTCATCAATCAGGGCCAGAAGCAGATGTTCCAGGGTTGCGAATTCATGACGGCGTTCATTCGCCAGCGCCAGCGCTGCGTGAATGGCCTGTTCCAGGGTGCTCGAGAATGAAGGCACGGGCGTGCTCCTCTGATCTTGGGTTGGCCGGTGGGGCGGTATTAACCAACCCCTCAGTTCAACCATGTGCTTATAAGGTTAGAGTTTGGTTGATAGAGCGCCGGCTTCAAGGTCTTTTCTTCATTTTGGGGTCACAATTATTTTCTCCCTGTTGCGCCCCGATACGCTTGAATGGATCAGAAATTGTCTTTCCGCTTGCGGATTTCGGCGAAAACTTCTGCCTCTTCAGCATCTTGCATGCCCAGATTGGCTCTCACAGCACTGTCACCGGCGCGCAGGAAGGGATTGGTGTCAAGTTCCAGCTGCAGCGAAGAGGGCACCGTGGGGATGCCTTTTTCCCGGGCCTGTGCGATATCGCTCACCCGCGCCTGCAACGCCGGGTTGCCGGGGTCCACGGTGACCGCAAAGGCACCGTTAGCTTGCGTGTATTCATGTCCTGAATAAACCATAGTCTGCGGCGGCAGCGCGGCAAGGCGCGACAGGCTGGCCCACATCTGCTGCGGCGTGCCCTCAAACAGCCGCCCGCATCCCAGCGCCATCAGGCTGTCGGCGGTGAATACCGCCGCCGCGCCGGGCAGATAAAAGGCAATATGGCCGACCGTATGGCCGGAGACATCCATCACCTGCACCTCTTCACCCAGCAAGGTGAAAGTGCTGCCATCCTCAACCGCCAAATCCAGTTCCGGCAGCCGGTGCGCATCCGCGGAGGCACCGATCACCTTGGCGCTATAGGCCGCGCGCAGCTCCGCCACCCCGTCCACATGGTCCCAATGGTGGTGGGTCAGCAGGATCCAGTCCAGCCCCCAGCCGCGTTCCGACAGGGCGGCCCTGATGGCGCCAGCCTCGGGCGCGTCCACCAGCGCGGTTTCGCCAGAGGCCGGATTATGGATCAAAAAGGCATAGTTATCCGACAGGCAGGGCAGGGTAATGATCTCAAGAGGCATGGTCATTCGCCTTTACATTGCTAAACTGCGCCCAGATTGGCCGAAGCAGCAGGCGCCCGCAATGCATCTTGATGTTCAGGATCTCAGGAACTTTTACTACCGCAGCACCCTGGGGCGTGCGGCGCAGGCCTCTATCCGGGGCCGCCTGCTGGAGCTGTGGCCGGAAGCGGAGGGTCTGACCGTGGCAGGCTTCGGCTTTGCCGCGCCGCTGCTGCGGCCCTACCTGCCGGAAGCGCGCCGGGTGATGGCGCTGATGCCGGGGCCGCAGGGGGTGATGCAATGGCCTGCAGGCCTGCCCAATGTCTCGGTCCTGTGCGAGGAGACCAGCTGGCCGATCGACACCGGCCGGGCCGACCGGCTGGTGGTGATGCACGGTCTGGAAACCTCGGAACGCCCCAGCAAGCTCTTGGAGGAATGCTGGCGGGCGCTGGGCCCGGGCGGGCGCGCGATTTTCATCGTGCCAAACCGGGCAGGCCTCTGGGCGCGCTCCGACCTGACCCCCTTTGGCTATGGCCGCCCCTACACGCTGCGCCAGCTGGAGGGGCAGCTGCGGCAGCATCAGTTCGCGATTGAGCAGCACACCGCCGCGCTCTACCGGCTGCCCAGCCACAAGCGGTTCTGGCTGAAATCGGGCGCCATGCTGGAAAAGATGGGCCGCAAACTGCCCGCGATGCTGGCCGGCGGCGTGTTCATGGTCGAGGTCAGCAAGCAAACTCATCCGCAGAAGGGCCACATGACCCGCAGCAAGACTCCCAGCCGCATCCGGGTTCTGGAAGGCCTTTCGAACCCGATGCCCGAGCCGGCCTGACCCGAAGGGTGGCGGATTTCGATTCCCTGAAACTGCTGCAGCACCTTCCGAAGCGCCCGGAACTGCGGTTCAAAGGGCATATGTGACGATTTTTGCCGCAAATGCCGCTTTCCGGAATCGCCAAATCCTGCAGTTCAGCCGCACTTTTTTAAAAATCATCTGTGGTCAAAGGGCCGCACTTGGTGCAAGCCTTTGAAAACAATGGAAACATGCTTTTCCCTGTTACCGTTATAGGCAGTTGATAGGTCGCATCCGCTCTGCTAGACCCACGCTGATTTCAACGCCCCGCTGCCATGTGGGCTGACTCACGCCCCCGGACGCCTCCTGATCGCCAGGTCCGCCAACCGGGGCCAAAAACATATCGGAAGGGTGGACGTGTCCGAACCAGCTTCGATTTCTGCAGGCATTGC
>JABXIA010000389.1 GCA_013373325.1 Paracoccaceae bacterium
CCACCACCCGTTTTGCCCCGTCGCCGACCGGCTATATCCACGTCGGCAACCTGCGCACCGCGCTGATGAACTATCTGATCGCCCGCAAGGCCGGCGGCACCTTCATCCTGCGTATCGATGACACCGACCCGGAGCGGTCCAAGGAAGAGTACGTCGATGCCATCAAGCAGGACCTGGAATGGCTGGGCCTGACCTGGGACAAGGTGGAGCGCCAGTCCGAGCGCCTCGACCGCTATGTCGCCGCGGCCGAAAAGCTGCGCGAGATCGGCCGTTTCTACGAGGCGTTCGAGACCCCGACCGAACTTGACCTGAAGCGCAAGAAGCAGCTGAACATGGGCAAGCCGCCGGTCTATGACCGCGCCGCGCTGAACCTGTCCGATGACGAGAAAGCTGCGCTCCGTGCCGAGCGCGGCGATGGCGTCTGGCGCTTCAAGCTGGACCATCAGCGCATCGAATGGACCGACGGCATTCTGGGTGATATCTCCATCGACGCTGCCTCGGTCTCCGACCCGGTGCTGATCCGCGGCGACGGCCAGTTCCTCTACACCCTGGCCTCGGTGGTGGATGACACAGAAATGGGCGTGACCCATGTGGTGCGCGGCTCTGACCATGTGACCAACACCGCAACCCAGATCCAGATCATCGAGGCGCTGGGCGGTTCTGTCCCCTCCTTCGCGCACCACTCGCTGCTGACCGGCCCGCAGGGCGAGGCGCTGTCCAAGCGCCTGGGCACCCTGGCGCTGCGCGACCTGCGCGAGGCCGGCGTGCAGCCGATGGCGCTCCTCAGCCTGATGGCGCGCCTTGGCTCCTCCGACCCGGTGGAACTGCGCACGGAACTGGCAGAACTGATCGACGGTTTCGACATCAACCGCTTTGGCGCTGCACCAACCAAGTTCGATGTCGAGGATCTCTATCCGCTGACCGCCCGCCACCTGCAGTCGCTGCCGCTGGAGGCCGTGCAAGGCCATGTGGACGCGCTGGGCGTTCCGGCTGAGAAACAGGCCTCCTTCTGGGATATGGCCAAGGAAAACATCACCACGCTCAAGGATCTCGCGGGCTGGTGGGAGCTCTGCCGCGACGGCGCCGAGCCGCTGGTAGCGGATGAGGACAAGGACTTCATCGCTGAGGCGATGGCGCTGCTGCCCGAAGGCCCCTACAACAGCGAAAGCTGGGGCAAATGGACCGCTGCGGTGAAAGAGGCGACGGGCCGCAAGGGCAAGGGCCTGTTCATGCCGCTGCGCAAAGCCGTCACCGGCATGGAGCGCGGCCCCGACATGTCCGCCCTGCTGGCGCTGATGGAAACCGTGCGCGCCCGCGGCTGACGCCCGACACATCCTGAAAAATAGAAGGCGGTGCCTGATGGCGCCGCCTTTTTTCTGTCCGGAAGGGCTGGGTGCGGGCGGGTCAGCCCCAGCGGCCGTCCCGGACCTCCTGGCACATTTCTTTGGCCGCCTTGGCCATGTCCGGGTTCGGGTGGCCGCCAAGCGCGTCCAGCGACTTCTCCATCCAGCGCATCACCGAAGGCGAGTCGCTGCCGCAGCGGGCGATCGGCGGAAAGGCGCAGCGCAGGAGGTGGCTGGCGGTGACCGGCGGGATGCTCACATTCGGATAGGTTGCTTCGCGTGTCTCGCTGGCCTCATCCGCTGGCATGTTCTCCCACAGCAGCCGCTCCAGCCGCCCCATCACCTCCACCGCGGTGCCGGGATCGTTGACGCCGGGCGACAGGGCGCGCTGCGCAGTCTCCGCCAGCAGGGTGAGGCCGAAGGACGGGTCCTGATCGAAGCTGCGCACATCGCCGATGTCGATCGCGGCAGAGGCTGCCTTGCAGAATGCATTGTCCCCCGCTGCGGCCCAGGCCACCGGCTGGCCGCGCAGGATGTACTCCCCCGGCGCCCGCGCCAGGGTGATCTGGGTGCCGGCCTCCTCCGCCAGTTCATTCAGCCGCGACAGCCCCGCATAGCGGACAAAGCCGCTCTTGGCCGCCGGGATATCCACCGCGCCGTCCGGTTTGCCCTCCTCGCGTGCGCAGAGCCCGCCGAGGCAGGGCTTATCCATCCGGGCCTGCAGACTGGCGCGGGTGCGGTCCTCGATGAGCCGCAGGGTGTGATCCATGCTGCCGAGGCTCGACAGGTGATCGATCCAGCGCAGGATGGCCCCCACGATCAGCACCACCACGATGACGGTCAGGCCAAACACGACCAGTGCGCCTTCCGGGGTGAAATAGCGGGCGCGGAACAGGATGACCGCGCTCAGTGAATAGATGAAGCCGCTCACGAAGGTCGCCAGCACCCGGTGGGTGACGGTGTCCTCCAGCAGCAGACGGTAGACCCGTGGCGTCGCCATCGACGCGGCGGTGCGGTAAGCGCTGACCATAACGTTCAGCGAAAACGTGGTGACTGCCAGCATGCCCGACGCCAGGATCGTCAGCACCGGCAGCACCGCCTCGCGCCCGAAATCCTCACTCAGATTGTCCGGCAGCCAGGGTTTCGCCAACGGGGCCAGCAGCAGCGCCAGCACGGACAGGAGGGAAATCAGTACAACCCTGAACCAGAGCTGCCGCGCAATCCGGCCCAGGTGAAGCAGTATCTTTTCGATCATGCTTTGCAGACTATGCGGCGGGCGCCGGTTCTGTCGATCAGATCGTCAAAGATTTTGCGCTCGGCTGCACTGATTGCCTGATGGCGCGGATAGCGCGGCGCCGCGCGGTCGTCCAGAATGGGGGAGTCCCAGCCGTCGGTGGTTTCCAAGAAGCCCTGCAGGCCTTCTGTGCCGAACACATGCAGATAGCCCTGCAGCACCACATCCAGATAGCTCAGCAGCACCGGGTGCTGTTCGCTGACACCGTTCTGCTTGCCGGCCGGCACCGCGTAGACGGAAATTTCAGGGCTGCCCGCCAGCCCGTGCTGCACATGGTCCGAGGCCGGAAGCCGCTCATAAGCAAATTCCCGTTCATCCAGCGCCGCCCAGTCGGCACCCGGCACCTCTGCAATCAATCCGTCGATTTCGCTGTTTTCGCAGGGCACCGCCGACAGGAACGCCACATCGCGCAGGGAGGTGTGCACCCAGGCCCGCCGCCAGCCCTTCAGGCGGGCAGGCCGGGCGCTGCCGTAGCTGTGGGTCGCTGTATTCACCAGGCTGCCATAGCCAAAGAAGTAAGGAGCTGTCATCCGCGCACCCTTCTGCCGCAGTTCCGCCAATTGATGTATGTCAAACCGCTTTTTGGCGGCTTGTGCAATAAGCTATGCAATCTAGCTTCGGGAGCACCCCATGCGCATTACCAAAAGGACCAACATTGCCGTGCGGCTGCTGATGTACTGCGCCGCGCATGAAGACCGCCTGGTGACCAAGGCCGAGATTGCAGAGTGCTGTAATATCTCGGAAAACCATCTGGCGCAGGTGATCAACCAGCTCAGCCAGCTCGGCTACCTCGCCACCCAGCGCGGCCGCAACGGCGGCATGAACCTGGGCAAGCCCGCGGCAGAGATTCGCATCGGCGACGTGTTCCGCGATGTCGAGGGCAACCTGCCGATGGTGGAATGCTTTGCCGACGCGGACAACACCTGCCCGCTGGCCTCGGCCTGCCGGCTCAAGGTGGCATTGGCGGATGCAGCCCAGGCCTTTTACACCTCTCTGGATGACATCTCGCTGGAGTCGCTGGTCTGCGGCAACCATGACCTGATGCGCCTTCTGCAGCCGGTGTCCTGCGGCGTCCGCTAAGGCGGGACGCCGCAGTTCTGCTTATTCCCGGGCGCGCAGTATGCGGGCTGGTTTGGCGGCGAGCGGCCGCAGGGCAAAGGCAAGCCCTGCCAGCAGCGTTGTCAGCACCCCGCCTGAAATCACCAGCAGCGCATTGGGCCAGATCACCGCATAGCTGGCCTCGAACACATAGGCGTTGATGGCCCAGGCCCCGGCAATACCCGCCGCCAGCGCAACCATCCCCGCCGCCGCGCCCAGCAGGGCAGAGCGCAGCGCAAAGCTTGCCAGGATCTGTTTGCGCGGAGCCCCCAAGGTTTTAAGCAGCGCCGCCTCGTACCGCCGCGCGGGCTCCCCCGCCGCTGCAGTACCCAGCAATACCAGGAACCCGGTCAGCAGCGTTGCCGCCGCGCCATAGGCGGTGGCCGCCGCCAGCTGCCGCAGGATGTCTGACACCCGGTCGATGGCGTCGCGCATCCGGATTGCGGTGATATTCGGCATCTCCCGCGCCAGATCGCGCAGGATCGCCGCCTCCGCCTGCTCCTCGGCATAGAC
>JABXIA010000333.1 GCA_013373325.1 Paracoccaceae bacterium
CAGCCCCGGCAGGTGCAGCGCCGCCACCAGCATCACAATCAGCGAGGCCGCGCCGATGGCGTCCTGCAGCAGGGTTGAATGGGCGTTTTGAATGGTGGTCTTGATCTGTGCAATCATGGCTCGGGCCTCCTCCAGTCTGTGATGCTGCTCTCTGGCAATCTTGTTGCCCCTTTGTTCTCATTTTCAGGAGCGCCTGTAAAGAACTTTTTGAGAACATTTGCGAACATATAGGAACACCAAGGCGGAACAGACGCCTAACGGCAGCTTAACCCACTGAAATCAAACGGATCGCCTGATCCTGTTTCATCAGCCACAAAAGAACGCGCGCCGCCTTGCCGCGTTCCCCGTCCAGCTTGGGATCCGCAGCCAGCAGCGCCCGCGCATCGCTTTGCGCCACCGCCATCAGCCCCGCCTGGCGTTCCAGGTCGGCAATCTGGAATCGGGGCAACCCGGATTGCGCGGTGCCGATCATGTCGCCTGCTCCGCGCATCTGCAGATCAGTTTCCGAGATCCGGAACCCGTCCTCAGTCTCGCGCAGCACCTCCAGCCGCTTGCGCCCGCCTTCGGTCAGCGGCGGCTGATACATCAAAAGGCAGGTCGACTCGGCGCTGCCGCGCCCCACCCGCCCGCGCAGCTGGTGCAGCTGGGCGAGGCCAAAGATCTCCGCCCGCTCAATCACCATGATTGAGGCATTGGGCACGTTCACCCCGACCTCGATCACCGTGGTAGCGACCAGAACCTTTGTCTTACCTTCGACAAAGGCCGCCATGGCTGCGTCCTTATCGGCCGGCGGCATCTGGCCGTGCACCAGCCCAACCGTGCCCTCGCCAAGGATGGCGCGCAGGTGCTTGAAGCGTTCCTCCGACGCGGTCAGGTCGCTCAGCTCGGATTCGTCGACCAGCGGGCAAACCCAATAGCATTGCCGCCCCTCAGCGATCGCTTTGCGCAGGTGGTCCACCACCTCCTGCATCCGCTCTGTACTGATCACGGCTGTCTTGACCGGCTTGCGCCCCGGGGGCTTCTCATCCAGCACCGAGACATCCATGTCACCGTATTGCGCCAGCGCCAGCGACCGCGGGATCGGCGTTGCGGTCATCACCAGAACATCGGCGCCCTTGCCCTTCTCCGCCAGTTCCATCCGCTGGCGCACGCCAAAGCGGTGCTGTTCATCAACGATGGCAAGCCTGAGGTCGCAGAATTCCACGTCCTGCTGGAACACCGCGTGGGTGCCTACTAGGATATGGATGTCGCCGCGTTTCAGCGCCGCCAGCTTGGCCTTGCGTTCGCTGCCCTTGTCGCGGCCCGTCAGGATCTCAATCACCACGCCCGCATCTTCAGCCAGCGGCGCGAGACCTTCCATGTGCTGCTGCGCCAGAATGCCGGTCGGGGCCATCATCACCCCCTGCCCGCCGGCCTCAACAGCAACCAGCAAGGCCATGAAAGCAACCAGGGTTTTCCCGGCGCCCACATCGCCCTGCAGCAGCCGGTTCATGCGCTTGTCTGAGGCCATGTCTGCGGAGATTTCCTCAATCGCGCGGGCTTGTGCGCCAGTGGGCCGGTACGGCAGAGCTTGCATCACCTTGGACTGCAACCGCCCGGTGGCCGCACTTTGGATGCCACGCGCCTTGCGCTCTTTCTGGCGCGCCAGCGCTAGGGTCAGCTGGTGCGCAAACAGCTCATCATAGGCCAACCGTGCCCGCGCCGGCGCCTGAGGGCTGAGGTCGTCGGGCCCTTGCGGCGCATGGGCAGAGTGCAAGGCTTCATGCCAGGCGGGCCAGTTCTCCCTCAGCATTTGCGCCGGATCGATCCATTCTGCCAGTTCCGGCATCCGCGCCAGCGCGCTTTGCGCCGCTTTGTACATGGTCTTTTGCGTGACCCCGTGGGTCAGGCTGTAGACCGGCTCAAACTCCGGGATGCCGTGCGCCTCTTCCACCGGCAGCATATGGTCCGGGTGGACCATCTGCGCGAGACCATCGAACAGCTCCAGCTTGCCCGAGACCACCCGCCGGGATCCTTCGGGCAGCTGCGCCTCCAGATAGCGGCTGCGGCCATGGAAGAAGACGAGCTGGAACTCCGTCTCTGCGTCCTCCACGTGAATGCGGTAAGCGCCGCCGCGGTTGCGCGCCGGGCGGTGGCGGCCAATGGTCACCTCCACCGTCACCGTGGCTGGCAGGTCGACCCCGCGGATGGTGTCGCGACGGCGGCGGTCCACCACCGAATACGGCAGCGAAAACAGCAGGTCACGCGGCGTTTCAATATCAATCTGGCTGAGGGTCTGCGCCGTTTTCGGGCCGACACCCTGCAGGGTCTCGGCACCGGCAAACAGCGGAAACAGGATCTCCGGACGCCCGCTCATGCCCCCGCAATCAGCTCCAGCCAGCCGTCTTCGTCCATCGTCCGGATACCCAGTTCCGCGGCCTTCTTGGCCTTGGAGCCAGCACCCGGTCCCGCCACCAGAATGTCAGTCTTCTTGGAGACAGAGCCTGAGACCTTGGCCCCCAGCGCCTCTGCCCTGGCCTTGGCTTCAGCCCGGGTCATCTTCTCCAGCGTGCCGGTGAAGACCACGGTTTTTCCGGCCACCGGGCTGTCCGCGGCAGGGGCATCGGGCGCGACGATAGTCAGTTTGGCCACCAGCCGGTCAAACGCTGCGCGCTCCTCCGGGTTGGCAAAGGCATCGGACAATGAAAGGCCCAGCACCGCGCCGATGCCATCGACGCCGGTAAGGTCGGCCCAGGCCGCGGAAGCCTCCGCCGGAACCTCGCAAGCCGCAACGGCTGCAGCCCGGGTTTCGGAAATCTTCGCGCGCCGGCCCTCATCCGCAGCCCTTTGGCGTTCGGTCTCCTCAGCCTCATCCGCGGCCCGGTGCGCCAGGGCAGCCGGGCGGGCCGCGTCGATCGCATCCGCCATTGCCTGCCAGTCAAGATAGTGCAGCGCCAGATCGCGGCCCGCAACCTCGCCCGCGTGGCGGATGCCAAGGGCAAAAATCAGCTTGGCCAGCGGGATCGTGCGCTTTTCCTCAATTGCAGCAAACAGGTTCTCCGCAGACTTTTCGCCCCAGCCTTCCCGGTTCTTCAGCTGCTGCAGGCCGGAGCCGTATTTATTTTGCAGATCAAAGATATCCGCAGGCTCCTTGATCCAGCCATCGCTGTGGAACTGCTCCACCTGCTTGGCTCCCAGCCCTTCGATATCAAAGGCTGCGCGGGAAACGAAGTGCTTCAGCTTCTCCACCGCCTGTGCCGGGCAGATCATGCCACCGGAGCAGCGGCGCACCGCATCGCCCTCTTCCCGTTCGGCAGGGCTACCGCACTCGGGACAGACATGCGGAAACTGGTAGGCTTCTGCGTTGTCGGGGCGTTTGGACAGGTCGACGTCCGCCACCTTGGGGATCACGTCGCCCGCGCGGTAGATCTGAACCCAATCACCGATGCGGATGTCCTTGCCGCCGCGGATCTCCTCGCCTTTGGAATCCCGGCCCAGGATGTAATCCTCGTTGTGCAGCGTTGCATTGGACACAACCACACCGCCAACTGTCACCGGGCTAAGCCGCGCCACCGGGCTCAGCGCGCCAGTGCGGCCAACCTGAATGTCGATGGCCTCCAGCCGGGTCCAGGCAAGTTCGGCTGGGAATTTGTGCGCAATCGCCCAGCGGGGCGTGGTGGAGCGGAACCCCAGCCGCGCCTGCAGCGCCAGGTCGTTGACCTTGTAGACGACGCCGTCGATGTCGTAGCCCAGCGTCGCGCGCTGTTCCTCTATGCTGCGGTAATGGCTGATCATTTCCTTAGTGGAGGCACAGAGCCGGGTCAGCGGATTGGTTTGAAAGCCCAAGGCGTTCAGCCGCGCAATTGCGTCCATCTGCGTCTCTGCCAGCGGCGCGCTCAGCTCACCCCAGCTGTAGGCGAAGAACCGCAACGGCCGCGCACGGGTGATTTCCGCATCCAGTTGCCGCAAGGAACCCGCCGCCGCATTGCGCGGGTTGGCAAAGGTCTTGCCGCCGCGTTCTTCGTGCCGGGCGTTCAGTGCCTCGAAATCCGCGTGGCTCATGTAGACCTCGCCCCGCACCTCCAGAACCTCAGGCGCGCCTTCCAGCTGCTGCGGGATGTCGGCAATGGTGCGGGCGTTGGCGGTCACATTCTCGCCAATGCTGCCATCGCCGCGGGTTGCGGCCTGGATCAGCGTGCCGTTTTCATAACGCAAGGACAGAGACAGCCCGTCGATCTTGGGTTCCGCAGTATAGGCCAGAGGGTCCGTTGGACCGAGCCCCAGGTATTTGCGGATGCTGCGGTCAAAATCGGAAACGTCATCATCCTCAAAGGCATTGCCCAGCGACAGCATCCGCACAGAATGAGTGATCTTACCAAAACCTGAGGCCGCCGGTGCGCCCACTGCATCCAGCCGGGTGGCCGCTTCCGCGAGTTCAGGGAAAGCATCCGCAAGAGCCCGGTAGCGGCGTTTCAGAGAATCATATTCCGCATCACTGATCTCCGGCGCGTCATTCTGATGATAGTCCAGATCCGCCGTCTGCAGCTGTTTCTCAAGCGCATGAAACTCTGCCTCAGCATCTGCTGCTGTCAGGCTGGCCACGTCTTTTTCTGTCATTCCTGCCACGCGCGGTCCCTCTTCGTTCTCACCTTTGGTGATAAGGCGCCGCAAGCGCCGCGTCCAGCGCATCTGACAACCCGCGCAGCCGGAAGGCAAAAACAAAAAGACCCGCCGGTTGGCAGGTCTTTGCAACCGGTGGCACGCGTTCACGCGCCACCCGGATATTCATCCTTTCAGGCGCCGACAGCCATCCGCTGACCGCCCGACAGATGATCCTCCTGCGGATCGCGCAGCACATAGCCGCGGCCCCAGACGGTTTCGATATAATTCTCGCCATCCGTCGCGTTGCTGAGTTTCTTACGCAACTTGCAGATGAAAACATCGATGATCTTCAGTTCCGGTTCATCCATGCCGCCATAGAGATGGTTCAGAAACATTTCCTTGGTCAGCGTCGTGCCCTTGCGCAGAGACAAAAGCTCCAGCATCTGGTATTCCTTACCGGTCAGATGCACCGCCTTGCCGCCGGCTTCCACCGTCTTGGCGTCCAGGTTGACCGCGATCTTGCCGGTCTTGATGATCGACTGCGAATGGCCCTTGGAACGGCGGATGATCGCATGGATGCGCGCCACCAGTTCCTCGCGGTGGAAAGGTTTAGTCAAATAGTCATCCGCACCAAAGCCGAAGCCCTTGATCTTGTTGTCGGTATCGTCGGCACCGGACAGGATCAGAATGGGGGTTTCGATGCGGGACATGCGCAGCTGGCGCAGCACCTCATGGCCGTTCATATCCGGCAGCCCCAGATCCAAAAGGATCAGGTCATAGTCGTATAGTTTGGCCAGATCGATCCCTTCTTCCCCCAAATCTGTCGTGTAAACGTTCAGATTGGCATGAGTCAGCATCAGCTCGATGCTTTTTGCCGTGGTCGGATCATCCTCAACCAGCAGAATGCGCATATTATTTTCTCCGCCTGTACACTGTTTCCCTCAGGTCGCGTTAACCTTGGTGGAAAAAAGTTAATGCCTCGTTACCATGATGGTTAATTTAGAATTTCAACTCAAGGGCGGCCTGATTTATTTTGCGTCCTGATCACGGAATTTCTTGAGACGTGTGGTTTTCAGGGCCTCTTCGCCGTGATCGGCAACGGCTGCGACCCAGCTGCGGAACTCTTCCTCGCTCAGCCCGTAACGGCGCATCGCCTCGTTCTGCGGCAGCAGCCCGTAAAGCACGCCGCGCACCACTGCCGCCTTGCGCGAGGCAACCCAGCGCTTGGTGGTTTCCGGCGGCAAATCGGCCCGGGTCATGATGGTTCCGTCCGGCAGGGTGACTGCCCGCGGCCCGTCGACTTTCTTCAAAAACATCTTTCTTCCCTCTGAAGATCTTGTTCGTTGGGTCTGGCAACAGGATTTCCCAACAGGCTTAACGCCGCATGAACCACGCCCCTTGAGAGTCCTTAGGATTTTCATATATTCTGCGGCGCCTGCCCCCTTGCCTTTAGGAGCTGCCCCATGGCGCTGGACCAAGACCTGGAACTGAACTCGCTCGGCTTTGCCAAACCGCCCTCGGAAACCCGGGTGGTGGTGGCCATGTCCGGCGGCGTCGACAGCTCTGTTGTTGCTGCATATTTGGCCGATCAGGGCTATGACGTGGTCGGCGTGACGCTGCAGCTTTACGATCACGGCGCGGCACTGGCGAAAAAAGGCGCCTGCTGCGCGGGCATCGATATCCACGATGCGCGCCGCGTGGCAGAGGAGCGCGGCTTCCCGCATTACGTTCTGGATTATGAGAACATTTTTAAAGATGCGGTGATTGACGAGTTCGCCGACAGCTACCTGGCAGGGGCAACACCGGTTCCCTGCATCCGCTGCAACGAGCGGGTGAAGTTCAAGGACCTCCTGGAAACCGCCAAGGATCTGGAGGCCGACTGCATGGCCACCGGCCATTACATCCA
>JABXIA010000185.1 GCA_013373325.1 Paracoccaceae bacterium
AGCCGTTTCACTGAGGCGCAAATCATCGGGATGATCAAAGAGCAGGAAGCCGGGATGCCGACAGCGGAGGTGTGCCGTCGGCACGGCCTGAGCCCGGCGACCTTTTACAAACTGAAGTCCAAATATGGCGGCATGCAGGTGTCGGAGGCCGCGCGGCTGGAAGACAGGATAAGTGGCGTAAGCGTCTATCCTAAAATGGATGACCTTCTACAACCACCTGCGCCCACATTCTACCCTTGGCAGCAGACCGCCAGCCCTGGTTTCTCGGCGGAGAAAAGACGAAACCCAACCTTGCCAGCAGGTGCGACGAGTAGCTGAAATTACGCCAGATTCTGTACAAAGATCTGGGAGTAATCATATTTTGTACAGTCGATGGCGTAACTGGGCAGCACCAGCTGTCTAATCATCGCCCTTGTAATAGCCGATCACATCGTTCTCAGTGGTGGCACCGAGGCCGTTCAGCAGGCGGTTGGAATAGTTGAAATATGCGCAGACCTGGTTCACCTCCAGGATCTCGCCATCCTCGCAGCCTGCAATTTTCAGTGCCTCGAAATCGGATTTTACCATCTTGCCCACATCGGTGGTCAGCTTGCCGGCATAGCGCAGCATGGCAAGTTCCTTGCCGTCGAATTCATCCTCGGGCCGGTGCGCCTTGAGCGCGGTGAATATCCGGTCGCTGCGCGGCTGGTCCTTCAAGAGGTTGCGCACGTTCATGAAGTGATGGGTCAGCGAATAGGTGCAGTCGTTCAGGATTGAGGTGTAGCTGGCGATGACCTCAAGAAACCAGAACGGCAGTTTGTTGTCTTGGGAGTGTAGAACCGAGCGGTACAGCGTCACATGGCCATTCATGGTCTCGGGCCGCAGCGAATGCACCCGCATCACCGTGTCGACGGTGCCATGTGGTGTGCGTGCTTTGTCCAGCAGCTCCTTGAGCCGGCCCTTGGCCTTCTCGTCCGGGATCATCTCAATCCATGCGCTCATCATCTTCCTCCGCGGTTTCCGATGGCAGGATAGGGGAAGGGGTGGCCTGAATTACAGTAGAAAATTCTACTGTTGTGAAATTTTTCTGGATCGGAAGGGGCCGCTGCGGATAACATCCGCGTGAGGATCAGGAGGGAGGATTGCGCAATGCAGGATGCGGATTTGCGCGCAGGCGCGGAAAACCTGCTTGTGGCCTGCGCCGGGCTGGCTGGCGGCAATCAGCTTCTGATCCTGCGGGAGGATTCTGCAAACGGTTATTACGATGCTGCCATTGCGGAGGCAGTGCAGGACACAGCCCAGGCGCTAGGGATTGGGGTAGCGTCCGAGGTGCTGCCATTTGATCCGATGGGCGCTACCCTGCCGGCCGGTCTGGTGGCGCGGATGAAGGCAGTGGACCGGGTGCTGTTCCTGTCGCGCAGCGGCGATCAGATCCGGTTCAGCGCGGATATGCAGGGAATCCGTCCGATCATGTCCTATGCACTGGATGCGGGGATGCTGGCGTCCGGCTTTGGCCGCGCGAATTACCAAGGGTTTGTGGCACTGAAGGATGCAGTAAACCGGCTGATGGCGGCGGCGGATCATATCCGGCTGACCTGTCCGCTTGGTACCGATTTCAGCGGCCCGGGCGTGGCCTATCCTGAAACTGGAGCAGCGGATGTTTCGGTCACGCGATTTCCGATGTCGGTCTTTGCGCCTGTACCCGCACAGGGATTTTCCGGTGTGGTGATGCAAGACGGTTTCCTGGTCGGAACGGGATCAAAATTCTATGAGCCCTATGGCTGCGAACTGCGACAGCCTCTGGCGGTGCATTTCCAGGGCAGTGTGCTGCAACGGTTCGAGGGCCATGAAATGGATGTGCATTGCGCCCGGATGCATTACGCCAAGGTGGGGCAGCAGTTCGGGCTGGACCCGATGACGATGCATTCCTGGCACGCGGGCATCCATCCGGGCTGTGCCTATGGCATGGCGGCGGCTGAAAACTATGAGCGCTGGAGTGGTGGCGCCTTTGGCAACCCGCGGCTGATGCATTTCCACACCTGCGGGCACTACGCGCCGGGGGAGATCTCGCTGAACGTTCTGGACCCGACGATTGAGGTGGATGGAGCAGCGGTCTGGAAAGGCGGCGTCTTCGATCCACACCTAGTGCCGGGCGGAGCAGAGATCCTGGCGCAGTACCCCTGTATCCGCGCGGTATTTGAACAGCCTGCGCAAGAGGTAGGGCAGGGACCTGCCGGACGGCTCGCCAGCTGAAATCCGGCGCGGATTTCAGCCATGAAAAATTCGTTTTTTTATGGCCGTTTCCCGTGCAAGGAAACGGCGCCGCGGTCAGCCGACCTCAGCCTTGATCTGCCGGGCCACGCGGGTGCGGAACCGCATCGCGCCTGCGTCCAAGCCAAGGTTGATATAGGGGGTCTTGCGTTTTGCCATGCCGGTCTGGACGTATTCCAGCACCTCCTTGTCCTCGGTGAAAGCCATGATGGCGCCTTCGAACATGCGCTGGGACATCGCCTCGTCGCCCGCGTGCATATTGCGGTGCTGGAACCAGAAATAGCGTGAGTGCCCGCCATCCACGGGGGTGATGAAGTTGTAGGAGATGTTCACAAAGGCATTCGGCGACAAGGGCTTGTCCTTGCCGCCTTCGCCCTGGGGCGCATAGACCGACATGTTGATGGCAGTGGAAGGCAGGCGGCATTCGTAATGCTGCTTGCGGTCGCAGGTGGGGCCGAAGGGCAGCATCGGTTTGTAATAGGGCGGGGGCGCCTCATCCAGCACCCAGCGCGAGACGACGACGCCGTCATCGGTTTCTTCCAGGTCCAGCGGGCGGTTGTCGGTTCCGGCCCCGGCGAATGAGGTCAGATGCACCCAAGCCACATGACTGGGGTCCAAGAGGTTGTCGGTAATGTAGAGATAGTGGCAGGCCATCTCCATTGCGCCCTTTTGCGTCTTACCCCAGGCCGGATTGTTGAAGTTGGGAATGTCGATGATCTTGCCGCGGTCGGCCTGCTCCGGATCGCCCATCCACAGCCACAGGAAGCCCCAGCGGTCCTCTGCCGGATAGGAATGCACCGCGGCGCGGCGCGGTGGGTTGTCGAGCTGGGTCGGGGCAATCACACATTCGCCCGTGCAGTCAAACGTCAGCCCGTGGTAGCCGCAGACAACATGGTCGCCCTCGATGGTGCCGCGTGACAGGGGCAGTTTGCGGTGCGGGCAGGCATCCTCCAGCGCAATCGCCGCGCCTTGGGTGTCGCGGTAGATCACAATCTGCTCTTCCAGCATGGTGAGCGCAGTCAGTTCGCGCCCGAAATCCTCGCTGCGCCCGGCCACATACCAGCAATTGCGCACATACCCTTCGCCGCCGATCAGATCCGGTCTCATAACTGCTCCTTACTCCGAGAACACATCAAAGGCTTTCAGCGCCTTGGCGCTGTAGGCATAGGACGGGCCGCCGCCCATATAGGTTGCCATGGCGAGCGCTTCGCAAAGCTCCTCGCGGGTGGCGCCCAGACGCACAAGGGAGCGGACATGGAAGCCGATGCAGCTGTCGCAGCGGGTGGCGATGGCGATGCCCAGAGCCATGAATTCCTTGGCCTTCTCACTCAGTGCGCCGTCCTTCTTGGCGGCCTGGCCCATGATGCCGAAGCCGCGAACGGTGTCGGGGACTTCCTTGGAGAAGCTGCCGATATTGGCCTCGGTCTCGGCCATGAAGGCTTTCCAGTCCATATCTCTCTCCTCAGCCTCTTTCGTCCGATCCCATACGGCGTTCCAGCCAGCGCACGCCGGCGCTGATGATTAGTACCAGCACCAGGTATTCGAGGATCAGCAGGGTGTAGATTTCCAGCGGTCGGTATTCGCTGACCACCAGTTCATTTGCGCGCCGGGTCAGTTCCTGCATGCCGATGACCGAAGCGAAGGCGCTCATCTTGACGATATAGATGAACTGGTTTGCCAAGGGCGGCAGGATGCGGCGGATCGCCTGGGGCAGGATCACGTAGCGCATCGTCTGCAGGTAATTTAAGCCGATGGTCTGCGCGGCCTCGGTCTGGCCCTTGGCAATCGACTGGATACCGGCGCGGTAGATCTCGGCGGTAAAGGCGCTGTCCGACAGGGCCAGAGTGATGATAGCACCCCAGAACGGGTCAATCGGCACGTTCATCCCCATCTCGCGGAAGATGATCGGCAGGCCGTAGAACACCCAGAACAGCATCGGCAAGAGCGGGATCGAGCGGATGAATTCCACGTAGATGCGGTTCACCATCCGCCATCCGCGGCTTTTGGCAAGGCCGGGCAGGGCGACGATCAGGCCCAGAATGATTGAAGCCGCGGCAGCAATCACCGAGATCAGGATGGTGTCGCCCATGCCGGATATCAGGAATTTCACGTTCACCCAGCCGCTGGGAGTCAGCGGGTTGATGACATACCAGCCCCAGGTCGAGGAGCTGGAACAGCCTGCAAGCGCCAGCAGCGGCAGCAGAAGGATCAGGGTCTTGTTCATGCGGGTGCCCCTTTGGTCAGTGCTGCAGGATCTGCGACAGGAATTTCTGGCAGCGCGGCGAACGCGGCGAGCCAAAGAATTCCTCTGGCGGGCCCTGTTCGACGATTTCGCCTGCGTCCATAAACACCATTTGGTCGGCCACCTTGCGGGCAAAACCCATCTCATGGGTCACAACCACCATGGTCATGCCTTCCTCAGCCAGTTCCACCATCACATCCAGCACTTCGGAGATCATCTCCGGGTCCAGGGCGGACGTTGGCTCATCAAACAGCAGAACCTTGGGCTCCATGCAAAGCGAACGCGCAATCGCCACCCGCTGCTGCTGACCGCCGGACAGCTGGCCTGGACGTTTATGGGCCTGGTCCGGGATGTGGACCCGCTCCAGGTAGTGCATTGCCTTGGCTTCGGCCTCCGCCTTGGACATACCGCGCGCCTTGATGGGCCCCAGTGTCAGGTTTTCCAGAACCGTCAAATGGGGGAACAAGTTAAACTGCTGGAACACCATGCCGACCTCCGAGCGGATCGCGGCCACGGATTGCGGGTCATTGGTCAGCTCGATCCCGTCGACGCGGATAGTGCCCTTCTGATGTTCTTCCAGCCGGTTGATGCAGCGCACAACGGTGGATTTGCCGGAACCGGAGGGTCCGCAGATCACAACCTTCTCACCGGATTGAACCGACAGGTTGATGTCCTTCAGCACATGAAACGTGCCATACCACTTGTTGACACCGGCGAGTTCGATGGCCGCTTCCGGCGCCGTATCTGGGTTTGGCTGAGTATTTCCGGGCATTTTTTCTTCCCAAGAAAAATTTTTCTTGAGGTTAACTGCCCGCTTGCCGTTAAATCAAGTATCAAATCTGCTTCTTTTCCTAGGCAACCAAAAACGCACCAACGGGAGGTACCGATGAAACGAATTCTGAAAGCTGTAGCGGCCGCGGCGGTAACAGTGGCACTAGCAGGGGCTGCACAGGCGCAGTCGGCCCTGAACGAAATTCTGGACACTGGCGTGCTGAAGGTCGGCACCACCGGCGACTGGAACCCGATGACCCTGCGCGACCCGGCGACCAACAGCTACAAGGGTTATGACATCGATATCATGGCCGAACTTGCCAAGGACCTTGGCGTCGAGGTTGAATTTGTGCCCACCGATTGGAAAACCCTGGTGAACGGCGTGGTTGCAGGCAAGTATCATCTCACCGGCTCGGCCTCGATCTCGCCGCCGCGGATGAAGGTTGCAGGCTTCTCCGACAGCTATATCGCGGTGGAGATCTTCCCCTTCACCACCAAGGACAAGGCGGGGAATTTCTCGGGCTATGACTCGATCAACCAGCCGGGGGTGAAGGTCGCCACCACGCTGGGCACCACCTTCGAGAAACTGGCGCGCGAGTGGTTCCCGGATGCGGACATCAAGGTTGTCGAGGCGCCTGCGCGCGGCTTCCAGGAAGTGCTGGCAGGCCGGGCGGATGTGTTCATCACCTCCAACATCGAAGGCTCCACCCTGGAGGCGAAATTCCCGGTGACACGCGTTCCGGACACAGGCCCGCGCGCACCGTCGCCGATTGCGATGCTGCTGCCGCAGGATGATCAAGTCTGGATCAACTACGTCAACAACTGGGTCAAGGTGAAGAAAGCCACCGGTTTCTTTGAGGCCAACCGCGAGAAATGGGGGCTGTGAGCCTGCTGCGCAGCCGCCCTGGCGGCTGCGTCAAACCTCGCTGGATTCGGGCTTGGTGACCATGGTGATGAAACTGACCTTGTCCGTTTTCAGCTCCACAGGCCCATGGGCGTTGCTGGAATCAAAGCTGATGCTGTCGCCGGGCTTCATCTCATAGGTGGCATCGCCGCATTGAAACACCATTTCGCCGCTGGTGATATGCATGAACTCCAGCCCGCGGTGGCGGTAGAGCGGGCGCGGTTTCAGTGGCCGTTCCAGGGTTACGGAAAAGCTCTCGAAGCTGACGTGGCTGCCCTCGGCGCGGCCGATCATCTTGTAGGTATGGCCAAAACCGCTGCCCAGTCGCTGCACGGTCATGCCTTCGCCCGCGGCGACAAAGGAAACGTCGGAATGCTCTACAGTGCCGGCAAAGAAGTTGATCAGCGGCGCGCCGATGGCAGCGGCCAATGCCTCCAGTGTGGAGAGCGAGGCAGAAACCTGGCCGCGCTCGATCTTGGAGATCATCGCGGTGGAGACGCCCGCGCGTTCCGACAGGCTGGCCAGCGTCAACCCGGCCAGCATCCGGTGGGCTTTGACCGCGGCACCGACCATCTGGTCCAGCGCGGGTTTTTCGATTTCAGTAGGCGATGAATCTTCCATGGCCTCAGACTATGCCGCGCGCGCGCAAAGGAAAAGCAGACCGTAGGCAAAAGACAGGAGACCGGCATGCAGCTTGCCCATATGACCTGGCAGCAGGTGGAGGCGCATTTGGAACGCGGTGCGGCGGTGATGGTGCCAGTGGGATCGACCGAGCAGCACGGGCCGATGGGCATAATCGGTACAGACACGATCTGCGCAGAAGCGGTGGCGCTGCGTGCGGCAGAACTGTGTGATGCGATTGTGGCGCCGCCGCTGGCCTATACGCCAGCGCCCTTCAATACTGCTTTTCCAGGCACAGTCTCAATGCCGGAAGACTTGTTTCAAGCCCACGCAACAGCCGTGTTCCGCGGGCTTCTTTCGCAAGGTTTCCGGGGAGTATTCGTGGTCAACGGCCACGGTGCCAACGTGGAGCCTTTGAAGAGGGCTGCTCAAGAGCTGCCCCCAGGGCAGGTGGTTGTCCAAAGTTGGTGGGAACCGCAGGAAGTCAATGAACTGCGCAGAACACTGTATGGTGATTGGGAGGGTATGCATGCAACCCCATCTGAGGTCGCTATAACTCAGGCTTTGCTGGGCGAACTTCCAGCAAATGAGGCTGCCACGCCACCGCGCAAACTGAGTGCAGAGTATATAAAGGCTCATGCAGGCGACCGTCACGGCCCTCCGGATGCGCACCGGGCTGAGTTCCCGGACGGTCGGGTCGGCTCGCATTCCGCCCTAGCCAATCCGGAGGACGGAGCGCGGCTTCTGCAGGCCGCGGCGGCTGGCATTTGCGTGGACTTCCTGGAATTTAGTCGCAGAGAGTAACGGGCCATAGAGACGTTTTCTTTTCGCTCAGCTTCATGAATTCGGCCCTGAACGGAAAGTTGTGAGTGAACAGTTCTCATGCGAGTTTCACATATTTGATAACCGCTCTGATCCCCAACCTTGGGCGGGCTGAAGCTGGACTTTTCCGGCTCTGTTGCGATGACGGGCTGGTGACACGATAGAAAAATTGCCGGAGACCTGCCCCCACTGTTCCCTCGTTCATGACGAGAGACTGCGGGTTTGATTTTGGCAGTCGTCGGTTTCGGGCTTGGCAAGCGCGCCGGGCGCGGAGCCCTCAAATTGCTC
>JABXIA010000406.1 GCA_013373325.1 Paracoccaceae bacterium
AAAAGAAAAATCACAAAACAAACAATATCAATAACTTACAACACAACAAAGTCAGAAACACTGACCCAATAAACAACGCCCGATCAAACCCCGGACCGCCCAAACCACACCAGCCCCCCCCAAAAAACCACTTACCCACAGACTCGCGACACTTACCCACAGAACCAATGCCAGAACCAGAAAATTCAGAACCGAATAACCCTGTCCCGCGCCGCTCCTTTCCGGTCAAAGCCGCCCAGCAAGTGCAGGCCGATCCCCAAAGGGGCGCCGTAGTCAGTAAAAGTGCGGCCCACCGGCCGCCAGTAAAGTCTCAGGCAATTCGCTCAGCCCGCAAGATCATCCAAGCCTTCCGACAGACTTCTGCGCATACCCGCCTGCTCCATATGCATCCGCAGCCGCTGGTTATAGCCCCCAGGCGTATTCAGCGCCTCGATCAACTCCTTGCAGCCCGAGGCCTGAAGGCTGGTAGATACAAGCATCCGCAAGAAAGCCTCCCCTTGCGCAGGATCCGACACCCGCTGCCCCAGCCAGTCCGCCGCGTCCGCGACCAGGCGCACCGCGGGCGACATTACCGCCTGTGCCGACAAGTAAGCCGTCAGTTCGCTGCTGTCCCGGACAGCAAAGACCGTGTTGTCCGGCTCGAATATCCGGCCAAGCAGCGCGGTATCCCCGAATGCCATGACCGGGGAGCCGCCCTGCGCGATGCCCGGAAAAGGCATCATCACCGCTGCCGCCCTGGCCGGCGCAACCCAGTCTGCAACTTGTTCCAGATCCGCCCCAGCCATGAAGGAGACCACCTGCTGATCCTCCCGGAAGCTCAGGCCGTTCAGGATTGCCCCCGCGGCGTCCGCCATCAGCCCGAGGAAGACCACCTCGCTGGCATCAATCACTGCCTGGTTTCCAGCAACTGTCACGTCGCCGAACGCCCCGGCAAGCGCCGAAGACAGCGCCGCGCTTCGCTCCGAGACGGTGATCCGGTGGCCCTTGCCCGCCAGGCCGCGCACGACAGCCGAGGCAATGGTGCCGCACCCCAAGAAACCCAGACGCATATCAGACCTCCTTCATCAGCCGCAGCGCATCATAGATCGCCGCATGGGTGTTGCGTGCGGAAACCGCATCGCCGATACGGAACAGCTGGAACCGGCCCGCAGGATTGGAACGGATCATTTGAGGCCGGCCGCTGACCAGGGCGCCGTGATCCACCTCGCCCCGGTTGGCGGACGCTTCCTTGAGCGCGAAATAGAGGTCGTCCAGCGGCAGGGTCCCGTAGTTCAGGACCACCTGATCATAGTCCGCCTCATAGGAATGGCTGCTGTAGTCTGTTCCGATGGACGCGGTCAGCCTGTTGCCGTTGCGCACGATACCTTGCAGACGGCGGGCAACCGTAAAGGTCACATCCTTATCCTGGAGCGCCCGCATGTAGGGCACCAGGTTCATCCCCATTACTTCCGGGGCAAAGCTGCGGTCAGGGGTCATGATCTCCACCCTCGACCCCGCGCGTGCGGCGGCTTCCGCGGCCATCAGCCCGGGGTGGTCGCCGCTTTCGTCATAGATCAGCACATGCCCGGCCGGCTTCACATCGCCTGAGATGATGTCCCAGCTGGAGACCGCATGGGTCAGTTCACTGCCGGTTTCGTGCAGCATCATGCAGGGCATTCCGCCGGTCGCCACGATGACGGTGTCCGGATCAAGCGCAATCACATCCTCGGCCTCAGCCCAGGTATTGAACCGGAACGCCACGTCCCGGGCCGCGCATTGCGCCATGCGCCAGTCGATGATGCCGATCATCTCCGCCCGGCGCGGGTTTTGCGCGGTCAGCCGGACCTGGCCACCAGGCTCCGCGGCCGCCTCAAACACAGTCACCTCATGGCCGCGCTCAGCCGCCACCCGCGCGGCTTCCAGCCCGCCTGGACCCGCACCGACGATCACCACTTTCTTGCGTGTCTCGGCCGGAGTGATCTGATGCGGCATCGTGAGTTCACGGCCGGTGGCCGCATTGTGGATGCACAGCGCTTCCCCCGCCTGATAGATCCGGTCCAGGCAATAGGTAGCACCGACGCAGGGGCGGATGTCGTCCTCCCGCCCTTCCTTGATCTTTTTGACGATATGAGGGTCTGCCATATGGGCGCGGGTCATGCCAACCATGTCCAGCAACCCGCTTGCCACCGCATGGCGTGCAGTGGCCACGTCGGGGATGCGGGCGGCATGAAATGTTGGCATTCCAGTTACCTTCTTCACCTCTCCGGCAAAATCCAGATGCGGCGCCGACTTCATTCCTTGCACCGGAATCACGTCCGTCATTGCCGGATCGGTGTGGATGCGGCCTCGGATCACGTTGAGGAAATCCACCATGCCGCTGTCCGCCAGACGCTTGGAGATTTCGATCCCTTCCTCAGGGCTGATCCCGCCCTCTTCCGCCTCATCCGCCGTATAGCGCAGACCGACGATGAATTCACTGCCTACCCGCTCCCGCACCGCCAGCAGCACATCCATCGGAAACTTCATCCGGCTGTCCAGCGTCTGGCCGCCGTAAGGCCCGTCCAGATCATTGGTCAGCGGCGACCAGAACTGATCCAGCAAATGGCCGTAGACCTGCAGTTCGATCCCGTCCACGCCGCCCTCCTTCATCCGCTCCGCCGCGTCGGCGAAGTCGGAGATGATGCGGGTGATGTCCCAGTCCTCGGCCAGTTTCGGGAAAGACCGGTGCGCGGGCTCGCGATGGCGTGAGGAGCTGACGGACGGCAGCCAGTCGCCCTTGTTCCAGCCGGTGCGGCGGCCCAGGTGGGTGAGCTGGATCATGACTGCCGCGCCGTGCTCATGCACCTGGTCGGTCAGGCTGCGGATCCAGGGCACCACCTCATCCTTATAAGCCAGGATATTGTTGAACACCGGCGGGCTGTCGCGGCTGACCGCAGCGGATCCGGCTGTCATGGTCAGCGCCACACCCGCCTTGGCCCGCTCCGCGTGATAGGCAGCATAGCGCTCCTTTGGCATGCCATCTTCCGGATAGGCAGGCTCATGGCTGGTGGTCATGATCCGGTTGCGAAGCGTCAGATGCTTCAGCTGGTAGGGCTGCAGCAGCGGATCCTTGGACATGAGCGTCTCCTGACACGACGTTTTGGCTTGGCGGCGAGTCTCACACCGCCCTTGACACATATGTCGACAAAACAACCACACCTGTCAAGAAAAGTTGCGCTTGCCCCGCCCCGCTGCTATGGCTGGCACATGGACACACAGGACATTGCCCGCCCGCGGCTGAGCGAAGAGGATTGGCTGGCGGCCGCCTATGAGGTGCTGACCGATAGCGGAGTGGAAGCGGTGAAGGTGATGCCGCTGGCCAAACGGCTGGGCGTGTCGCGCACCAGTTTCTACTGGCACTTCAAGGACCGCGAAGAGTTGCTGGAAGCGATGGTGCGGCGCTGGGAGGAGCGGAATACTGGTAATCTGGTGGCCCGCAGCGAGGCCTATGCCGAGAGCATTGCCGAGGCGATGTTCAATCTGTTCGACTGCTGGATCGACCCGGGCCTGTTTGATGCACGGCTGGATCTGGCGATCCGCAACTGGGCGCGCAACGACAGCAGTCTGCAGGAACGGCTGGACCTGGCCGACTCCCAGCGCGAGCAAGCCATGACAAAAATGTTCATCCGCTTTGGCTATCCGCAGGCGGACGCGCTGATCCGGGCGCGGGCCATGATCTACACCCAGATCGGCTATATCTCGATGCAGGTACACGAAAGCACGGAATACCGGATTTCGCTGATGCCAGGCTGGATCAAAGTTTTCACCGGCACCAGCCCCGAACAGCGGGAACTTGACCGGTTCCTGGCCCGGCACCGATAGAGGCAGGACACTGCATCGCATTTGAAAGCAACGCTCCTGCCTGCCAGGCAGGCATCACAGATGCCTGCTCGCCAGTTGGGCCGGGCGCCGCG
>JABXIA010000257.1 GCA_013373325.1 Paracoccaceae bacterium
CAGAAACTGCATGCCGTCCATGCCCGGCATCTTGATATCGGAGATCACGATGCCCGGGTAATCCGGGCCCAGCACCTTCAGCGCCTCCTCGGCGCTGGAGAAGGTCTCCGTGTCATAGCCAGACAGCGCCAGCCACTGGCTGATCGACTGCCGCATATCCTGTTCGTCGTCCACGATCGCGATTTTCATAGCCTGGGCCATGCGCGTTCACTCCTAATCACTCCGCGCCGCCTATTCGGCAGCTTCGATACCGTCCACCAGGACCGGCAATTGCATTTCAAAGACCGCACCGCCGTTCTGCCCGTTGCGGGCGGTCAGCCGTCCCCCAAGGTCGTTGACGATCCCCGAGGAGATGGCAAGCCCCAATCCAACCCCGTCGCCGGGCTGCTTGGTGGTGTAAAAAGGCTCAAACAGATTGTCGAAGTCCTTGATACCCATCCCGTTGTCACGCACCGACAGGGTTGCTGTCTCACCCGCTGCCAGCAGGATTTCCACCTCAGGATCTGCCACTGATTTGGTGGCGTCCAGGGCGTTGCGCAAGAGGTTGACCATCACCTGTTCCAGCCGCATCCGGTCGCCCATTACCATAACAGGTTCTTCCGGCAGGATGCGGGTTATTTTCACATGGCGCTGGCGCAGCTGCGGCTCCATCATCGACAGGCTGGAGGCCAGCGCATCGCCCAAGTTTACAGGGCTGAACGCGTCGCCGCCCTTGCGCGCGTAGGATTTCAGCTGCCGTGTGATTGCGCCCATCCGCTCGATCAGATCGTCGATGCGCCCGAAGGAGGCCAGCGCCTCGTCCGGACGGTTCCGGTTCAGCAGCAGCCGCGCACCGGCCAGATAGGTTTTCATCGCCGCAAGCGGCTGGTTCAGCTCGTGGCTGACAGCTGCCGACATCTCGCCCAAAGCCGCCAGTTTTGAGCTCTGAGCCAGGCTTTGCTCCGCCACGGCAAGGGTCTTTTGCATGCGTTCACGCTCGGCGATTTCCCGCTGAAGGCGAGCGTTCAATACGCGAAGCTCTGCCGACTCGCGCTGGAACAGCGCCATGCGCAGCGCGGTCTTACGGCTCAGGAAATAGAACGCAAGCGCCAGAAGGATGGCGAATCCCATGATCTCCAGCGCCAGCACCGCATTCACACGCTCCCGGACAGAGGAATAGGTGGTGAAGGTCGCCATGCGCCAGCCCTGGAACGGCACCCGCGTCTCCAGCCGCATCACGGCTTCGCCTTGCAGGTAGGCATCCGGCGGGAGCGCCGTCCAGTCAGTGGTGGCACGGATCGCCCGCTGTATCGCGCCTTCGGGCGTCTGCAGCGTCAGCGCATCATCTTCCTTCAGCCCGCGCCAGCGCGCCTCGGTCGCCAGAATGATGTTACCGGTGCTGTCAGTGACCAGCACCGCATCCGAGATTCCGGCCCAGGCGCGTTCAAACTTCTGCAGGTCGACCTCGACAACAATCGCGCCAAGCACCCCGGTCGCATCAATCACACGCCGGGAGTAGGTGAACCGGTAGCCCCCTACCTCCCGCGGAATGACCGAAAACACAGTCGACTTGGCGCGCACCGCATCAACGAAATAAGCCGCGTTGCGGTGGCTTTCCCCCAGCCGGTTGCGATCGGTCGCCGCCACCGTGCGCCCGTCCTGCGCCAGCAGCATGATTGAGGCTGCGCCGATTTCATCGACAAAGGAAATCAGCCGCTGGGTCGACAGGGAAAAATCACTGGACTGAAGCGCAGAGATCAAAGTTTGGTCACGGGCCAGAAGCTGCGGCACGATGGCGTGCTGGCGCAGCTCGCTCAGCAGGTTACCGGAGTACAGCGCCAGCCGCAGCTCAGCGCGGTTGCGGGTGCTTTCGGTGAACCGGTGGGTCAGCGCCCGGTTGGTGGTCCAGACCGTGACTGCAGCCACAGCCATGAACAGAACAAGCGCAAGCCGCGCCCGCCAAGAAATCGTGCGGGACCCGGACTTGGACTTGTTTTTGGTCTCATCAGAGCGCGTGGCGGTCATAAAGATACCCTATGACCGCCACGGCATATCCTCAAGTCACGCAGCGGTGACCATCCCCGCCAATGCGCGGAAGACTGCCGCGCCGTCGGTGCCGCCGTGGCCCTCGTCCGCGGCCCGTTCCGGGTGCGGCATCATACCAAGAACACGGCGGTTTTCCGACAGGATGCCCGCGATGTCCGCAACGGAACCGTTGGGGTTTTCTTCATAGGTGAAGGCCACGCGGTCCTCGTCCTGCAGCGCCTTAACGGTCTCTGCATCAGCAAAGTAATTGCCGTCGTGGTGGGCAATCGGCACACCGATCACATCACCCGCGTTATACCCTTGGGTAAAGACGCTATCGGAGGTCGCTACCTTCAGGTTCACGGTGCGGCAGATGTACTTCAGCCCTGCGTTGCGCAACAGCGCGCCCGGCAGCACGCCGGTCTCCGTCAGGATCTGAAAGCCGTTGCAGACGCCGATGGCATAGCCGCCGCGATCCGCATGCTCAATCACTGCCTTGCAGATCGGAGACTGCGCTGCGATGGCGCCGCAGCGCAGGTAATCGCCATAGGAGAACCCGCCCGGCACACCCACGATATCCACGCCTTCGGGCAGCGCGCTGTCCTTGTGCCAGACCATCGAAACGTCGAAACCGGCCTGTTCAAACGCCACCGCCAGGTCGCGGTCGCAGTTCGAACCCGGGAAAACAACAACCGCCGCCTTCATCAGGCCATCTCGATGCTGTAGGATTCGATAACGGTGTTGGCCAGCAGCTTCTCGCACATCGCGGTCACATCGGCCTCGGTGGCGCCTTCGGCCAGATCCAGGTCAATCACCTTGCCCTGACGCACGCCTTCGACCTTGTCAAAGCCCAGAGCCCCCAGAGCGTGGCGCACAGCCTCGCCCTGCGGATCCAGAACCCCGTTCTTCAGCATCACATGCACCCGTGCCTTCATCGCATCATCCCTCAGGTTTTCGATGGCGAAGCCC
>JABXIA010000145.1 GCA_013373325.1 Paracoccaceae bacterium
CAATCCGCAGCTGATGGGCTTTGGCCCGTTGGTGGTCCGTCTGCGCCACCACCACCGCCAAAGCTGGAAGGAACGCTGGGCGCTTGGCGTCTTCCCCCCCAGCCATGAAGGCCAGAACAGCCAGATCGCCTATGCGATCAGCGATTTTCTCACCAGCCACAACCGGCCTGACTGGTGTGATGCGCTGGCACAGCAGCCACCTTACAGCTGGTTTGACCGCTTTTTGATGTGGGCCTTCAACCTGTCGCTGCTGCCCGCATGGTGGCCGCGGCGCACAGAGCGACTGATCCAGGCCTTCCTCGACCGCAACGCCGCGGAACGCGACGCCTTGCGCCGCATAGGTTGGGCAGACTCTACTTCATGGTGAGGGATTTTGCGGGGGGCAGGTCATACTGACGTGCTGCCCTGAAAAGTCCGCGATTTGAAGTTAGCCTGTTCTCCAATTGAGGAGACAGACGATGAAGAGTAGCCGGTTCGGCGAAGAGCAGATCATAGGCATTCTGAAAGAGCATCAGGCCGGGCTGGGCGCGAAAGAGTTGTGCCGCAAGCACGGCATCCACCGCCCGGCAGGGCATTGCACAGCAATGTCCCGAGAGGGGGCGATGGCACTTTCTGCAAATGGCGTTCGAAGTATGGCGGCATGGAAGTGTCCGAGGCCAAGAGGCTGAAGGCTCTGGAGGTCGAGAACGCCATGCTCAAGAAGATTTTGGCCGAGGGCGAACTAATAACCGCGGACTCTGCGGAGGGCAGGTCACTCCACTTAACCTAAAATTATTTTTTGCCGGGTATCCGGGGAGTCAATGAGGAGAAGCCTCAACACCCCGGTTCTGGAGAATCCGCCGAATGTACTTTGAATCGCACAACCAGCCGGACTCCGGTCAGGAGACCCGCCCGCTGGTGACCGTATTCTGCGCTGTCTGGCACAAACAGGAAGACAAGCTGGAACTGCTGCGTTCGCATTGGGAGAATCTGAAAGCGCAGTCCATCCCGGTTGAGCCCTGCTACATCTTCGACAACGGCGATCAGGCACCGGACTGGCTTAAGGCACCCTGGCACTCCTTTTCAGAACCGCTGACCATCTACGAGGCTTGGGCCGCAGGGGCCGCGCTGGCCCGCACCCGGTACGTCATGAACCTCAACATGGACGACCGGCTGGCCACAGGCGCCGCTCAGGAACTCGCGGAAACCGCGATGGTGACCAAGTCCGCCCTGATCGGGGGGGACTGGCTGATTTCCTTCGACCGCGGGCACCTTGCCCGGGATTTCCCGGTAACCGGCTACACGGATACGCAATTCGCGGCAGACTGGCCGCCCCGCCCCTGCGAAGGATTGCGGCTGGGCAGCGGGTCCGGCGAGCGCGGCACCTATGGCGCCGGAACCATGTGGGACCTGGAGATGGTGGGCAAATGGTATCCCACTTACTTCAGCAACGGTGAACCGGTCCTTTCGATCGGCGATGCCATCTTCTGGAAAGTCCTGAAAGACAAGCAGCTGAAACTGACCCGGCTGCCCAGGATCATCGGGCGCTATTATTCAGACCCGAACGCGCAGGCCGAGTTCCGGCCGCACAAGGACAATGAACTGCTCAAATCGCACGGGCTGAGCACTCGGTCCTTTGCCGACGCTGTGCTGACCGGCGATTTCTCATGGCATGGCAAGCTCCAGGCCCCTGCCAAGAAGCATCCGCTCAACAAGATTGAGAAGGCAAGTGCCGAGTTTGAGGCCCGCTACCGCAAGATTTTTGGCCTGCCCGCGCAACAGGTTGCTGCAGAATAACAATGGCTGCGAAGATTTATATCACGGGCAGCGGCGGAATTGTCGGGCGCCATGCGCTTAAGGCTCTGGCGGAGCTTGCACCCGGAGCCAAGGTGATCCGCAACACTGCGGACCTGACGAACCTCTCTGAAACCGTTGCAGCCATAGCGGCAGCCGGGCCGCTGGACCTGGTCATTCACCTGGCAGCAATGGTGCCGGTTGCACAGGTCAATGCAGACCCGGCCAAGGCGTACGCGGTCAATGCGGGCGGCACGATGAACCTGCTGTCGGCCCTGGCGGGCTCCTCTGCCCGGATGCTTTTGTGCTCTTCCAGCCATGTCTACGCCAGCCAGGACGCCCCGATCGCGGAAACAGCGGAAACCACGCCCGTCACCATCTACGGGCAGAGCAAGCTGATGGCTGAACAGGCCGCGCTGGAAATCTGCGCGGCCGCGGGTCGGTCCCTCTGCATCGGCCGGCTGTTTTCGATCCATGACCCGGAACAGACCGGCAGCTACCTGCGGCCCTCGCTGGAAAATCGGTTTGCTGGGGCCGACCCTGAGGCCGCCTTTGAACTCTATGGCGCGGAGGGCCTGCGCGATTTCCTGACCGCACGCGACGCGGCCCGCTACCTGGTGCGGCTGGCGCTGTCAGATGCGGAGGGCGTGGTGAACGTGGCCTCCGGCAAGCCCATCACGGTTGCCGGCTTTGCCCAGTCGCTGGCACCGTTCCCGCTCAAGATCACTCCCCTGGGGCAAAGCAACAACCTGGTGGCCGATGTCTCGCGCCTCCGCGAAATTCTTGGAGAATGTAATGCCTGAACAGATTTCCATCGTTATCCCGACCTTCAACCGGGCGGAGATGCTGCCGAAGGCCATCGACAGTGCGCTGGCGCAAACCCACCCCTGCGAGGTGATCGTGGTGGATCACGGCTCCACCGACAACACGCCGGAGGTGGCGGCAGGCTATGGCGGCAGGATCACCTATGTGCGCCGCGAACGCGACTTCGGCCCGCATTTCTGCTGGCTTGAGGGCGTGCTGCACGCCACCGGCGACTATATCCACCTTCAATATGACGACGACTGGATCCACCCGACCTTCATCGAGAAATGCGCAGACCTGCTGAAGGGAGACGTCGGCTTTGCCTTCACCGGCGCGGAGGTCGTCGATGATGCAACCGGCAACCAGATGATGACCCAGTTCCTCGACTGGCTGCCTGATACTGGCATCTTTGAAAACCGCCTGGCGGAAGAGAAGATCGTCGGGTCGCTGATTTCTCCAGGAGCCGCGGTTTTCCGCCGCCAAATCCTGATCGACGCGCTCTACCAGGGCCGCCTGCCGCTGCAGGGCCATGAATACCATGGTGTTGGCCCCGACATCTTTGCCTCGCTCTTGTCGATGCTGCGCTACCCCAAGGTCGGTTTCGTCAAGGAGCCGCTGGCCAGCTTCCGCGCCCATGACGGCAGCATCACCATCGATGCCTTCAAGGACCAGCAGAAGAAGGCAAACATCGCCGCCGCCTATAACGAGGTGCGCCACTATTACGTCGAGCTGAAGGCCATGCAGGCAGTGCGGGAGGCGCGCGCATGAACATGCATTCCCCCAAACCGGTGACCCTGGCCGAAGACACCATCTCGCAGGCTGAGCTGGAGGCCACCGCGGACTGGATGCTGGCTGGAAACCGGCTGACCAAGGACAAGCTGACAGTGGAATTCGAACGCGAGTTCGCGGACTGGATGGGCTGCAACCACGCGGTGTTCGTCAATTCCGGCTCTTCGGCCAACCTGCTGATGATCTATGCCGCCAAGGAAGCGGGCCGCTTGCGCAATAACAAGGTGATCGCTCCCGCCGTAAGCTGGGTCACCACGGTGTCGCCGCTGATGCAGCTCGGCTTTGACGTGCGGCTTTGCGATTGCGACCCGGACAATCTGGGCCTCGACCTCAATCACCTGGAGGAGCTCTGCCGGACCGAGGCGCCGTCGATGCTCATTCTGGTGCATGTGCTGGGCCACGCCAACCACATGAAGGAAATCCAGGCGATCTGCGACCGCTACGGCATCCTGCTGCTGGAAGACAGCTGCGAGGCGCTGGGATCGACATACGGAGAACGCAAGCTGGGCTGCCACGGCGCGGCGGGCAGTTTCTCCTTTTATTACGGCCACCACATTTCCACCATCGAAGGCGGCATGGTCGTGACCGACGACCCGGAACTGCATCAGGTGATGCTGTCGCTGCGCTCCCATGGCTGGAGCCGGGACCTGGACCCGCAGCGCCGCGAGCGTCTGAAAAGCCAGCACAAAATCGACGAATTCCGCAATTTCTACACTTTCTACCATGCCGGCTTCAATCTGCGCTCCACCGACCTGCAGGCCTTCATCGGGCGGATGCAGCTGAAGAAACTGGACAGCATTTGCAGCGTCCGGGCGCAGAATTTCGACTGCTACGCCGAAGCACTGACCGGCTTTTACAAGCAGACAAGCGATACCGGGCTTCTGTCGTCCTTTGCCTACGGCACGCTGGTCGAGAACCGGATGGAGGTTTTCGAGACGCTGAAGGCGCATCAGATCGAATGCCGGCCGCTGATCTGCGGTAATATCGCCCGCCATCCCTTTTGGGTGCGGGAATACGGCGAACAGATCCTGCCCAACGCGGATCTGGTGCATGAGTACGGCATCTACCTGCCCAACCACCACAACCTGAGCCGCGCTGACGCCAGCCGGGTTGCATCTGTCTTTGCGTCGGTGGCCCGGCCCAAGGACATGCAGCCGGCCTCAGCCTGACAAACACGAGCCCCCATTTGGCTCCCTCACAGAACACGGCGGAGAACACGCTATGAAGAAAGCTCTGATCACAGGCGTCACCGGACAAGACGGCTCCTATCTTGCGGAACTGCTGCTGGAAAAAGGCTATGAGGTGCACGGCATCAAACGCCGCGCCTCGTCGTTCAACACGCAGCGGATCGACCACATCTACCAGGACCCGCATACCGATCATGCCCGGTTCAAGCTGCACTATGGGGATCTGACCGACACCTCCAACCTGACCCGCATCATGCGCGAGGTTGAACCGGACGAGGTCTATAACCTCGGCGCGCAGAGCCATGTGGCGGTTTCCTTTGAGGCGCCGGAATACACTGCGGATGTGGACGGTATCGGCACCCTGCGCCTTCTGGAGGCGATCCGGTTCCTCGGCCTGGAGAAAACAACCCGTTTCTACCAGGCCTCGACTTCGGAACTCTACGGCCTGGTACAGGAAACCCCGCAGCGCGAGACCACACCGTTCTACCCGCGTTCGCCTTACGCGGTGGCCAAGCTCTATTCCTACTGGATCACAGTGAACTACCGCGAGGCCTATGGCATGTATGCCTGCAACGGTATCCTGTTCAACCACGAGAGTCCCCGCCGCGGCGAAACCTTTGTCACCCGCAAGATCACCCGCGGCCTCGCCAATATCGCGCAAGGGCTGGAGCCCTGCCTCTACATGGGCAATATCCACGCGCTGCGCGACTGGGGCCATGCGCGCGACTATGTGCGGATGCAGTGGATGATGCTGCAGCAGGAGGCCGCCGATGATTTTGTCATCGCAACCGGCCAGCAGTACACCGTGCGCCAGTTCATCCAATGGGCGGCCGCCGAACTGGGAATCATGCTGGAGTTTTCCGGCACCGGCGTTGATGAAATCGCCACCGTTGCCGCCATCGAAGGCGACCAGGCCCCGGCGCTCAGACCCGGCGACGTGGTGATGCGTATCGACCCACGCTATTTCCGCCCGGCAGAGGTGGAAACGCTGCTGGGGGATCCAACCAAGGCCAAGGAAAAACTCGGCTGGGTGCCGGAGATCACAGTGAAAGAGATGTGCGCGGAAATGATTGCAGAGGACTTGCATACCGCCCGCCGGCATGCGCTGCTCAAGGAGCACGGCTACGAGATGCCGGTCTCTCTGGAGGACTGAGCGCATGAAGATCTTTGTGGCGGGTCACCGTGGCATGGTGGGCAGTGCAATCCTGCGCCGGCTCGCCGCACGCCAGGCCAACGGCGAACCGCTGGAGCTGCTCACCCGCAGCTCAGCCGAACTGGATCTGACCGATCAGCAGGCCGTGTCCCGCTTCATGCAGGCAGAGCGGCCGGACCGGGTCATTCTGGCAGCCGCAAGGGTTGGCGGCATTCATGCCAACAACACCTACCCCGCGCAGTTCATCTACGAAAACCTGATGATCCAGTGCAATGTGATCCACGCAGCCTATGCGGCCGGCGTGCACAGCCTCCTGCAGCTGGGATCGTCGTGCATCTACCCCAGGGAGGCGGCACCGCCGATCCGGGAGGATCAGCTTCTGTCCGGCCCGCTGGAGCCGACGAATGAGCCCTATGCGATCGCCAAGATCGCGGGCATCAAGCTGTGTGAAAGCTATAACCGCCAGTACGGTACCGACTACCGGTCTGTGATGCCGACCAATCTTTACGGCCCCGGCGACAACTTCCACCCGGAAAACTCGCATGTGCTGCCCGCGCTGATCCGCCGCTTTCACGAGGCAGTGCGCGACAGCCGCAAGGAAGTGGTGATCTGGGGCAGCGGCACCCCGCAGCGCGAGTTTCTGCATGTCGACGACATGGCCGCGGCTTCGCTGTTCGTGATGGACCTGCCCGCGGAAATCTACCAGCGGGAAACCAGCCCGATGCTCTCGCACATCAATGTCGGCACTGGCCAGTCCTTGGAAATCCGCTCTCTTGCAGAGATGATCGCGCGCATCACCGGTTTTCAGGGCCGCCTCGTCTTTGACCGGTCCAAGCCGGACGGCACGATGCAGAAGCTGACCGATGTGTCACGCCTCTCGCGCCTCGGCTGGACCGCCTCTATCCCCCTCGAAGACGGGATCGCCGGCACCTATGACTGGTTCCTGCAGCAGGACCCGGCTGCGCTGCGCAGCAAGTAGGACCGCGGGGCCGGCAAAGCGGCCCCGCCGCTGATCCCGGAACCTCAGGCCTTCAGCTTGAAGCGCTGGATCTTGCCGGTCTCAGTCTTCGGCAGCGCCTGCGTGAACACCACGGACCGCGGATACTTATAGGGCGCGATGGTGTCCTTCACATGATCCTGCAGCAGCTTGACCAGCGCTTCAGAGGGCGCATTCCCTTCGGCCAGCACCACATGCGCCTGCACGATCTCGCCGCGTGCCTCATCCGGCACCCCGATCACCGCGCATTCGGCCACTGCCTCATGCGCCAGCAGCGCCGCTTCCACCTCAGGGCCTGCGATATTATAGCCGGAAGAGACGATCATGTCGTCGTTGCGGGCCGCAAAGTGCAGGTAGCCGTCAGCGTCCCGGATGAAACTGTCGCCGGTGATGTTCCAGCCGTCCTGCACGTATTCCCCTTGCCGCTCATCGGCCAGATATCGGCAGCCGGTCGGCCCCTTGACTGCCAGCCGCCCGGCCTCGCCGCGGGGCGCTTCGTTGCCTTCACCGTCCAGCACCTTCACCTCGTAGCCGGTCACCGGTTTGCCGGTGCAGGCGGGCCGGTGATCGCTGAACCGGTTGGTGATGAAAATATGCAAAAGCTCTGTCGCACCGATCCCGTCCAGCATCGGCTTGCCGGTCTTGTCCATCCATTCCTGATAAACCGGCGCAGGCAGGGTTTCCCCCGCTGAAACCGCGGCACGCAGCGAGGACAGATCCGCCCCCTCCTCCATCGCCCGCAGCATCACGCGGTAGGCAGTCGGGGCTGTGAAGCAGACGGTGGCCTTGTATTTCTCAATAATCTCAATGAGGTTCGGCGGCGTGGCATTCTCCAAGAGCGTCGCCGCAGCGCCAAAGCGCAGCGGGAAGATCGCCAGCCCGCCCAGACCGAAGGTAAAGGCCAGCGGCGGTGAGCCGACAAACACATCCTCCGGCTGCACATCCAGCACTTCGCGCGCATAGCCATCGGCAATGATCAGCAAATCGCGGTGGAAGTGCATCGTCGCCTTGGGCGACCCGGTGGTGCCGGAGGTAAACCCCAAGAGCGCCACATCATCGCGGCCCGTCTTGACCGCCTCGTAGGAAACCGGTTTTTCCAGCGCCAGCCGGTCCAGTTCCGCGTCGTGGTTGGAGGTGCCGTCAAAGCCGACAACCGTTTTCAGGAATTTCGATTCCTTGGCGCAGGCGACCAGTTCATCCTTCAGCCTGGTGTCGCACAGCGCATGGGAGATCTCGGCCTTGTCGACGATCTTGGCCAGTTCCCCCTTGCGCAGCAGCGGCATGGTGTTGACCACCACCGCGCCCGCCTTGGTCGCCGCCAGCCAGCAGGCCACCATCGCCGGGTTGTTGGCAGACCGGATCAGCACCCGGTTGCCCGGCTTCACACCCAGGTCCTCTGTCAGCACATGCGCCAGCCGGTTGGTCCAGTCTGCCAGCTCCTTATAGGTGCGGTAGCGGCCGTTGCCGATCAGCGCGGTATGGTCGCCGAACCCTTTTTCCACCATCGCGTCGGTTAGTTCGACCGCCGCGTTCAGGTGCTCCGGATACTGAAACCCTTCCAGCAGGAACTCCGGCCACTGGTCCATGGGCGGCAGGTTGTCCCGGGCGAATGTGTCCGTGTGCGCGGTTGGTCCCAGCATTTCACTTCCCTCCCTGAAAGGCGTCGAGCGCCTGGCGCGCAATCACCACCCGCTGCACGTCCGAGGCCCCCTCGTAGATGCGCAAGGCTCTGATATCGCGGTAGAGCTCCTCCACCTTCTGGCCGCGGCGCACACCGTCGCCGCCATGCAGCTGCC